>JAZNLC010000241.1:0-2337 GCA_045578895.1 Faecousia sp. | reverse complement strand
GGCAAAAATCTTTGATTTTTGACTGGGGGATTCCATGCTGCAAAGCAGCATATCGCCCTGTGGGCGATGAATCCCTCCACCGCTTACGCGGTCCCCCTCCCTTTGACAAGGGAGGCTTTGCACCGCTAAACGATCATTTATCGACATAGAAAGATTTTCATACTTTCCTATTGACAAACAGGCAACGGTATACTAAACTTATGATTAGTAATACAACTTAAGTTTAGGCGGTGATGGTATGACCCAGCGGGAACGGCAGATCCTGCAGCTCATTGAATCCGACCCCATGATCCCCCAGCAAGACCTGGCAGACGCATTGGGAATCACCCGCAGCTCCGTAGCTGTGCATATTTCCAACCTGATCAAGAAGGGCTATATTGCCGGCAAAGGCTATGTTCTGCGTTCCGGCAGCTATGTAGTCGTGGTCGGTGGTGTGAACATCGACATCGGCGGTCAATCTTTTGCCCCGCTGGTAGCCGCGGACTCCAATCCCGGCGCTATCCACATGAGCCTTGGTGGTGTCGGTCGTAATATTGCCCACAATTTGACTTTGTTGGGCACGGATGTACGGCTTTTAACCGCCTTTGGTGATGATGTGCACGGCCAACGCATCGTTTCCTCCTGCGCGGAGCTTGGCATTGACATCAGCCACGCGCTGAAAGCCGCGGATCAACCCACTTCTACCTATTTATACATTGCAGACAAGGACGGCGAAATGGCATTGGCCCTTTCCGATATGGAAGTCTGCAAAAAGATCACCCCGAGCTACCTGGCAGCCAACCTTCCCCTGCTCCAAAACGCGAAGGCTGTGATCTTAGATGCTAATATCCCGGAAGAATCCCTGATCTATTTGGCGGAAAACTGTACCCCGCCTCTGTTCTGCGATCCGGTATCCACCGCAAAGGCCATGAAGCTCTTTCCGATCCTCTCCAAGATCCACACGCTCAAGCCCAACAAGCTGGAGGCAGAGCTTCTTTCCGGTGTTCCCATCCGGGAGAAAGCCGATGTGGAAAAAGCCGCGGCGGCTTTGCTGAAAAAGGGTATCCGGCAGGTATTCCTTTCCATGGGTTCTGACGGCGTATACTGCACGGACGGAAATCAGGCATTTTGGCTTGCCAACCTGCCCGGAAAAAATGTAAACACCACCGGCTGCGGCGATGCCTTTACTGCCGCTTTGGTATGGTCCTATTTGGAGGGCTATGACCTGCGCAGGACTGCCACTGCCGGTTTGGCAGCCGCCTCCATCGCTATGGAATCCCAGCAAACCATTAACCCCGCAATGAGTGCAACGGCTGTTAAGAGCCGAATGAAATAATGAAAGGTGATACAAATGATGCTCAACAAATATCTGGATATCAATCCCGAAGTTGCTCAGGCTTTGGCCGAAGGAAAGCCCGTTGTCGCTTTGGAATCTACCATTATCTCCCACGGTATGCCCTATCCCCAAAATGTGGAGACCGCGCTGAATGTGGAGCGGATCATCCGGGAAAACGGTGCCGTTCCCGCAACCATCGCCATTATCGGCGGCCGCCTGAAGGCCGGTCTCAGCGCCGAAGAGATCGAGTACTTCGGCAAAAAGGGCCAGGCCATTGCCAAAGCTTCCCGCCGCGATTTAGCTGTTCTCTGCGCACGGGGCGAAGACGGCGCTACCACTGTCACCACCACTATGATCATTGCCCACATGGCCGGCATCAAGATCTTTGCCACAGGCGGTATCGGCGGTGTCCACCGGGGTGCGGAAACCACTATGGATATTTCCGCTGACCTGGAAGAGCTGGGACAGACTCCCGTTATGGTCGTTTGCGCCGGTGCCAAGAGCATTTTGGATCTGGGCCTGACTCTGGAATATCTGGAGACCAAGGGTGTTCCGGTTATTGGCTTCGGTACCAAAGAGCTGCCCGCCTTCTATACCCGCCAGTCCGGCTTCCAGGTGGACTACCGCATCGACACCGTCGAAGAGTTGGCCGCTGCCTTTAAGGCCCAGAACGACTTGGGCATGAAGGGCGGTATGCTGGTGACCAATCCCATTCCCGAGGAATATGCCATGCCTCTGGAAACCATCAACGCAGCCATCGACCAGGCCATTTCCGAATGCAACGAAAAGGGCATTCACGGCAAGCAGACCACACCCTTCCTGCTGGCCCGGGTGGCAGAGCTTACCGGCGGCGACAGCCTGGCATCCAATATCCGCCTGGTGTTCAACAACGCCAAGGTAGCTGCCCAGACCGCTGGGGCTTACTGCAAGAACTAAGAAAATGAAATTCACGCGCTGTCCTGCGTAAATGCTGGGCAGCGCATTTTTCGCCGAAGAAGGCAGTTGCCTTTCCGGGGAGGATG
>JAZNLC010000240.1:0-4622 GCA_045578895.1 Faecousia sp. | reverse complement strand
CGGGAAGTCTTGGAGGATATTCCGTGTAATCCGTTTTTGCAATTAAATCCAATTCTGCCTGTCCAACAGGTCTATATAACCTCATAAACAGCCCTCCTTTTAGTGAATTATATTACAGTACAGATTTCAAAGATTTTCAATGAAATCACGCAAGCGCGATGAAATCCTCGTTTCACTCGGATGAAATCTGCTTTGCAGATGAAATTAAATCCGTCCTTTTCCCGACAAAGTCGGATTTCATCACGGAGTGATTTCATCCCACAAAAGTGGGATTAATTCCGTCCGAAAGGACGGATTTAGTTGAAAAGAAACACCATTTGCCTGGTAGACAAATGGTGTTTCTTTTCTGGTGACCCGTACGGGAATCGAACCCATGTTACCGCCGTGAAAGGGCGGTGCCTTAACCGCTTGACCAACGGGCCTGGTAGCGGCAATCTGATTCGAACAGATGACATACCGGGTATGAACCGGCTACTCTACCAACTGAGTTATGCCGCCATATGGTCAAGTGACTTCGGCTTTTGCCGAAATCAGCTTCGTTATTATATCCAAAACAATGCTGTTTGTCAAGTAAAATCTTCGAATTTTTTTGGATTTTTTGGGAAAGATATCCTGGGGTGATGAAGAATGTTTTTTATAAAGCAAGTGGCTGTTTTCTTCCTGGGCGGGACCGGATATGTGGGCTTGGAATATTTATGGCGCGGCAGAAGCCACATCAGCATGTTTGTGGCCGGCGGGATCTGTTTTTTGCTTTTAGGGAAGCTGGAAGAAGTAAAACCCCGGATCCCGATGGCATTGCGCTGCCTGGTGGGAGCCGGAATCATAACATTTGTAGAGCTGGCGGCCGGCCTTTTGGCTAACCGGGATTACAGCGTGTGGGATTACCGTCGCATGCCCTTTAACTACCACGGGCAGATCTGCCTGGTCTACAGTCTGCTTTGGATACCCGTGAGCTTTGGCGCAATGCTGCTTTACCGGCTGATCAGGAAAAAGTTACGCCTGCAAGGCTGATTGCAGATCAGCGGCGATAGCCTTCATGACTGCAGGGTCTGCCTTGGTGACTTTGCGGTCGTAGGTCAAAAGACCGTTGATTTCGTCCTCCACATCACTGATCTGCGTGTAGACACTGGCGCATAGGCCTTTTTTGATGGCCGGGATTACATGCTCCCGGTAGACCGTATCCAACTGCTGATTCAGTTCGCCGGGTGTCTTGCAGGTGCCATAACCGTAGGATTTATCAGGATTAAAAATATGGCCCTCTACGCTGTAGGTGAATCCGCCGAATTCGCTGAGGACGATAGGCTTTTCGGAGGGCTTTATTCTGTGCCACATGCCGAAGTAGATGTGCAGGCTTTCCACATCGCTTTCACTGCCCCGGAACCAGCCGGAGGTGCTGTCGATAAAGCGGCTGCTGTCCAGCTCTTTCAGCCGGCGGTAGGCGGCGGTGCTGTCAAACTGCCCCCAGGCCTCATTGAAGATCGTCCAGTAGCAGATGCTGGGATGGTTCTTTAATTGGCTGACAGTGGCTTCCATGGCATCCAGGAAGGCTTTGCGTGTCGCGGGATCTGGATGGAACTTCTTATCGCTTAGCTTTTGGGAAAGGAATGTAGGAAGAACCGTGTCGCGCAAAAAACGGTAGTCGCCGTTGTTAACCATATCCTGGAAGACGACCATACCCAATCGGTCGCAGTCATAGTAGAATTGTTCCGGCTCTACCTTGATATGCTTGCGCAGCGTGTTAAAACCCAGTGCTTTCATTGCCAAAATATCTTCGGCGTAGCATTCCGGTGCAGCGGGAGTAAAGAGTCCGTCCGGCCAGTAGCCCTGATCCAGCAGGCCGTGGAAGAAGTAAGGCTTTCCGTTGAGACAAAGGCGGGCGATGCCGTTAACGGTTTTCGTCTCCAAAGTACGCAGCGCAAAATAGCTTTCGACCGAGTCCTCTCCGGCGGTTAAAGTGAAACGATAGAGATAAGGGTCTTCCGGCGTCCAAAGATGGGGCGCATCAGGTGTGACCACGGCCTTGCCGGCTATCAGCGGGTAATCTCTGCCTTCCAGGGTTACAGTACCGTCCAATGCCGGTGTAACGGTAATCATTGCCGAATCCAAAGTGACTTGAATTTCCAATGAGTTTACATAATTTTCAGGAACACTTTCCAGCCAAACGGTCTGCCAAATGCCGGAGACCGGGGTGTACCACATACCGCCCCGCTTTAAAACCTGCTTGCCGTAGGGAAGAATATGATCCCGCAGGTCATCAATTACCCGAACTTCCAGGGCGTTTTCTGCTTCCAAAGCATCTGTGATATCAAAAGTAAAGCTTTCATAACCGCCGACATGGGTGCCGATCAGCTTTTGGTTTACATAAACTTCGGCAATTTGATCCACTGCCCCAAAGTGCAGCAGCACCCGGCCACGGTTAAAATTTTCCGGCAGCGTAAAGCTGCGGCGGTAGATCATAACAGAACCGTCGGGGAAGTGCTTTTCCACACCGGACAGCGGGCTTTCCGGGCAGAAGGGAACTAAGACGGTGCCACGATAGCCGGCCGCTTCCAGCTCCCAGGTGCCGTTTAAATTCAAATAGCTGTCCCGTTTCAGCTGGGGGCGGGGATATGCCTGCCAGGGCGTGCCGGACAGACACTCGGCGTGGGTGGTAGTCAATTTGGTCATCGACATGATTATTTCTCCTTTTTGGTCATTCGGAACAGGGGGACCAAAGCGAACCAAACAGCAATACCGGCAATGAATGCTGCCAGGAAGATATTCTTGTTAGGAATGAAAGAGGTAGTGCCGTCGTCGTTGAGGATCGTTTCCGCGTTTTTCAGTACAGCAGCGCCGATGGCAGGGCCGATGATGCCGGGGAGCAGAACCTGATTGATGATCCGCTGACCTTGGAACATACCGGCTTTACCCTCGGGCGTGCGGTCACGGACCATGGCTCCCAGTACAGCGCCTGTACCCAGGTAGCCGCACATCATAATGAGAGATCCCAGGAAGACGGGGACGATATGCGTGCTGAAGTACAGCACCACATAACCGCCCATCAACAGAGCGATGGTGGGAATGACAGCTGCCCGAAAGCCGTGACGGTCATAGACTTTACCGTAAAGGCCGGTAAATGCGGCGGCGACTATGATCGCCGGAGCAAAGATCAGCACATAGTTTTCGATGCCCAAAGCTTCCGTGTAGTAGAGAATCAGATAGGGCATGAAGATGCTGATGGAGATATTAAACAGAGCCAAAGCGGCGAGGGTCACATACAGGGAACGGTTGCCGCCAATGACAGAAGGCCGGAAACCATAGAAAATATTGGCAAAATAGTTGCTGTTTTCGCTGCTCCGCACAGCGGTATCCTCAATGAGGAAGAACCCTAAAATACCAAGCACAGTGACCACCGTACCAATGGCACCAAAGATGAGCGTCCAGGTCTCGGGAAGATCCTGGTCGCAGAACATAAAGCTGCCGAATACCACCAAAATAGCAACCAGCGGCATCATGGCATTAATGCCTTCCGCGGCACCCCGGTTGGTCTCGTCGGTGGAATCAGTCAACCAGGCATTGAAGCAGGCATCATTAGCGGAAGAACCGAAGAAGGTCATGACGCAATCCAGGATAATGACCAGTGCCACACCTACAGATGCCGCGGAAGCGGCAGAGGGGAAAATTGCGTTGATCACATCCAGGCGGATGGCGGCGAAGCCCCAAATGGAGATGCCCCAAAGGATGTAGCCAAGGCAGATGAAGAGCTTGCGTTTGCCGATCTTATCGGACAACGCGCCGATCAGCAGGGTTGTAACAGTGGCAGCGGCTGCGGAGGCGGCTACCATGGCGGAGATAGCCTCTGCGGAGGCATGGAACATCTTGTAGATAAAAACATTCAGATACATGTTTTCCACGACCCATGCCACCTGACCTACCAGACTGAAGATCACCAGCGACAGCCAAAATTTCCGGGATTTTTTGGTTACTTCCATAATGACTCCCCTTTATTTATGATAACGACCATATTATAACACAGAAAAAAATAGGATGCCAGTGGCATCCTATTTTTATTACATTGTTTTCAGCACATCCAGGATCTCCCGGGCGCTCTCCAAAACCAGGTGAGGCTTGTCGGGGGACTGGGCCAGTATCTCATAGGTTGTCTCGCCGGACATGACCAAGATGCCTACGCAGCCTGCGTTCAGGCCGGATTTGACATCGGTGTAGATCCGGTCACCTACCACGCAGGTTTCCTCTTTGGAAACACCCAGCTTGTCCATGGCCAGTTCGGGCATCAGGGAACTGGGCTTGCCGATGACCACGGGGCGCTTGCCGGTGGCATTGTAGATCATACCGCAGACGCTGCCGCAGTCCGGCACACTGCCAAACTCGGTGGGACATACCAAGTCGGGGTTGGTGGCAATGTAGGGAAGTTCGGGACGGGTCAGCAGCAGGTAGCTGACATCATGCAGCTTCTGGAAGGTCAGCTCCGTGTCGAAGCCCATGACGATGCAATCCACCTCATCAAGGTTGGTGGTAACGGTAAAGCCTTCGCTGCGCAGCTCCTCTTTCAAAGACTCGGTGCCGCAAACATACAGCCGCTGGCCTTCGTGGTGCTTGTGCAGGTAGTAGGCAGTGGCCTG
>JAZNLC010000239.1:0-4812 GCA_045578895.1 Faecousia sp. | reverse complement strand
TCAGCAACGATTCCGTTGATGAACTTCACGATCTCCATGTTGGTCTCGTGAGCGATGCGGATAGCCTCGTAAACGATGGCTTCGGGAGCCTCGTTTGCTTCGGTTTCGATCATAACGACCTTCTCGAAGGTGGAGCTGATGCAGACGAAGCAGTCGCAGGCATCACGCTCTTCGGAAGAGGGGTTGATGATGTAGCGGTCACCAATGTGGGCAACGTTGGTGGTAGCCACAGGTCCGTTCCAGGGCACATCGGAAGTTGCGATGGCGATGGAAGCGCCCAGGGAAGCAACGATCTCAACGGGGTTGTCGTAGTCGTTAGCCATGACGGTGCAGGTGACGACGGTGTCGTTACGCAGCTCTTCGTCGAACAGGGGGCGCATGGGACGGTCGATGATACGGCTGTTCAGGATGCCCCGCTCAGAGGGCTTGCCCTCACGGCGGTTGAAGGAGCCGGGAATGCGGCCCACGGAGTACATTCTCTCTTCAAACTCGATGGTCAGAGGGAAGTAGTCGATACCGGCCTTGGGGATGGGGTTGCAGGTGCAGGTGGTCAGCACCACAGTGTCGCCGTAACGGCAGATGCACTCGGCGTTGGCCAGCTCAGCGACCTTACCTACCTCTACGGTAAAGGGGCGGCCGCCGATCTCGGTTTCGTATACCCGATGGTTGGGGTATTGCTTACGAGTAATCATGTTGTTACCTCCTAAAGTATTTTTGTGTTCGGGAGGTTTAGCACTTGAATCGACTGTCAATCTTTGACAACCCATTCAACTGCTAAATATCTCCCGGATGTTGTGATTTGAAAATATGGGGCGATGGATATCCATCGCCCCAGTTTTGGAAAATTACTTACGGATACCCAGCTTGGCGATGATTGCGCGGTAGCGGTTGATGTCCTTGCGAGCCAGATAGTCCAGCAGGCTGCGGCGCTTACCAACCATCATCAGCAGACCACGGCGGGAGTGGTTGTCATGCTTGTGGGTGCGCAGGTGATCGGTCAGCTCGTTGATGCGGGCGGTCAGGATAGCGATCTGGACTTCGGGAGAACCGGTGTCGCCCTCGTGAGTTGCGTTTTCCAGGATAACCTGGGTCTTTTTTTCCTTCTGAATCATGGTTAAATCCACCTTTTTTAAAATTTACCTCGCGCCAAGTAAAGGGTGGGTGGTGTACTGAGAAATACAGCTTTCTCCCAAAACTGAGCTGCGGGCATAGAAATATTGTCCGGCCATAGCCAGCCCGACTATGATAACATGAGTTTACCCAAAAGTAAAGAGAAATTTTCAACTTTTGGAGACTTTTTTCACTTTTCCAGCCCCAAATTTTCTGCCCGGATACCATTTTCATCGACAATAACCACAGACAGCCGGCCTTCAGGGACAGTCAAAGCCGTGGCTTCGCCCCGGGCATGGACCGTCACAGGCTTTTGGTTGCCCGGTTCAGTCCAATCGGTATTCAGCAGGTACATTCGCTTCTCGGTTTCGGATTCCCACACCGTCCAGAACACTTCCCCACTGGGATCTTCTGCCCAAAAGTCGCCCCGGGCAGCCATTGCCAGCTGCTGTACCCAGGCAGCACAGAATTTCTGAAACCGCTCATGACCGGGATAAGCCCAAAGGGTGAAGGTATATACCCAGCCCTTGCCCAACGGCTTTCGTACCAGCATAGGCGCACCGGTAAAGGTGTCCCAGGCAACCGCTTCCGCATCCAGCAGCTCCACCTCTGCCAGCAGCGCAGCACCGTCTTCGTCGGGGCTGTCACTGGGCATAGCGGAAAGCGCCGGCTCCTCCATGGCGAGTCTGCCGCTGCAGTTCCATTGTCCGCAGTAGTTCCCACCCTTACCCAGCACGCGTATACCGCAGAGGTCTTCCAATGCTTCCGTATCCAAAGAAAGATCCTCCATTTCCGCCAGAAACTGACGGCGGATGTGGGTGCTGAACTGCGGGATTCCCGTCAGCAGTATGCCTCCATTTTCCGCAAAGGAACGAAGTTTCGCGGTATCATCGGCATTGGCTGTGTGCCAGCCCAGGTTCAGCAGCAGTTGATACTGATTCAGATATTCCTCTTTTGCTTCCACCGGCACGCAGTCAAAGTCGCCGTAGGGAGTACCGGAGAAGAAGAACCGCCGCTTATCAAACTTCTGACGGAAGGGCTGGGTGCTGGCACCGGGCATCAGCACATCCAGCACCTGGCGGCATTTTTCCGGCTGTCCGTGGCCCCATGTAGGATCCGGGTTGCCGTACAGACCCCATACACTGTAGTGGGGATCCTGCTCGCAGTCGCAGATAAAGCCGTTGAAGGGAGCGGCGTACCGGCCCTCCAGGAAAGCAATGCGGCGGGTATTTTTACCCTTTCTGGGGTGCGTTTTGGCAAACTTAAAAAACTGCCGGGTCATATCCCGCTTGCCCTTAGTCAACAGGTCGTCCCAGGCCATCCGCTCTTCCTTAAACATATTGAACAGGCAGTCTTCCTCGTAGATGGTCTCCGCACCCATGACCCAGGGCTGCAGCAAAGAAAGGAAGTACTGACCCAGGTGGGTATACTGATAGGGTTGATAGTGGTGCTGAATGGCGATATGTACGCCCCAGCGACCGTCGCCCAACGCTTCTGCCGCAGGCCGTGCCTGACTCAGCAGCACTTGGGTGTGTCCCACCATAGTCTCTGCCCGGACAAAGTCCACCCCCGCCATATAGGAATAGCGGATGCCGCCGGAAGCGTCACCGAAGGCCATTACCGGGCAGACCGTATGGGCCGGGTCGATCTCTGTTTTCAAATGGGCGATATAATGCTCCATGGCTTGCTTCATGTCATCGCTCTGCCAGGGTTCTTTGGGATCCAAGGCATAGACCATACCGGGGAACTCATGCCGACCCATATCGTGGAGCTTGTCTGCGGCGGCTTTTGCCAAAGTGCCTTCCAGGAATTCCGTGCAGCTGGAAACCCAGATGCCGTGATCCCGGCAATATTCGCCCCAGCGCTGCCACTGATCAGCGCGCACCGGCTGCAGGCCAAAATTGCGGAACACTACATAGTTGCCAAGTCTTGTCCGCTGGGTGTAATCCAGCAGCCAGTCCATGAGACCGTTATCATCGTGGGGAACGACGGTCATATCGTAGCCCACCTTCACGGGAATCTCTTCTTCGGGAATATCGTAAACTTCTGTTTTTGTGGTAAATTCACCGAAAGTGGCGATAAACTCTCTGCCCTTTTCCGGCTTTATGGGAAATTCATTCCAGCCGGGAGCTGCATCCACCGTCATTTCCCTGCCATCTACGGAAAGGGTCAGTTTTTCTTTCCGGGCGGACCAAATGCAGCCGTGTAGAGCTTCCCCTACCAGTGCCCACTGGGGCAGGCTCAGCTGGCCGTGGCGGAAATCGCACTGCTGCAGCACGACGCGGCTGAAGCCTATGGAAAATTCCGGATGATCGTTGCGAATGCCAATGGTATACTTACCGGGTTTCAAGGCCAGCCGTTGCCATTCGTCTTCCAGGATCTGCATGAAAGTGTCATGTTCCCGCAGATACCGCAGACAACTGCGCACCTCTTTTCCGTCACAGAGCAAAGTAAAGGGATAATTAACATTTACCTGGGTCTCTTTTTCCGAATTGTAATCGGGCACACCCATCAGCACCAGATGGATCAGAAGCTCCGAAAGATCTGCGCCGGTATCCCTCTGCTCCCAGGTGAACGATAAGGTTTGTCCCGGTGCCAACCATGCCAGCTGCATTCTGGCCCAGTTATGTACCGGTAAGCCCATCTGCTCAGGCGCAATGGCTACCTGACCTTCTTTCAAAGGCTGACGGAACCAATAGTATCCGGTGCGGGTAACCGTAATAAAGCAGCCCAAATACTTGGGGCCTGCGGGAAGCTGAATCCGGCCTTTTTCCAGAATATCCTGTGCGGTAAAAGAAAAGCTGCCACTGGCAGTATTCAGATGGAACACCGCGTTGTCATCAGCTTCCGCCTCAATGCGAACACCTGCCATACCACGCTTGGTGCGGCTTTTCCAGGAAGCTTCCGGGAGCAATGTTTCTTTGGCACAGTGGCCCGGACCAAACCAGATTACCGGATAATCCAACTGAAATACCTTTTCAATGCTGCCATTTTCACAGGAAATACTGCCGTCCCAAATATATACCGGATGGTAATGCCGACGGGAGTAGAGGTACTGATAACCCCAATCAATTCGAAAATCCAGTTTCATGGTATGCCTCCTTATTGAGCTGCAAAAAAGTTGCGGGTTTCCTCCGCGTTCTTCTGGATTGCTGCTTTCAATTCCGCCAGGGAGTCGAATTTCTTTTCCGGCCGCAGGAAACTGTAAAACTCCAAGGACAGTTCCTTCCCGTAAAGATCGCCCGTAAAATCCAGCAGCCAGGGTTCTACTGTTACTACATGGCCGCCAACCGTGGGGCGGTTCCCCACATTGGTTACCGCCAAATAAGACTGGTCCTCTACGATCGCCTTGCAGGCATAGACACCGTGGCGCAGCCGGACCGTGTCTTTTGGGAGAGGAAGATTGGCAGTGGGGATGCCGATGGTGCGGCCGATCTTTCTGCCTGTTACCACTTCCCCGGTCAGCACATGGGGATGACCCAGAAAGCGCACAGCCTGTTCCATTTCTCCCGTTTCCAAAAGGGTGCGGATGTGGGAGGAAGAAACCCGCAGGCCGTCCAGGGTCTGATCGCCCACCACCCGAAAAGCCAGGCTCCTCCCTTTGCAGAAAACCGCCAGCTTTTGGGCATCGCCTTCACCCCGGTTTCCGAACCGGAAATCGTTTCCGCATACGAAGCCTGTGGCACCGGCTTGGATGAGCTC
>JAZNLC010000238.1:0-3852 GCA_045578895.1 Faecousia sp. | reverse complement strand
TCGAAGTAGCGGCGGACAGCGGTGAGAATGGTTGCCATGCCGTCGGCACCGAAAAAGCTGGGGGTGCCGCCGCCGAAGTAGATGGTATCCACCTTGTGGTTGGGTGCCAACGCCCCGGCCTCTTTGATATGCTTGACGGTGCCTTCCTTATAGCTGTCCATCAGCTTGTCGTCCTTGGTGGTCAGGGAGTAAAAGTCGCAGTATTGGCATTTGCTGCGGCAAAAGGGCACATGAATATAAATGCCCAAAGGAGTCTTGTTTTTTCTTGTTAAAAGGGGCATACAGATACCTCCGAACTTAACACGTCATTGCGAGCCAGTGCGCACACTGGCGTGGCAATCCCGTGAATTACAGGATACTTTCATATAGATCCTGCCAATTTGGATTTTTGCTTTCAATCAACTTATCTTTCTTTTTCCTGCTCCAGCTTTTGATCTGCTTCTCTCGCTCAATGGCAGCTCTGGAACTGGTGGTTTCTTCATAATACACCAGCTTTTCTACATTATATTGCGCGGTGAAGCTGGTTTTGTCCAGATGGTTCCGGTGCTCATACATCCGGCGGATCAGGTCATTTGTCATGCCGGTATAGAGAACCCGGTTAATGTGGTTTGTTAGAATATATACATAAAACACAACTCTATCAAACCTTTCCTGTTGTCTACGGGATTGCCACGCCAGTGTGCGCACTGGCTCGCAATGACGTGAAACTTAAGAGGGTGAGAAATTGAATTAGTCCTCATCCAGCTTCAGCACCGCCATAAATGCCTCGCTGGGCACGGCTACGGTACCGAAGGTGCGCATACGCTTCTTGCCTTCCTTCTGCTTTTCCAGCAGCTTCTTTTTCCGGGTGATGTCACCGCCGTAGCACTTGGCAAGGACATCCTTGCGCAGGGCCTTAATGGTCTCACGGGCGATGATCTTGCCGCCGATGGCCGCCTGCACCGGGATCTCAAACTGGGCTCTCGGGATATTTTCCTTCAGCTTTTCGCAGATCTTTCTTGCCCGGGGATAGGCATTGTCCGCAAAGAGAATGAAGCTCAGCGCGTCCACGATGTCGCCGTTGAGCAGGATATCCAGCTTCACGAGGCGGCTGGGACGGTAGCCGATGAGCTCATAGTCCAGACTGCCGTAGCCACGGGTGCGGGACTTCAGAGCATCAAAGAAATCGTAAATGATCTCGTTCAGGGGCATGTCATAGTGCAGCTCCACACGGTTGGCATCCAGATAGACCATGTCTTTGAATTCGCCCCGGCGCTGCTGGGCCAGCTCCATGATATTGCCCACATACTCCTGGGGCGCGATGAGGTTGACCTTGGCGAAAGGCTCTTCCGCCAGCTGGATCTCCATGGGATCGGGGTAATCCAGGGGGGTATAGACCAACAGCACCTCGCCGTTGTTTTTGGTAATACGGTAGACGACATTGGGTGCGGTGGTGATCAGATCCAGGTTATATTCCCGTTCCAGCCGCTCCTGGATGATCTCCATGTGCAGCAGGCCCAGGAAGCCGCAGCGGAAGCCGAAGCCCAGGGCGATGGAGCTTTCCAGCTCGTAGGCAAAGGAGGCATCATTCAGCTTCAGCTTTTCCAGCGCCTCTCTCAAATCCTGATATTTTGCGCCGTCGGCAGGATACACGCCGGAGAAGACCATGGGCTGCACCGGCCGGTAACCGGGCAGCGGCTCGGGAGCGCCGTTTTCCACGGTGGTAACGGTATCGCCTACCTGGGTATCGGCAACGGTCTTGATGGAGGCGGTGATATAGCCGACCTCGCCTGCGCCCAAAGCGTCTCTGGGGATCAGACCGCCCGGACTCATAGTGCCTACTTCCACCACCTTATAAGCTGCGCCGGTGGCCATCATTTTGATGTCCTGGCCGGGACGGACAGTACCCTCTTTCACCCGGACATAGACGATAACACCCCGGTAGCTGTCGTACACGCTGTCAAAGATCAGTGCCTGCAGGGGCGCTTCCCGGTTGCCGGTGGGGGCGGGCACATCTTTGACGATCATCTCCAGCACAGAATGGATATTGATGCCGTTCTTGGCGGAGATCTCGGGAGCATCCTCCGCGGGGATGCCGATGATGTCCTCCACTTCAGCTTTGACTTCGGCAGGCCGCGCCGACGGCAGGTCGATCTTATTGATGACGGGCAACACTTCCAAACCTGCGTCGATGGCGAGGTAGGTGTTGGCCAGGGTCTGAGCTTCCACGCCCTGGGAAGCGTCCACCACTAAAACCGCGCCTTCGCAGGCAGCCAGGCTGCGGCTGACTTCGTAGTTAAAGTCCACATGGCCGGGGGTGTCGATGAGGTTCAGGGCATAGGTTTCCCCATCATCGGCGGTATAAGTGAGCGTTGCGGCGGTGGCCTTAATGGTAATGCCCCGCTCCTGCTCCAGCTCCATGGAGTCCAGGATCTGCTCGGCCCTGTGGCGTTGCTCAATGGCGTTGCACTCCTCCAGCAGCCGGTCCGCCAGGGTGGACTTGCCGTGGTCAATATGGGCAATGATTGAAAAATTACGGATCTTGGAAAGGTCGGTCATATATTGCACCTCAAAACAGGATTTCAGCCTCCCTTGTCAAAGGGAGGGGGACCGCGTCAGCGGTGGAGGGATTCTCTCACAAATATATCAATGTACTCACATACGCCGGAAAAATTCCGGAACACTTCGTTGTTCGGTATACGCATCACCGTTAACCCTCTGCTTTCCAGTGCGGTGGTACGTATTTTATCTTTCAGTAAGCCTTCTTCAGAGAAGTGCTGGGAACCGTCAAGTTCGATGATCAGTTTTGCTTCGTTGCAGTAAAAATCTGCAATGTAGCGGTCAATCACCTTTTGTCTCAGAAAACGCACGGGGTAATTTCGCAGAAAGTCATACCAAAGATGGTTTTCCTCTTTCGTCATATTTTTCCGCAGCTTCCGGGCATTTCCCGTCAGCGAGGGAATGTGCTTATAATGCATACAGGAATCCCTCCACCACTTCGTGGTCCCCCTCCCTTTGACAAGGGAGGCTATTTTTTCAATTATACAGAAGTTTTCCCAAAAAGTAAACCGTATGTTTTCTGAATTTGCAGGGTAAACTTCAACACAGGAGCGACAAAAACCGCCGAAAGCCGCAAAAAATGAAAAATTTTCCGTAAAAACCCCTTGTCAAAGGTAAAAAATCGGTATATAGTCTAACGGCATGAAAGAATACGACCAGATAAATAAGGGAGTTTATGATATGAGTACAGCCAAAAAGCCCGCAAAGCCTATGGAAGATACCCAAACCGCGCTGCAGAACCTCATTGCCCAGGGCCGTAAGGACGGTATGATCCGCGCCTCCGATCTGAATGCCATTTTGGAAAAGACCGACCTGACCCCTGAGAAGATCGAAGAAGTCTATGACCGTTTCGAGGCCATGAACATTCAGATCATCAGCGCCGAGCTGGAACTGGAAGACGATGTAGATCTGTCCCTGGAAAGTGTGCTGGACGACGATGTGGACCTGACCGGCATGGAAGAGGAAGACCTGGTAGACCCCGTTGACCTGGCTGCCGAATACAACCTGGATGACCCGGTGCGTATGTACCTGAAGGAGATCGGCCAGATCAAGCTGCTGAGCGCCGAAGAAGAAGTGGAGCTGGCCAAGCGCATTTCCGAGGGCGACCAGGCTGCCAAGAATAAGCTGACGGAAGCCAACCTGCGTCTGGTTGTCTCCATTGCCAAGAAATATTCCGGCCGCGGCCTGCACATTCTGGACCTGATCCAGGAAGGCAATACCGGCCTTATCCGCGCGGTCGACAAGTTCGACTGGACAAAGGGAAACAAGTTCTCTACATATGCCACCTGGTGGATCCGGCAGGCCATCACCCGC
>JAZNLC010000237.1:0-10446 GCA_045578895.1 Faecousia sp. | reverse complement strand
TGGATCTGATCCCTGCCCGGTTTGCGGTAGCGGTGATCTTTATCGTGGCTTGTTTTGTTTCCACAGCCATGGGCACTTCTGTAGGCACCATCACGCTGCTGACCCCAATTGCGGTTGAGGTGGCCCAAACAGCCGAATTCTCCACGGCATTGTGCATTGGCTCGGTGGTGGGCGGTGCCATGTTTGGTGACAACCTGTCCTTTATTTCCGATACCACCATTGCTGCCTGCAACGGCCAGGGCTGCGCTATGAAGGATAAATTCCATGGCAATTTCTGGATCGCCCTGCCGGCAGCGGTTGCCACGCTGGTGCTGATCCTGCTGTACACTCGGATGGAAAACAGTGCCGTTTCCTTCAACAAAGATTACAATCTGCTGCAGATCCTGCCGTATCTTGTGGTTATGGTCGGTGGCATCGCAGGAATCAATGTATTCGTGGTGCTGATCGCAGGCATCCTTTCCGGTGCTGTCATTATGCTTGCCACCGGTCAAATTGCCGCAACGGAGCTGCTTGGCAATATGGGCAGCGGCGCTGCCGGCATGTTTGAGACCAGTATGGTTGCGGTACTGGTGGCGGCACTGTGCCAGCTGATCCGTGTACACGGCGGCTTTGACGCACTGCTATATGGAATCCAAAAGGTGTTCAAAGGAAAGCGGGGCGGACAGCTGGGCATGGGCCTGCTGGTAGGCACTATGGATATCGCCACGGCTAACAACACGGTTGCCATCGTGATTGCCAATCCCATTGCAAGGGAAATGAGCCGTGAATACGGTATCAGCAGCAAGCGTGCAGCCTGCCTGTTGGATACATTTTCCTGCATCTTCCAGGGTGTGATTCCTTACGGCGCCCAAATGCTGGTGGCAATTTCTGCCGCGGCCGGTATGGGCTGCGCCATCTCTGCTTTTGAAATCATGCAGTATTTATTCTATCCCTATTTGCTGCTGGTTACATCGCTGATCGCGATTTTCCTGATCCGGGAAAAAGACGGAAAGTAATAGAAAGCGGTCACCGGAAGTTCCGGTGACCGTTTTTTTGAATCCATATGGCACAGCGGGTCATTGTAGCCACCAGTTTTTGAACTGGTGGCAGCAACATGCCACCGGCATGTTGCGTGCCTATGGGTCCGAGTCCCTCTCCTCAACAAAATGGATCGCTGTTCACATCCGCACCGGATGCGTTTACAAGTCCATGGATTCTCCCACGGGCTAAAAACATGCTCTCCCCAGCATGTTTTTGCACCAGTGTGCGCACTGGTGCCGCCCTTTCAAATCCGGTCTCATCCTCTGCCAATGAAAAAAGACCACACCCAAAGGTGTGGTCTTTCATTGGCAGAGGATGAGGGATTCGAACCCCCGCAAACGGAGTCAGAGTCCGGTGTGCTACCGTTACACAAATCCTCTATATGCTTGGCACGGGTATTATTATACTCACGCATCGAAAAAAGTCAAGAAGTTTTTTCCTCTTTTTGCAGATTTTTTTCTTTGCCGCAGACATAGAATACCCAGGCACAGGGGAAATATACAAATAATTATTCTTCCCAGGGAAAAGGCTTGCCCTTCAAAACAGAGCGGCGCAAATAACGGAAGGTTTCTGTTTGCCCTTTGTCTTGAAGCATGGTAAGAATGTAACTGAGCTCCTGACGGGTTTGCGCATGCATCAGCATTTTTTCGGCGCTCTTGTCAAAATAAATCAGCGCCGAAGCATCGGTGTAATTTTTGCCCTGGTAGGTTTTGCAGGCGGCGATCCGGTCCATGACCATTTCCACTAAATATTTTCTGGGCATGGGAACGGATTCATAGACCCGTGTGAAGCGGTTCATATCCGTCCAGTATTCGTAGTGGTGGCGATTGCGGCCCTTGTGGTGCATCCAGGCTTCGCTGTAGCCTTTTTCTTCCCGCTCTGCGGCGTTGGGACTGCGGGTACCCTGATAGTATTTTGCTCCAACCAAGAATTCAGTGGGAGAATATTTGGAAAGATCGTGAGTCAGGCCCTGCCGGATGAGACCTACCCGGAAACAGCCGTCCATTACCAGCAGCTTGTGGTGGGTAATGGTTTTGAAATGATTCCAAAATTTCATGGCGCGTATCCTCTCCCTTCTTTTTTATTATAAATCAAAGGAGAGGAAAAAGCAAGCCAGCCTTGGGACCGATCCGCTGCCAATGTCCGTCGTTCTTCTGTAAATAATCGTGGTAGATCTGCCGGTAGATATTTTGTGTGCCGTCGGAGAAATATATGGTGAAGGTGTAGCTGCCCGAACGAAAGGAATCCGGCTCGAACTGCTTGGTTACCATTGGATCAGTTACCCGCAGGTAGGTCAGTATGGACTCCATTTGCCGGTCGTCGGTATAGGTGATAGTTGTTGCATGATTGTCTTGCATAACGGTAACATCGATTTGGGTCACGACCCGGTTGGCGGCGGGTGTTGCGGTGGAAACACTGTTGGGGCTGAGAAACGCTGTGAGCAGAATCAGTAAAAAACGAATCCATTCCATGATCCAACCTCCTTTTTGCTAGCTTGTACCGGGCAAAAAGAATTATGGCCGGAAAAATGCAGAAAAAATACAAAAAAAGACCTGCGCCGAAACGCAGGTCTAAAATTTTACAGTTCGCAGTTGCCAACGGTTCTGGGGAAGGGAATGGAGTCGCGGATGTTGCCGATACCGGTCATATACATGACGATACGCTCAAAGCCAAGGCCGAAGCCGGCGTGGCGGGTAGAGCCGTACTTGCGCAGATCCAGGTAGAAGTCGTAATCTTCAGGCTTCATACCCAGCTCTTCGATACGGGCCTTCAGCAGCTCATAGTTATCCTCACGCTGGCTGCCGCCGGTGATCTCGCCCACACCGGGAACCAGGCAGTCCACTGCTGCCACGGTCTTGCCGTCGGGATTCAGCTTCATGTAGAAAGCCTTGATGTCCTTGGGATAGTCGGTAACAAAGACGGGCTTCTTGAACACCTGCTCGGTAAGGAAACGCTCGTGCTCGGTCTGCAGGTCGCAGCCCCAGGAAACGGGGTAATCGAATTTGTCGTTGTGCTTTTCCAGCAGCGCTACAGCTTCGGTGTAGGTGATGCGGCCAAATTCGTTGCTGATCACATTGTTCAGCCGGTCCAGCAGACCCTTATCCATAAACTGATTGAAGAAAGCCATTTCCTCGGGAGCATGTTCCAGCACATAGGAGATGATATACTTGATCATGTCTTCTTCCAGACGCATCAGATCCTGCAGGTCTGCAAAAGCGATTTCCGGCTCGATCATCCAGAATTCCGCGGCATGGCGGGTAGTGTTGGAGTTCTCAGCGCGGAAAGTGGGGCCAAAAGTATAAATGTTACGGAAAGCCATGGCGAAGGTCTCGCCGTTGAGCTGGCCGGAAACGGTCAGGTTAGTGGGCTTGCCGTAGAAGTCCTGGGAGAAGTCCACTTTGCCGTCCTCGGTCTTGGGGACGTTGTTCAGATCCAGGGTGGTGACCTGGAACATTTCGCCCGCGCCCTCACAGTCAGAACCGGTGATCAGGGGAGTGTGGACATAGACAAAGTCACGGTCCTGGAAGAACTGGTGGATGGCCATGGCAGCCAAAGAACGGACACGGAACACAGCCTGGAAGGTGTTGGTTCTGGCCCGCAGATGGGGAATGGTGCGCAGGAATTCCATGGTGTGGCGCTTGGGCTGCAAGGGGAAGTCACCGGTGGAGGGGCCTTCCACAGCAATGGCGCTGGCCTGGATCTCGAAAGGCTGCTTGCCATCGGGAGTCAGTTCTACAACACCCTTGACAATCAGTGCTGCACCGATGTTGATTTTGGAAATTTCCTGGAAATTCTCCAGGGAGTCGTTATAGACGACCTGAACGGGGGTAAAATAAGTACCGTCGTTCAAAACGATAAAACCGAACTGCTTGCTGGGGCGGCGGTTGCGGACCCAACCACCGATCTCAATTTCTTTTCCCGCATAGGCAGCGGTGTTTCTGAAAAGCTCACGAACAGAAATCAGTTCCATGACACATTACCTCTCTTGGTTCTTGGATAATATGAAAAGTATACGCCAAACCAGCGGAATTTACAAGAGGAAATATTCTATTTTATGCACTTTTTCCAAAAAAACTTGAGAAGAAGCATTGCTATTGAAAGATAGCAGTGCTATAATCAGCCCCGTGACTGTAAAAACAAGAAAATCTTAAGGTCTTTATTTATATTTTCTTCACAAACCAGCATTACAGTAAGAATTGTATTTGAAATTAAAGGAGCTGGAAAGCAAAATGGGTGTTTTGCGTGGCGGCCGTTTTTTAAAACAAACAACAAAAGAAAAAGCTTTTTCCATGCCCTGGTTTTTCATTCCTGCGGCATATGCGTTGATTGAAGTCTTTGCGTTTATTTTTCTGCTGGATGAAGCCATCGACTGGTGGCCTTTGGCCTTTGGCGCGCTGTGGGCAGGACTTCTTACCGGCATTGTATTTATGCTGCCCCGGATGGCAGGCCGGATCTTCTTCGGTATCAGCTATTTTGTGTTTTTTGCCTACTCCGTGGCACAAACGGGCTACTTTACCTTGTTTGAGCAAATGCTGTGGGTGTCGGAGTTCCGTTATGCTTCCGAAGGCTCGGAGTTTTTCTCGGTGCTGCTGCAGTACCCCATCGGCTGGTGGCTGTTTTTGGTTGGACTGCTTGCGTTGAGTGTACTGCTGCTGTGGAAGTATCCCCGGTATGTGTGGAACTGGAAGAAATGTGTTGCGGCAGGTCTGGCGGCAGCTTCCTGTATTACCGGCGCTGTGCTGCTGCCCTATGCGGTATTTCAGCATGACCGGCAGATCCAGTACGCCGGCTCTGACTATGGCCGTGCGCAATCGGCGGAGGCCGCCTATGATAATATGTTCAATACCTATCGGCTGTATCAGGTCTGCGGCATCTATCAAACGGCAGTAAAAGATATTTACAGGGACTATATTTATCCCAACATGCCGGCTTATGCCGCCTACCGGGCGGAAGCGGAAAAAAGTATTGATGCGTATTTTGCTTCCCGCAACGGGCGGCTGCCCAATGAGATGACCGGAATTTTTGAGGGCAAGAATGTGATTCTGGTGCTGATGGAATCTATGGATGACTTTGCTTTGGGTGAGCATACGCCTACGATCAACCGCCTGATGGAGGAAGGTATCAACTTTACCAATTTCTATACCCCCGGCTATGGCGGAGTGCGTACCTTCAACTCGGAATTCTGCGGCAATACCGGCTCTTTCCTGACCACCAGCGGCGGCTATGCCTTTGATTATATCACCAACGATTACCGGCAGTCTTTGGCGAATGTTCTCAAGTCCAATGGCTACAGCGCCAAGGTCTATCACTACAATACCCCGGATTTTTACAGCCGCGGTGTGTTCTCTCCGGCCATGGGCTACGAGGAATATGTGTGCTATGAGGACTATGTTACGGTCGGCAAGGAAAAGGATCTTTACAGCGACCAATTCCTGTTTGACTATGAGGCGGTGGCGGATGATTTCTTCCGGGACGGCCCGAAGCTGAACTTCATTATCACCCGCAGTGCCCACCTCAGCTATAAATACAATGAGGTGCTGAGTTACTATGCTATGAAGCAGTACCCGGAGTTTAAGGGTATGACCGGTGATGAGGAGCTGGATTGTCTGTATGTAAAGGCAAAGCTGGTGGATGACATGTTTGCCCGGCTGCTTACCGAGCTGGAAGCCCGGGGAGAACTGGAAAACACAGTGATCGTGGCGTATACCGACCATTATGCCTACGGTTTTAAGAACGAAGAACTGATGCTCTCGAAATCCGGGGTGGAGGATACCCTGCTGTTGGAGAAGACACCCTGCTTTATTTGGAGCGCTGACGGCCCGGCTATGAAAGTGGAAAAGACGCTGAACACGGCTGATCTGCTTCCTACAGTTCTGAATCTGTTGGATGTGGAATCTCCTTATCAGTATATTGGGCAGGATGCCTTTGACCACCGCTACACAGGCTTTGCTCTGTTCCCTAACGGAAGCTGGGTCTGCAATGGTGTTGCCTACTCGGCGGCATCGGAAGAAGTGTTTGTCCTTGAAGAAGGCAGGCAGGTGGACGAGCAGTGGATGGAATCTATGGCTGCTTATGTCAATGACTTTGTGCGGATCAATAATTTGATACTGGAAACGGACTATTATAAGAAATAAACACCCCCGGGGACGCAGCTTTCTGCGTCCCTTTTTTTACCAAGAATGTGTTTTACTTTTATGTCATTTTGTGGTATGATACCCTCCGGTAATTGGAAAGGAGCATGCTATGAGAACCATTGCTGAAATTCTGGCAGAAGAACTTGGCCGGAAACTGGAATATATCGAAAATGTTATCACATTGATGGACGAAGGCAATACCATTCCCTTTATTGCCCGCTACCGTAAAGAGATGCACGGAGCCATGGATGATACTGCCTTGCGCACTTTGGAGACCCGCCTGACCTATCTGCGTAATCTCCAAACCCGACGGGATGAAGTAAAGTCCGCCATTGAATCCCAGGGCAAGCTGACGGAAGAACTGGCCGCCGCCATTGATGCCGCCGCTACCCAGGCGGAGGTGGAAGACCTGTACCGTCCCTATAAGCAAAAGCGCCGCACCCGTGGCAGTGTAGCGAGGGAAAAGGGCCTGGAGCCCTTGGCCCAGGCGATCTTCTTGCAGGACGGCAGCGATCCGGCGGCACTTGCAGAAAATTATGTAAACCCGGAGCTGGGTGTGGAAACGGTAGAAGATGCCCTTGCAGGGGCTTCTGATATTATTGCGGAGGATCTTTCCGACGATCCCGCCATCCGCAAGAGCCTCCGGGAGCTGATGAACCGCCGGGCAGTTTTGACATCCAAGGCGGTGGACCCGGATAATGACAGCGTATACCGGCTGTATTATGATTTCTCTTCTCCCATTTCCCGGCTGCAGGGCCACCAGGTGTTGGCACTGAACCGTGGAGAGAAGGAAGAATTCCTGAAGATCACCGTCAGTTTGCCCGGTAATGAGGGTGCTGCATTGGTGTGCCGCCATGCACTGAAGCCCGGCATGCATGTATCCGCGTTTGTCAGAGCGGCAGCGGAGGATGCTTATGACCGGCTGATTTTGCCTTCTGTCCAGCGGGAAACCCGGAATGATCTGACGGATATGGCCAGCCAGGGCGCGATCCACAATTTCGCATTGAATCTGAAACCCCTGCTGATGCAGCCCCCGGTCAAAGGTTTTGTGACGATGGGTCTTGACCCCGGATACCGCAACGGTTGTAAGGTCGCCATTGTGGACGGCACAGGCAAAGTGCTGGATACCAATGTGGTCTATCCCACCTTCAGCCAGCGAAAGAAAGAGGAAGCCATTGAAATTTTGAGCCGCATGATGCGCCGTCACGGTGTCAGGCATATCTCTATAGGTACCGGTACTGCTTCCCGGGAAACCGAAGCCATGACCGTGGAACTGTTGAAGCGTTTCCCGGAAGCCAGCTATGCCATCGTCAATGAGGCAGGTGCTTCCGTCTATTCCGCTTCCCCGCTGGCCGCGGAGGAATTCCCGGAATTTGATGTGAATCTGAGAAGCGCGGTTTCCATTGCCCGCCGCTTGCAGGACCCCCTGGCAGAACTGGTGAAGATCGATCCCAAGGCCATCGGTGTGGGTCAGTACCAGCATGATTGCCCCCAAAAGGAATTGGACGCAGCTTTGGGCGGTGTTGTGGAGGATTGCGTCAATGCCGTTGGTGTCGATCTGAACACCGCGTCCCAGAGCCTCTTGAAACAGGTTTCCGGTTTGACTGCTGCCACAGCCAAGAATATCGTGGCATACCGGGAAGAAAACGGCGCCTTTACCTCCCGGGCGCAGGTGAAGAAAGTACCGAAACTGGGACCCAAGGCCTTCCAGCAGTGTGCCGGTTTTCTGCGTGTTCCCGAAAGCAAGGAAATTCTGGATAACACCGGTGTCCATCCGGAATCCTACGAAGCGGCCTATCAGCTTTTGAAGCTCTGCGGCTATGATAAGAAGGATATTCCCGGTAAGCTTGCCGATCTGCCTCAGCGGATCGAGACGCTGGGCCTTGCCAATTTGGCGCAGCAGTGCGGTGTCGGTGAGCCTACCTTGCAGGATATCGCGAAAGAACTGCTGAAGCCCGGCCGAGACCCCCGTGATGAACTGCCGGCACCCATCCTGCGAAAGGATGTGCTGGAGATGAAGGACTTGAAGCCCGGTATGGTGCTGACAGGTACTGTCCGCAATGTCATTGACTTCGGCGTCTTTGTGGATATCGGCGTTCATCAGGACGGTCTTGTTCACATTTCCCAGGTGGCAAACCGCCGCCTGCGCCATCCCAGTGAAGCGGTAAAGGTTGGAGATATCGTAAAGGTCGCGGTGCTGGAAGTGGACGAAACGCGCCACCGCATCAGCCTAACCATGAAGAATATTCCCAAAGAAGTATAAAAAGAAGTGGCAGTGTATCACTGCCACTTCTTATGCTTTTGCCATAGCGATCCGGCGCAGGACCTGCCCGAAGATTTGCCAGAAGGTAAGCCGCGGCACCGCTTCGCTTGCTACCATGGGTACTTGCGCCAGTACCTGGTCTCCCGCTTTGACGGTCATAGTCCCCAGCCTTTGACCACGGCTTACCGGAGCGGCAACGCTTTCGTCGAGCGTGATCTCTGTGGAAATCATACTCTTTTGAGCTTTGTCGATGAGCAGTGCCCTTTCCTCGCCGGGGATCGCGTCAACGAAACCGGTGGTTCCAAGAGTTACCGGAACAGAAACAGCGTCACCCGGCTGCGGTGTCACCAATGCGAAATTGGCAAATCCATAGTCCAGCATGCTTTTGCAGGCGGCAAACCGGTCCTGGGAGGTTTCGCAGCCCATGACCACGGCAATCAGCTCCATACCGTCGCGCTCAGCGGAAGCGGACAGACAATAACCGGCCCCGGATGTAAAACCGGTTTTCAAGCCCGTTGCGCCGTTATAAAACCGGATCAGCTTGTTGGTGTTGGAAAGCCCGAAGGCTCCGTCTCGTACGGTGTCCATCCATATAGTTGTAAACTGCTTGATGGCAGGATGATATTTGAGCAATTCCCGGCTCATCAGGGCAATATCGTGAGCGGATGTGCGATGCTCTTTGGCTTCTTCACTGTCGTCCAAACCGGTACAGTTAACAAAATGGGTATCATGCATGCTCAATTCTTTCGCCCGGCTGTTCATAAGCTCCACAAAAGCGGATTCTGATCCGGCCAGATGCTCTGCCATGGCGCAGGCGCAGTCATTGGCAGAGGAAACGGCAATGGATTTGACCATTTCTGCAACAGACATTGTTTCGCCCACTTTCAGGTAGACCTGACTGCCGCCTTTTGCAGCGGCTGCTTCGGATGCGGTAACGGTGTCTTCCCACTGGATCTTGCCGGAATCGATGGCCTCCATGATCAGCAGCATGGTCATGACCTTGGTAACAGAAGCTGGCGCTAAAGCTTCATGGGCATTGTGCTCATAGAGAATCGTGCCTGTAGCAACATCCATCAGCAGAGCGCTCTTTCCCGGCACATTTAAATCCACGGCTTTTGCCTGGACGGGAAATATTCCAATCAGCAGGGCTGAAACCACCATTAACCACACCGTTTTCTTCATACTGATCCCTCCATGTATTATTGCTACAGCCTATGTCCGGGAGTGCCGCGGTATGAAAGAAAAACGCCCTCCACAAACTGTGGAGGGCGTTTAGTCTGTCAAAGAACTTGCCAGTCCGAAAGTATCGGAGGGAAAGATAGTGTGAAAGAAAACCGTCAGAGTTGTCTTTCGCGTCCAATCAAACCGTTTTTCAAACTTTTCTGAAGGTTTGAAAAACGCAGGCAGCTTGTCAAAAAGACTTTTTGACAAGCTGAACTCCCTCCACAAACAGTGGAGGGAGTTGGCGAAACCGTTATTTCTTTGCGGCAGCGGCAATTTCTTCGGGGGTGCCTTCCATGGTGTCCACGATCAGTTTCTTGGGACATACGGTCGCGCACAAACCGCAGGAGTCACACTTGCTGTAGTCGATAACCGCCAGGTTCTTATCGATGGAGATGGCATCCTTCGGGCAGACCTTGACACAAATGGAGCAGCCGATACAGCCCTGGGTACAGCCGCGGACGGTAACCGCGCCCTTTGCGTGGGATGCGCAGGCAATCAGCACATGCTTATCATACTCAACCGGTACGATCAGGTTGCGGGGGCAGACCTGGCTGCAGGCCATACAGCCGACACATTTTTCGCTGTCGACCTTGGCAACACCGTCTACCACATGGATGGCATCGTACTTACAAGCCTTGGTGCAGGTTCCAAAGCCCAAACAGCCGAATTTGCAGCTGATGGGGCCGTTGCCGCCGACCTTGGAAGCGGCTACACAATCATGGAAGCCTTCATACTGACCTTTCAGCTTTGCACCCAGCTCTTTGCCGCTTTCATCCACACTGCGGAAGCCGGAGCAGCGGACCA
>JAZNLC010000236.1:0-12757 GCA_045578895.1 Faecousia sp. | reverse complement strand
TCCTTGCAGCCCTGCCAATCCTGTGCAGCAACCAGCTTGTAGTAGTGCAGCGGTTTCAGCTCTATGGGGCATACATCTACGCAGCGGCCACACTTGATGCACTCATTGGCCTCAGTCTCGTCGTTATCGATAGCAATGATGCCGTTGGAGCCCTTCATAATGGGGGTGTCCAGGGTGGTCTGGGGGAAGCCCATCATGGGGCCGCCGGCCTTGACCAGCACATTCTCGCCGTTGATACCGCCGCAGGCTTCCACCAGAGCGGCAGCGGGCGTACCCACACGAACCACGAAGTTCTGAGGATTGGGGATGTGCTTACCGGTAACGGTAGTCACACGCTCGATCAGCGGCATACCGGTCTTGATGGCATCGGCAATGGCCTTGACCGTGGAAACGTTGCTGACACAAGCGCCCACATCCGCAGGCAGCTTGCCGCTGGGAACGCTGCGGCCCAATGCCCGCTTGATGAGCATCTTCTCACCGCCCTGGGGATATTGGGTAGCAACTTCCAAAACCTCGATGCCTTCGATATCCGCGGTCTTTTCCCGCAGCAGCGCGATAGCATCGGGCTTATTCTCTTCAATGACGATGATACCCTTGGGAGCATTCACGGTCTTCATTTCCGCCAGCAGGCCGAAGATGATATCATCGGCATACTCCAGCAGCACACGGTGATCAGCGGTCAGCATAGGCTCGCACTCGCAGGCATTGATCAATACCGCGTCGATGGGCTTGCCGGGATTCAGCTTCACATAAGTGGGGAAGCCTGCGCCGCCCATACCGACGATGCCGGCATTTTTGACGATCTCAATGATCTCGGCGGGAGTCAGCTCCTCCAAAGACTTGTTGGGCTTGATGGACTCGTCCAAAGTATCCTTGCCGTCATTGGCAATGACGATACTCAGGCAAGTACCGCGGGTTGCATGAGGACG
Organism: Faecousia sp.; assembly: GCA_045578895.1. Classification (GTDB taxonomy): domain Bacteria; phylum Bacillota; class Clostridia; order Oscillospirales; family Oscillospiraceae; genus Faecousia. Next base: position 11,828 of record JAZNLC010000236.1, on the reverse strand, counting down.
GTCCTCAATAGCAATCACCGTACCGCTGACGCTGGAATGAACGGGTGCGGAAATAAAGCCGGCAGCTTCACCGATCTTCTGACCCATCTTCACATGGTCGCCCACATTGACACATGCCGTAGCGGGAGCGCCCAGATGCATGGACAGGGGGATCACAACGGTTTCAGGTACAGGGAATTTGACCAGTGCCTTATGCTCGGTCGGTTCCTTACCCTCTACGGGATGCACACCGCCGTACCAGCCTTCCTGGCGCATTGCACGAATGTTTTTGACATACTCGTTGATGACCTTGAAGTTGACCTTGGAATAGTCACGCAGCTGCACCGGCTGAGCGGTCAGCTCGCCAAGTCTTCCCTGCTTTTCCAAACGCTCCTGGATCTTCTGCCAGGCGCACTCCTTATCGGGGCTGACCTCGCACTTGCCATCCTTAGCGCCGCCGCACTGGCCGTTGAGCAAGCTCTTGGAGCAATCCACAACGGGGCAGATACCGCCGGTCATAGACAGGTAGCACTGGGCGCAGGCATCGCAGGCCTTCTTGGTCAGTGCCATGCCGTGATGGCCTGTGTAATTCAGAGAATCGCAGGCTGCATAGACCGGCTTGTCGGACATGGCCGCCAAGGTCTGTACACCCAGGCCGCAGGACAGTACGATCACATTCTCGGTACCTTCCGGCAGCTGCAGCTTACCTGTGTGATTCTTGTTGCACAGAAAATCTGCTTTGACCACGCCGGTAACCGTCTTATCAAAGCCGGAAGCCAAAGACACGATCTTCTCACATTCCGGCTCTTCCAAAGTTTCAAAAGCCTTGAAGCACTTGTTGCATGCGACCACGAAGAGGTTATCCTTATCTTCCAGCAGGTCAGCCAGTTCTTCCCAAGGCTTCAGGGCATATTTGGTGTAGTTTTCCAACTCCTCACCTTCCTTACAGTATTCATGAACAGAGATCGCACGCCGAAACCCACATTCTTTGAGCGGTATCTGTGTTGTTTTCGGCGCGATACAAATCCGAAATCCCAAAGAGTATAGCACATTTTTTATCGATAATCTAGTGCTGATTGCAAATCTTTTGACGTAATTTTTGGAATTTTGAGAAAAAAGAGCCTTGTTCTTGCGAACAAGGCTCTTTTTTACTCAATATCGGTCCAGTTCTTCCTTCAATGCTTCCCTGAACAGCTCCGCGTAGATGCGGTAGCCCTCATGATTGAAATGTACATTGTCTTCCGCCAGGATGTCTGTTCTGTGCAAGGGCTCGTATCCTGCCACATCCACATAGGTGCAATCCGGTACTTCCGCGGCAAAGGCCCGCAGCCAGCTGTCATATTCCGCAGAGATCTCCCGCTTATCCTTGAACAGGTTCAAGCCGCACAGATAGATTTTCAGTTCCGGGAAATCGCTCTTGGCATACAGCACCACCCGCTGCGCCAGTTCAAACATTTCCTGAGGGGTATAGCCAAAGGATGTGCCGTTGCCCAGGCCCGGCGCATATACCAGCACCTTCGGCTCCAACGGTTTTACCATTCTGGAATAGTAGTACAGATGATGCTCCGCGCAGGAAGATCCGAAGCCACGGTTGATGCAGCACTGCTTACCGCTTTTACCCAGCACTTCTTCGCTCAGTGTGGGATTTCCGTATTTCGGGCTCCAGCGGGTAAAATTGGAAGGCCCGTAAAAGACGATCTGTCCCTTTTCCGCCTGCTCCTGCTCATAGCGCTGCACTTCCGCTTCCAAATCGGAGTTCCATTTTTCAATGCGCTTGAGGCCTACTTTGATTACCATGAGATTCATCCTTTCTTCATATCAAATACAGCGATCAGGATACTTGCCAATATCACCAAAACAGTACCCGTCAGCATACCGGGTCCGACCGGCTCACCGAATGCCAAAATGCCTATCACCACACCGGTGATGGGTTCAAAGGTACTGAGAATGGACGCGCGTTCGCCACCGATCAAAAAGGTTCCCTGCTGGAACAGTACCATTGCGCCGCCGTTGACTACCATGGCCATGGCAAGGGCGCACAGCCAGCCTGTGACCGTTTTGGGCAGTGTCAGCATATTACCTGCCAAACAGATCACCAAGAGGATCACCGCGGAAATTGCAGACACACAGAAACTCAGTTTAAAGCCGGAGATGTCTTTATACCGGAACACCGAAAGCAGCAGGATATACCCAGCATAGGCAAGGCCTGACAGCAAGGCCAAAGCGCTGCCTGCGAGGTCGATCTTTTGGACGGGATCATAAAAAAGCCCGATACCCAACACGCACAGCACCACGCATAGAAGCTGTTTCCAGGTGCTTTTCCGTTTCAACAAAACCGCTCCCAGCAGTATCACCATGGCAGGATACACGAAGTGAAAGACCGTAGCTGTGCCGGAGGAGATATACCGGTAGGAGGAAAACAGCAAAAGCGGTGTAGCGAGAGGACCCAGCACTGCTAAAAAGAAGATGGACGGTAACGCTTTTTTGCTGATTTTCAAGCTGCCGTTTTGCCGCCAACCCAAAATGCCCAGCATCGGCAAACTCAGCAGATTCCGGCACATGACGACACTCATGGAGTTCATGCCGTCGGCATACATTCCTTTGGTGATCAGTGGCATGCAGCCAAAGATCACGGCACTGGCAATGACCATCAAATAGCCTTTCAGCAGACTTCCTTTCTTTTGCAAAAAGATCCCTCTTTCTCACACATTTTATCGGTACAAGAATACTGCAAATTCCCGGAGAAATCAACCGCAAAGATTGACTTTCCCCATTGGCTTTTCTATAATTTACTCATACAATATTGAAATAGGAGTTTTTGTCATGCGCGCGAAAATTATCTCTTCTCTGGAAAAATGCTTTCCTGATGAATTCTTGACGCAAAAGCCTGCGCTGGAGCAGATCACCATGCTCAAAAACGAGCGTTACAGCTTTCAGGTGTGCTATGACTGCGAAGAACTGATCGACGATAAGCAGATCGTCCATTTTTCCGTGGAATCCCCCCTGGCGGCTCACATACACATTTACAAGGTCAAGTGTATCCCTTCCCTGCTGCCGGTGTACCGCAAGCGCCATGACGAATACTATCTGCGCACTGAGCCGGGTCTGTATCCCGATCTTTTGGAGCCTATGGAAAAAGGCGACCGCCTGCCGGCTTCCAATGTGCTGAATGCGCTGTGGCTGGAGGTAGATCCCCAGGAAGATTTTGCGGCCGGCACCTATCCCATTACCTGCGTCTTCACCGACACCAACGGCGATAAGGTTGCGGAGCTTTCTACCGAAATTGAGATCATCGATGCCTTGCTGCCTCCCCAGGAGCTGATCTTCACCCAGTGGTTCTACACCGATTGTCTGCTGCAATATTACGGCACGGAAGCCTTTGATGACCGGCATTGGCAGATCATTGAAAACTTCATGGGTAACGCCAAGCGCTACGGCATGAATATGATCCTCACTCCGGTACTGACGCCGGAGCTGGATACCTATGTGGGCGGCGAGCGGCCCACCACACAGCTGGTAGGCATCACAGTAGAAAACGGGAAGTATTCTTTTGACTTTTCCCAATTGGGTCGCTGGGTGGATCTTTGCGACAGAGTCGGCATCCAGTATTTGGAGATCAACCACTTCTTTACCCAGTGGGGCGCAGCCGCCTGTCCCAAGGTGATCGCCACCGTAGACGGGGAAGAAAAGCGGATCTTCGGTTGGGACACGCCCTCCGACAGCGATGCCTACCGGGAATTTCTGTATGCCCTGATACCCCAAATGCTCAGCTACCTCAAAGACAGAAACGGTGCGGACCAGCGCTGCTATTTCCACATTTCCGACGAGCCGTATAAAGAGCATTTTGCGCAGTACACCAAGATCAGCGAGATGATCAAGCCGCTGCTGGAAGGCTATCCCATTATGGATGCGCTGTCGGATTATGACTTTTACGCTTCCGGCGCTACCACCTGCCCGGTACCCGGCTGCGATCGCCTGGACGATTTTCTTGCGCATAATGTTCCCAATCTATGGACCTACTACTGCTGCAGTCAATGTGTGGACGTATCCAATCGTTTCTTCGCCATGCCTGCCTATCGCACCCGGATCATGGGCGCACAGCTTTATAAGTTCAACATTGCCGGTTTCCTGCATTGGGGTTACAACTTCTACAACAATCAGGATTCCTATGCCACCGTCAATCCCTTCCTCTGCTCCGACGGTGAAGGCTTTGCCCCTTCCGGCGATGCGTATTCCGTATATCCCGGCAAGAACGGTCAACCCTGGCCTTCTCTGCGGCAGGCTGTATTCTATGACGGCTTGCAGGACCTGCGGGCGCTGAAGCTTTGCGAAAGTCTGTATGGCAGAGAATACACCCTGGCACTGCTGGAGCAGGATATTGTGCCCATCACTTTTAAAAGTTATCCCCATGACAGCGCATATCTTTTGGAACTGCGCCGCAGGCTCAATGCCGCTATCAAAGAAAAGGTGATGCAATGAAGCGCCGATTGATCACGCTCAGCACAGAATCCGTTCCGCCTGCTTTCCAACCATTGTTGACAGACACACCGGTTTATGACAGCAGCTGCTCCCCGGAGGCCAGAGTTTATTATTTGGACCGTGACGGAGGGTTATTCCTGAAAACCGCGCCCAAAGGTGCATTGGAAAAAGAAGCCGCTTTGACCCGATTTTTTCACAGCAAGGGCCTGGCTGCTGAAGTTTTGACCTACGAAAGTCAGAATGCCGACTGGCTGCTGACCCGTCGGGTACCCGGTGAGGATTGTATCGATCCCATGTACCTGGAAGATCCCAAGCGGCTGTGCGATACCACAGCGCAGCTTCTGCGGATGCTCCATGACACCTGTCCCGCAGGCTGCCCCATTGATCACACCGCAGCCTATATCGCCACCGCCCGGAAAAACTATGAATCAGGCAAGTATGATGTCTCCCTCTTCCCCGATAATTGGGGATACGCATCCGCAGAGGAAGCATGGAAGGTCGTGGAAGAAAACGCGAAATATCTGAAAACCGACACCTTGCTCCACGGTGATTACTGTCTGCCCAACACCATATTGGAAGATTGGCGCTTCAGCGGATTTATCGACCTGGGCAATGGTGGCATCGGTGACCGGCATGTAGACCTGTTTTGGGGCGTTTGGTCATTACAGTTTAATTTGAAAACCGCCCGGTACCGTGAGCGTTTTTTGGACGCCTACGGCCGGGAACTGGTCAATGAAGACATGTTTCCCATTATCAGCGCATTTGAAGTATTCGGATAAGGAGAATGGATATGAGCACCTATGAAAAACTGCGGCAGGCATTGGAAGAAGTTCCCTTTATAGACGATCACAGCCATGTGCTGCACCATAATATTGAGCCTGCCCCATGGGAAGGCCCTTATGAGGTTCTTCCGCTTGCGCGGGTTCTGCTGGATTTTAATACCCGTTGCTGCTTCCCTCTGTCAGAGGCAATGGTCAACCATATCCTTCTAGGCCACATCTGCCCGGAAGAGCAAAAGCGGCTGCTGACAGCGCCCCATACCAAAAACCGGGCGATCTACCGGTTTATGATACGGGGTTTGAATGATTTGTACGGTCTCGACATTCAGGACATCAATCCTGATAACTGGGAGACGGTCAATACTGCCATCACCGGCAGCCGGGATGACTTCTACGGTCTGCTGGACAAGGCATTCACCGCAGGCGGTGTGAAATGCTCCGTGCTGAATCTGTGGTCCCGGAAATGCTACCCCTATCTGACCGCCTATGAAGCAGGACTTACAGCGCGGGAAAAAGCACTGGATAAGCAATTCTTTGTTTTCAGTACCACTTTAGACGGTCACGCCATGGAGCCTTTTGGCCCGGTAACTGCGAATTACGCCCGGGATTTTGGCATGAAGCTGGATACATTGGCAGATTACGAAGCTTTGCTCGAAAAGATCTGCCGTTGGTCTGTAGAAGAAAAGGGTGTTAAGGCATTTAAGAATACGGAAATGTACTATCGCCGTTTGGACTACAAACCCCGCACTTACGAAGAAGCTGCCCCCTGCTATAAACCTGAGCGCACACCGGAAGAAGAAACGATCCTTACTGACTATATTGCCTGCATCGTGTTCCGTATGGCTGCCGAGCTGAATGTGCCGGTGCAGATCCATACCGGTAATATCTGGGGTGATTTCAATATGAGCAACATCAGCCCGGAACATTTGGCTACGGTCATTCAAGCCTTCCCCAACACCAAATTTGATCTGCTCCATGGCGGTGATCCTTTCTTCGGTGTCATGGTGCTGATGGGTGCCGCGTTCCCCAATGTATATGTGAATCTGTCCTCCATGCCCAGCACCTCTTATGACAATTTCAAGCATTGGCTGGGTATCTTTCTGGATCGGGTGCCCTGCCACAAGCTCACTTTGGGTTGGGATGAATTCACACCGGAGCTGGTGGCCGCAGACGGTCCCTACACCCGTGACATTGTAGCGGCAGTTTTGGCTGAAAAGGTCGACAACGGCCTGTATCGTTATGAACTGGCCTTGGAGGTTGCAAAGGATATCATGCACCGCAATGCTGAGACACTCTTTGGCATTGCCTAACAGGAGGATATATGAAAGTATTACTTCTCAATGGCAGCCCCCGTCCCAACGGAAACACTGCCGCCGCCCTGGCGGAAATGGAAAAGGTGTTTTCCCAGGAAGGGGTAGAATTTGAAACCGTTCAGCTGGGTGCATGGCCTATCCGTGGCTGCACCGCCTGCCGCTATTGCCACAAAGAAGGTAAATGTGTTTTCGATGACGGTGTCAACGAACTTGCCGACAAGCTGAAGGAAAGTGACGGTCTGGTTTTGGCCAGTCCTGTGTACTATGCCTCTGCCAATTCTACTCTCACCGCCGCTTTGGACCGGCTGTTCTACAGCAGCCATTTTGACAAGACCATGATCGTCGGTGCCAGCGTTGCCGTTGCCCGCCGGGGTGGCTGCTCCGCCACCTTTGACCAGCTGAATAAGTATTTCACCATCAGTGGTATGCCCATCGCTTCCAGCCAATACTGGAACAGCGTTCACGGCCGGCTGCCGGGTGAAGCAGCCGCAGACGAAGAAGGTATGCAAACCATGCGCACTTTAGCCCGGAATATGGTATTTCTCATGCGAGCCATTGCCCTTGGCAAAGAAAAATACGGTCTGCCCCAGCGGGAAAAAGGGATCGCAACCAATTTTATCAAATAAAAAGATCCGGTGCAGTTCAATCTGCACCGGATTCTTCTCAATTAAAAGACGCAATATCAAAAGTAACAACCGTATAGTATGTTTTCGGTTCTCTTTGGGCCAGGGTTTCATCCAGCTGCTTTTTGATCTGTTTTTTCTGCCCCATCCGTTCCGCAGGCAGAGCCATGTCAAAAACCAAATTCGTATGTTCCTTGCCTCGGACGGTACGGAAATCGTGAATGGAAATGCGTTCATCCTGCTCCCGCAGAATCTGCTCCACCACACTCCGGATGCGCTCCAGCTCCGCATCACCGGTAACCACCGGATCATAATGCAAAACCAGATGCACACCCAGCTGTTTCAGGCATTCCCGCTCCAGGTTGTCGATCAGTTCATGGCATTCCAACGGGTCGTCCATCGCGCTCATTTCCACATGCATGCTGGCAAACCGCTGCCCGGGACCATAGTCATGAACCATCAGATCGTGATAGCCCAGCACCTTCGGCTGCGCTGTCACCACGCTGATGATCAGATCCCGCAATTCCGGGGATGCGGTTTCACCCAGCAAAGGACTGATGGTATCTTTCGCCAGCATGGCGCCGCTGTAGAGAATGAACAGCGCTACCGCAAGGCCCATATATCCGTCGATCCGCCACTGGGTCAGCAATTCGATCACTGCTGCCAGCAGCACAGCGGCGGTAGAAACAGCGTCGTTGCGGCTGTCGGCAGAAGTAGCAAGCAGTGTGGACGATTCGATATGTTTCCCTAATGTCCGGTTAAACAGGCACATCCACAGCTTCACAAGGATAGAGCCCACCAGTACGATAGCAACGGGCAGAGAAAACTCCACGGCCGTAGGATGGATGATCTTTTCTATGGATGTTTTTGCCAATTCAAAACCGATAACAACGATCATGGCCGCAACCGCAAGGCCGGATAAGTACTCGTACCGGGCATGACCGTAAGGATGGTCCTCGTCCGCCGGTTTCTCTGCCAGCTTAAAGCCGATCAGCGTTACGATCGCGCTGGTAGCATCGGAAAGGTTATTCATGGCATCTGCCGTAATGGATACCGATCCGGAGACCGTACCGACCAGCAGTTTTAATGCGCACAAGATCACGTTGCAGATAATCCCTACGATACCGGACATTTTTCCAACCGCAGAGCGCACCTTGGGATTCTTCGGCGCGTCATGATCTTTTATGAATAAGCGCAGCAACAACTTTGTCATATCCGAACCTCCTGCCTGTCACATGGGCGCATTATACCACAACTTACCAGCTCCGTCTATAAATTCATGGCATTTTTTACGGATAGTTATTGCGCTTTGTGAGATATCATGCTAAAATCTCCGTAATATCCTTTCAAGGAGGGTTCTCTATGCGCAATCAATTGGAACGAAAGTACGGCCTGTTCACCGCCATCTGCATGGTAGTGGGTATCGTGATCGGCTCCGGTGTCTTCTTTAAGGCACAAACCATTTTGACCAAGACCGGTGGTGATATGCCTCTGGGCATTTTGGCCTGGATCATCGGCGGTGCCATCATGCTGGTGTGCCTGCTTACCTTCTCGTTCATGGGTCAAAAATATGAACGGGTCAACGGTCTTGTAGACTACGCCGAAGCTACCGTCGGTCCCCGGTATGGCTACTACATGGGCTGGTTCTCCGCCACCATTTATTTTCCCGCAATGACATCGGTTCTGGCGTGGGTATCCGCCAGATATACCATGGTGTTTATCACCTCGGCCAACCCCAACTTCCCCATGACCATTCCCGTGGAGCAGGGTGGCTGTGTGATCGGCCCTGAGTGCATGGCGTTGACTCTGTTCTACCTGTGCGCCATTTACGCACTAAACGCCCTTTCTCCCAAGCTGGCCGGCAAATTCCAGACCAGCACCACCGTCATTAAGCTGATCCCCCTGGGATTGATGGCCGTTGTGGGTCTGATCTACGGTATCGCCACCGGTACCCTGGAGCAGAATTTTGTATCCAACGCCGTTGTGGCTGATGTTTCCGACAATCCCCTGTTCACTGCTGTATGCGCAACCGCCTTTGCCTATGAAGGTTGGATCATTGCCACCTCTGTCAACGCGGAGATCAAAGACTCCAAGCGCAATCTGCCCCTGGCACTGACGCTGGGCGGCATCATCATCGCAGCTGTGTACATTCTGTATTACATCGGTGTTGCCGGCGGCGCTACCAATCAGCAGCTCATCGATCAGGGTGCCACCATTGCGTTTACCAACATTTTTGGCGGTGTGCTGGGTAATATTCTGAATCTGTTCATTGTGATTTCCTGCCTGGGCACCACCAACGGCCTGATGCTGGGCTGCAGCCGCTGCATGTACTCCATGGCCGCCCGTAATGAAGGCCCCGCGCCCAAGGTCTACCGGCAGCTGGATGAGCAGACCAACATGCCCACAAACTCTGCCGTCTTTGCGCTGCTGGTCACCGCCGCCTGGTTCCTGTACTTTTACAGCTCCAACCTGGCCTGCATTTGGACCGGTCCTTTCGTATTCGATTCTTCCGAGCTGCCCATCATCACGATTTACCTGATGTACTTCCCCATTCTGATCCAGTGGATGCGTAAAGAAAAAGATCAGGATATCGTTCACCGTTTTGTGCTGCCCATCCTGGCGCTGTGCGGTTCCGCGTTTATGATTCTCGCCAGTATTATGAGCCACGGTATGGGCTGCCTGTGGTATCTGATCGTCTTTGCCGTGGTCATGGCCATCGGCGCACTCTTCGAGGGTAAGCGCGCCAAGAACTGATCTAAATAAAAATGGGGAGTCCTTTCTGTGGACTCCCCAACAATTTCATTCTAACACAGCAGGCAATGCAATGTCAACGGAAAGTTGCAACTTCTTCCCATTTTCTACCTATTGCCAAAACATCGCCGCCTATTTTTATGGAGTATCCCAACTTGCAAAAATCCATTTTTCATGGTATTCTTTAAGTACAAAGAGGTGATACCAATGTACAGGTAAAAACTTCAAGAGGAAAGCTTCAAAGAAAAACTCCTAAAAAATGATGATTCAAATTTGGTCTTGAAGCTGGAATCGAACCTGTAGAAAGCGAGGTTAATCAATGATGTTAGATACCAAGAGTTCACAGAAATAACCCTTGACGATCAGAGTGGTCAGCTGAGTCGTCAAGGGTTATTTCTATGTATGGTTTGTTTCGCCGCCAGTGGGCGGTTTATTTTTTTGACTTTTTTACGCTTATTTGCTACTATATAGAAAAAATCGCAAAGGATCTTACTTATGCCGAACATCATTGAAATTACCGATTTTTCCGACCCGGCACTGGATGTCTATGCCCGGCTGACAGAGTGCCAGTTACTGAACCGCTTCGAGCCGGAAAAGGGTCTGTTTATCGCGGAAAGTCCCAAAGTCATCCATCGGGCCTTGGATGCCGGATATATCCCCGTTTCCCTGCTCATGGAGCGCAAACACATCGACGGTCAGGCCGCGGATGTCATCGCGCGCTGCGGGGATATCCCTGTATTTACCTCTGAACCGGAGATCCTGACCCGGTTAACCGGCTTTCAGCTGACTCGGGGCGTTCTGTGTGCGATGCGCCGCCCCCAGCTTCCTTCACCGGAAACCGTTTTGAAAGATGCCAAGCGGATTGTAATCCTGGAAAATGTCATGAACCCCACCAATGTGGGTGCCATTTTCCGCAGCGCCGCAGCCCTGGGTATGGATGCGGTGCTGCTGACACCCGGCTGCAGCAACCCCTTATACCGCCGCAGCGCCCGGGTCAGTATGGGTACAGTGTTCCAGATCCCATGGACTTTTTTGGGTGAGGAGACTGACGATTGGCCACAAAAGGGAATGGACTTCCTGCGTAGCCTCGGTTTTAAAACAGCCGCCCTTGCCCTCAGCGATCATTCCGTATCCATTGATGATCCCGATTTGATGGCAGAGGAAAAGCTAGCGCTGATCCTGGGCAGCGAGGGTGACGGATTGACCGATACGACCATCGCAAGCTGCGATTATACAGTAAAGATCCCCATGTACCACGATGTGGATTCTTTGAATGTGGCCGCTGCCAGTGCCGTTGCCTTTTGGCAGCTGCGCAGCCGCGAAAGGAGGATTCGTCTATGAACTTACAGAAAGGCCGCCCAGCCGATTGTGCCGGCAGGCTCCCAAAGGAAGTCCGGGTCTATGACCTGCTGGACAGGCTTGGCATTTCCTATTTGCAGGCTGATCACGAAGCCGCCATGACCATGGAAGCCTGTGCCGCCGTGGATGAAGCCATGGGCACTGCCATGTGCAAGAACCTGTTCCTGTGCAACCGCCAGCATACGGATTTTTACCTTTTGCTGCTGCCGGGCGACAAGCCTTTTAAGACCAAAGAGCTTTCTAAACAAATCGGCTCCTCCCGCTTGTCCTTTGCCGATGGCAGCTATATGGAACAGTATTTGGACATCACCCCCGGCTCTTTGAGCGTGATGGGTCTGATGAACGACACAGGGCACCGTGTGCAGTTACTCATTGACGAAGACGTTCTCCGTGGAGACTATATCGGTGTCCACCCCTGCGTTAACACCTCCAGCCTGCGGCTTCGCACCAAAGACCTGTTGGATGTGATCATTCCCGCAATGGGCCATCCCCCGAAAATGGTAACCCTTGGCCGGGAAGAAGTAGAATAATGCTGAAAAAGAGGG
>JAZNLC010000235.1:0-3390 GCA_045578895.1 Faecousia sp. | reverse complement strand
GAGAGCGATTGCCTCAGCGATGAAACGGTGGCGGCATACCGGGAGAATTTTATCCCAATGATCACCCAATTGCGTAAAGACCTGGGAGCGGAAAATGTTCCTGTGATCCTGGGAGAACTGCCGCAGAAAATGGGTGCTAACTGGAAAACCGAAGGCCGTGAACAACAGCTGAACGCAGTTTTGCGGCAGTTGGCAGAGGAAATCCCGTACTGCGCCATTGCCTCCTCAGAGAAGCTAACCATGAAGCCTGATGGCGCACATTTTGATTCTCCGGCCTGTCGGGAGTTTGGCCAGCGGTATTTTGAAAAGTATCTTGCAGTGAAATAACAAATGCCCTCATTCCAATCAGGAATGAGGGCAATACTTTTTGAGTTTCTTACAGACCGAAGTAGCGCTTTGCGTTATTAAAGCTGACACCTTCGACGATCTTCTTAAGAGACGCGTCGTTGTTGGGGTATTCGCCGTTTTCTACCCATGCGCCGATGAGGTTGCACAGAATACGGCGGAAGTAATCGTGGCGGGCATAGCTCAGGAAGCTGCGGGAGTCGGTAAGCATACCGATGAAATTGCCCAGCAGGCCCAAATTGGCAAGGGACTTCATCTGCTCTTCCATGCCGGATTTGGTATCGTTGAACCACCAGGCGGAGCCATGCTGGATTTTGCCGGGAATGGAGCTGTCCTGGAAGCAGCCGATCAGGGTGCCCAGCTGGGCATTGTCGGCAGGATTCAGAGAATACAGAATGGTTCTGGGGCACTGGCCGTCAAAATCCAAAGCAGACAGCAGCTGTGCAATGTTGCCGCCGCAGGTGTTCTGTGCAATGGCATCGACACCGGTGTCGGGACCCATAGCTTTGAAGATCCGCTCGTTGTTATTGCGCAGGCAGGAGTAGTGCAGCTGCATCACGATACCCAGGCGGCTGTAGGCGCGGCCCAGGGTCAGCAGAATGACGGTCTGATAGCCTTCTACTTCTTCAGTGGTCAACTGTTCGCCACGCAGTGCCTTCTGATAAACGGCATCGGCCTGCTCGACCGTGTAGTTCTGGAAGGGAACATAGTCCAAACCGTGGTCACTGGCCTTGCAGCCGTGGGCGTGGAAGAACTCCAGGCGCTCTATCAGGGCATCCAGCACATCCTGCATAGTGGGAAGACGATCCTTGCCCACACTCTTTGCCAAGGCTGCCATGTATTCCGTCCAGCCGCCCTTGTGGATATTGACGGCTTTGTCAGGACGGTAAGAGGGAGAAACCAGCACATCGATGGTATCGTCAGCGGCGATCTTTTCGTGCCACTCCAGAGTGTCGATGGGATCGTCGGTGGTACCGATCAGCGCAACATTTGCCTTGCGGATCAGACCACGGGCGGTCATGTTCGGATCTTCCTGCAAAAGCAGATTGCAGTGTTCCCAAATCCGGGGAGCGCTTTCTACGGTCAAAGGCTCGTATATACCGAAGAACTGCTGCAGCTCCAAGTGACACCAGTGGTACATGGGGTTGCCGATGGCCATTTCCAAGGCCTCTGCCAGCTTTACAAACCGCTCGTAAGGATCTTTGTTGCCGGTAATATAATCCTCTTCAATGCCGTGAGAGCGCATCATGCGCCACTTGTAATGGTCGCCGGCATAGCTGCCGTCGGGGTTCTGACCGCCCAGCCATACTTCTACGATGTTGTTGAAGCGGCGGTCTTCATAGATCTCCTTGGGGTTCAAATGGCAATGGTAATCCGCCAAAGGCATCTTGCAGGCATAGTCGTGGTACAGATGCTTGGCGGTTTCGCTGCCGAGAATAAAGTCTTTGTCCATAAATGCTTTCATGTGTTTATAAGCCTCCTTAGGGCATATTTTCATACATATATTATAAAGCTGAAACGGCAAAAAGCAACTGGCGAACCGCATAAGAAATCAAGGTGCTTTTTTGGCAAAATAACAGCCTCCCGGATGGGAGGCTGTAGAGTTATCTTCGATAAGGTCGAATATATCGCTCGTGGCTTTGGGGCGATGGTCGGGCATGCACGCCGGAGACCAGACCCAACATGGTATACAGAGTAACCAAAGAACTGCCGCCGTAGCTGATGAAGGGGAGTGTCAGACCGATAACGGGAGTCACACCAAGGCACATACCCACATTGATGGTAACCTGGAACATAAGGGCGGCTGCGGCACCGAAGCAGATCATGCGGCGCATAAAGTCGGGGCTGCGCTTGCCGATCTGAATACAGCGGATAATGATGGCCAGCTCCAAAAGCAGAACGAAAATGCAACCAATGAAACCCAGTTCTTCACCCACGGTGGAGAAGATAAAGTCCGTATGTTGGGAGGGAAGCTCACCGTTTTGAGTACGGATACCGTTATACAGACCCTGGCCGCTCCAGCCACCACCGGTTAAGCTTCGCAGAGAACGCACTGAGTGGTAACGAACCTTGATGCCGTCCGGGTCTACAGTGGGATCCCACAGAACCTGGAACCGGTCACGCTGGAATTGGTCAAAAAAGTTATTCCAGATAAAAGGCAAGGCTAGCGTAATAGCACCACCTGCCAGCAAAAACCAAAACAGGCTGACACCGCCGGAAAAAGCCATGCCAAGGAAGATAAATACGAAGATCAGGCAAACACCGGCATCCTCTGAGATCAGGAAGTTGGTGCCGACCAGCAGACCAACATGGAACACCATGGCGAAAACTGCTTTCCAGGAGGATATGCTGTTTTGATACTGACCCATGACCGAGGCCATTATGATGATATAAGTAATCTTACAGATTTCTGCAGGCTGAATATCGATGGGCAGGAAGGGAAAGTCCAGCCAGCTCTTGTTGCCGCTTCCCAAGTCAGTGCCAAAGGGAATCAACATCAAAAGAAGAACGGTATTAAAAGCGGCAAGAGCCACCCGGTGCTCCGCCATAAAGTCCGCATCCAGGGAGGATACCAGCATATAGAAGAGAATACCCAAAAGAGCAGCGGCAATCTGGATGATCACATAACGCAGACTACCCCGGTGATTGGTGGCGCTGGAGATCATAATGACACCGAAGGTGTTGGTGATGAGGCACAGAAGCAGCAGCACCATATCGCCCTTGCGGAAGAAGTTTTTCAGTTCATGAATATATTGGCGCACAGCTTCGCCTCCTTTGCCGACCTATTATAGCACCAATTTGAATAAAAGTAAAGTAATTCCCAAACAGTGATAAATGATCGTTTATGCGGGCAGTGCCCGCTGACAATGCGTGCACAGTGCGGTGCTTTTCGCTACTTCCCTGTGCCCGTTTGCGGTACCCAAAATTTCCTGTTCGCTATTCGCTCACGAAATTTTGACCGCTGCACACGCTGCGCCTTCCCTTTATCCGCCACCGGCGGCGGTCAGGCTCGCGGCCGCTCGGTATCGTTCCTGCGGCAATTAT
>JAZNLC010000234.1:0-2295 GCA_045578895.1 Faecousia sp. | reverse complement strand
TACCGGAAAGATGTACTTCCACGAGGGCTGGTGGTATGGCTGCATCACCACCTACTGGTGTCAGCCCATTATCTACCGCACCGAGGATGGCAGCTGCTTTGAGCTGATCGGACATGTGCCGAAGGTGGCCCAATATGAGGCTCAGACGGCGATTCTGAAGGGCAGAATGTATGCCCTGCTGCGGGGAGCGCAGGAGGATAATTTCTATATTTCCGATGATCTGGGCCATACATTTAAGCCTTGCGGCCGCATCGAGTTCAATACCACCCGGCCGCAGATGATGCCTTATATGGGCAAGGTGTTGATCGCCGTTTCCGAAAAGGGCATCCTGCCAAACTTCGTCCGGGATGGCCGTAACAATATGAAACTGCTGATCGGCGAGGGCGAGGACCTGAGTAAATACAAGGAAATTTTCCAAATCACCGATCCTTATGGCATCGTCTATTATGACATTATCGATTATAAGGGTGTGCTGTATATGCTTTGGAGCAACGCGGACCTGTATATTGAGGACATTCCGTCTTATGCGGACCGCCCTGCCGCAAAGGACCTTTTGTATTACGCAAAAATCGGAAATCTTTCTGAATATATTTAAGGAGGAAAAGTTATGAGCGCATTGAAAATCGGTTGGGGAGAAGTCAGCATTACTCCCGACAAGAAGATCTCTCTGGCAGGCCAGTTTGCGGAGCGTATTTCCGAATATGTGGAAAAACCTCTGACCGCGACTGCTCTGGCTGTAGATTCCGGCGACGAGCAGATGGTGCTGGTCAGCTGCGATTTGGCAAGCATCGGCAACGAGCTGCTGCAGAACGTTCGCAAGGCGCTGGCAGATAACGACATGGGTCTGGATGTGAATAAGATCGTGATCTCCGCGATCCACACCCACACCGGCCCCAAGTACGCAGGTAAGCGCTCCCGCGGCGACATTGGCGGTGTTGTCGGACACCGGCAGAATTTGGAGACCTTCCTTGCGCCCGGTCAGAAGTATGTGGAGAAGGTCAATATTTCCTCCAACCCTGAGATCGCGACCAATGAGGAAGTGACTGCGCTGCTGCTGGAGCGGATCCCCCAGGCAATCGAGCAGGCATGGAAAAACCGTGCGCCCGGCTCCTTTACCAATGCTTTTGGCCGTGCGGTGGTAGGCATGTGCCGCCGTGCCGCTTACAGCGACGATACCGCACAGATGTGGGGCGATACCAATACTGCCGTGTTTGATGCGCTGGAAGGCGGCAACGATTCCGGCATTGAGCTGCTTTATATGTTTGATGAAGAAAAGAAGCTCACCGGTGTGGTAGCAAACCTGGCTTGCCCGGCCCAGTGTGTGCAGCACCGTCTGTTCGTATCCCCGGACTTTTGGGGTGAAGTAAAGGTGCGGCTGCGCAAGCATTTCGGTGAGCATATCTTCCTGCTGGCACAGTGCAGCGCTGCCGGTGACCAGTGCCCTGTCGACCTGATTCGCTGGGTAGAGCCGGAAAGCGATCTGAATGACCCCAACTGCAAGCGCAATAATCCTCCCAAGCGCAAGGCCGATCCTTCCATGTTCGATCTGCCCGGTATGTATAAGGCCGGCAAGCGCGTTGCCAATGAGATCATTGAAATTTGGGAAGAGGGTTTGGACGAAGCACAGACAGATCCCGTCTTTGAACACCGTGTCGAACTGATGAACCTACCCATCCGCCGTGCGACACTGACGGATATCAACCGGGCAAAAGCCGGTATCCGTGATTATCTGCGGGATATTCAGGGCCGGGATGTGGATTACAATGATGTGGCCAATCTGCAGGTCCATCTGGGTGTGATCGCAAGAGCAAGGAAGCAGGAACTTTTGGATGTATTGGAAACCGAGATCCATATCATCCGTTTGGGTACCATCGCCATCGCTTCCAATCCCTTTGAGCTGTTCCTGGATTACGGCAACCAAATCAAGGCAAGATCCGCTGCCGAGCAGACCTTCCTGATCCAGCTGGCCAACGGCGCGGAAGGGTATCTGCCCACCGCAAAGGCAGAGCGTCACGGTCACTACAGCGCCTTTATTTCCTCCGGCCAGGTCGGCCATGCAGGCGGCGAACAGCTGGTCCGGGAAACTCTACAGAACATCCGTGAGATGTTTGCGGAATAATCGATCCCATAGAAAGGCTGCGGTTTCCCGCAGCCTTTTTTATTGGTTAAAGAATACCACCAGCTGTGCTGGTGGTTCCAAAAAGCTTTAGCTATGCCCAGAATAAATTATCCGAGCGAAGCGAGGAACAACTATTAAAACCGAAAGAAAGAATATCTAACAAGTTTAGAAATTCA
>JAZNLC010000233.1:0-2244 GCA_045578895.1 Faecousia sp. | reverse complement strand
TCCTGGGCGGCATCCATGCGGGAATGAAGACCTGCTGGGTCAATCCCAAACATATCCCCGCCGATCCGGAAATCCCGGCAGACTATGAAATTGAATCCCTGACCCAGCTGGAAGCGCTTTTAGCAGCACTGCAGGAAAGATAAATGATCGTTTATGCGGCGAGCCCCCGCTCCCAATTCGCACCAAAACTTCTACTTGTCGTTAGTGCCTTGCCTTGCCCGGTATCGCCTTTGCAGTGGTTTTCGATAGGTTTTTAGGGGGACTCCCTAAAAATTCTATCGATAATTGCCGCAAAAACGATACCGAGCGGGCACCGGGAAGTAACGATTACCACCGCACCGTGCACGAATTGTCTGCGGGCACTGCCCGCATAAACGATCATTTACATGATGACGGAAACCGGGTTTTTGATTGTCATACTGTGTTCGGTGATCAGGCAGTCCATAGCAAAAACATGGACACCTGCGGCAGCGGCTTCCCGCAAAGCGGCACCGAAATCCGGATCGGTAGCGTCATTGGGGCGCAGGTAAGCTACATCCGCCATTTGAATGACGAACAACACATAACAATCGAAACCTTCGCCAGCAGCCTGGGCCAAATGGCGCAGATGCCTGACACCTCGCTCTGTAGGGGCATCGGGGAATGCGCAGATCCCGTCATTTTCCAAGGTAACACCTTTAACCTCCAAAAGACAGGATCTTCCGTCCTTGGTAAACGAAAAGTCAAAACGGGAATCTCCGTGAAAAGTTTCGGGGCGCAGATGCTCAATTTGACCAAGACCGCCCTGCAAAAGCCATTCTTTGGCGGCGGCGTTGGGCGCCTGAGAATCCATATTGATAAGCCGGCTGCTCTTTTGTACACAGATGAGGTCGTAGCCGGTTTTGCGGTTGGGATTATCGGACTTTTGGCACCAAACGGTTGTTCCGGGGATCAAAAGTTCCCGGCAGCGGCCCGTGTTTTTGACATGGCAGATTTCTGCCTGGCCATCGATTTTCACATGGGCAATAAAGCGGTTGGGCCGGCTCAAAAAAGTACCCCGAACCATATTTGTGTATTCCATCCGTATCACATCCTTTTATTTAAAATAACAGATGATCTGCTCTTTGCCAAGAGAAAGATCAGAAGGAGCTTGCTATGATTGCCAACTATCATACCCATACACCCCGATGCCGCCATGCGGAGGGGACAGAAGAAGAATATGTGCAGGCAGCGATAAAAAGCGATTTGCAGATATTGGGTTTTTCTGACCACACACCCTATTGGTTTCCGGGGGACTATTACACCCATATGCGCATGTATCCACATCAGTTGGAGGAATACTGCGAATCTGTGCATAATGTGCGCGAACGGTACGCAGATCAGCTGCAGATCCATTTGGGCATGGAGGTGGAATACTATCCCGCTTATTTTGGAGAAATGCTGAGCAGACTCCGGGATCAGGGAGTCGAGTATTTTTTACTGGGTCAGCATTGGCTGGGCAGCGAGATCGATGAGCCTTACTGCGGTCATCCTACTGAGGACGAAACCCTTCTGAAACGGTATTGCGATCAGGTAATTGAGGCCATGCAGACGGGGCTGTTTACTTACCTGGCACATCCGGATCTGATCCACTATGTGGGGGAGCCCAAAATCTATCAGCGGCATATCCGCCGTGTCTGCAAGGAAGCAAAGAACTGTGGTCTACCCCTAGAAATCAATATGCTGGGGCTGGATGCGGGCAGACATTATCCCAACCGCCTGTTTTGGGAAATGGCGGCAGAGGAAGGCTGCGATTGTGTCATCGGCTGCGATGCCCACAGACCCTCCGCAATCGTCAAGCCGGATGCGGAAGAAAAGGCATTGGAAATGGTGCGCACCTTTGACTTGAAACTCCTTGATACGGTGCAGCTGCGTTCTATCGGATAAAAAGCCGGAATGGGTATTGACTTTCCATTAAATTGTGGTATAATCTTACCTGTTCCAAACGGAGGCATAGCTCAGCTGGTTAGAGCGCATGCTTCACACGCATGAGGTCACAGGTTCGAGTCCTGTTGTCTCCACCACCCCCATCCGATTGGATGGGGGCTTTTTAACGTCCGACGGACTCGAACCCATAGCAGTGCATATGTTCTGTGGATACTTGCTGCCACCAGTTCAAAAACTGGTGGCTACAATAATTTCACCGAAGGTAAAATGCAAATTGAGTCCTGTTGTTTCCACCACAGGAAAACACTACCCAAACGGGTGGTGTTTTTTATATTGTCG
>JAZNLC010000232.1:0-2415 GCA_045578895.1 Faecousia sp. | reverse complement strand
GTTGCCAAGACCACCGGTTCCCTGATCCTGGCCACCGTTATCTCCTGCATTACCATGGCTCTGACCACCGGCAACTCCTACCTGTCCATCCTGATTCCCGGTGAGATGTTCCGTGATGCTTACAAGGAGAGAGGCCTGCATCCCAAGAACCTGTCCCGTACCCTGGAAGATGCCGGTACCGTATTCGTTCCCCTGGTGCCCTGGTCTGCCGCCGGTGCTTACATGACCGCTACTCTGGGCGTCGAGACTCTGGATTACCTGCCCTGGGCCATCCTGTGCTACACCGGTTTCATCTTCGCCATCATCTATGGCTTCACCGGTATCGGCATTGCCAAGCTGCCCAAGGAAGAGGAAGTGAAGTAATCAAAAACTGCCTGATTTTCAGGTGAAAGGGTTGCCCGGGTCGGTCTGCCGATCCGGGCAGCTTTGAACAAGCTTATCTCAATAACAGGAGAATGCAATCATGATCAAACTTATTAAAAACGCGAATGTTTATGCACCTGCGCCTCTGGGCAAGAAAGATATTCTGATCGTTGGCGAAAAGATCTGCCGCATGGCCGACAAAATCGAAGGCTATGATGATCTGCCCGATGTCCAGGTCTATGACCTGGAAGGCAAGCGCCTGGTGCCAGGCTATATCGATATGCACGTGCACGTCACCGGCGGCGGTGGCGAGCAGGGCCCCACTTCCCGCGTTCCCGAATCTCAGCTCAGCGTGTTTGTTGTTAACGGCATTACCACTGTGGTGGGCATGCTGGGCACCGACGGTATCACCCGCAGCATTGAGAATCTGGTGGCCAAGGCCCGGGCGCTGACCGAGGAAGGCATCACCGCTTACTGCCTCACCAGTGCTTATGGCTATCCTCCCATTACCATGACCGGTAGCGTGGAAAAGGATATTATGATGATCCCGCCCATGATCGGTGTCAAGGTGGCTGTTTCCGACCATCGCAGCTCCAACCCCACCGGCGAAGAGCTGATCCGCCTGGGTACCTCCGCACGCCGTGCCGGCCTGCTCAGCTGCAATCCAGGTCTGGTGACCATGCACATGGGCTCCGGTAAGGGCGGTCTGAACCCTGTGTTCTATGCGCTGGATAATTCCGATATTCCTGCCAAGAACTTCCTGCCCACCCATATGCTCCGCTGCCCCGAACTGACGGAGCAGGGCATTGAATTGGTTCGCCGCGGCGGTTTCATTGATTGCACCGTTGGCTGCGACGATGTGGAGCTGGAAGTCAACGCCGATAAGCTGGCGGATGTGCTGAGCCGGGAGGGCGTTACCGCCGACCATGTTACCATGTCCACCGATGCCTACGGCAGCCAGCCCCGCTTCGATGAGAAGGGCGAATGCATTGGCCTGACCTATGCCTCTCCCAAGTATCTGCACAAGACGGTGCAGGGCCTGGTCAAGCGTGGCCTGGCACTGGAAGAGGTGCTGAAGCTGGTCACCTCCACACCCGCCAACCTGCTGGGCAGAGTGGGGCAGAAGGGCTGCGTGGCCGAGGGTGCTGACGCTGACCTGCTGGTTCTGGATGAGAATCTGGAGATCGATGGCCTCTTTGCCAGAGGCAAGACCGCTCTGTGGCAGGGCAAGGTCCTGATGAAGGGCAAATTCGAATAAAACGATCAACCGGGAGGGCACTGCCCTCTGCATCTGTCAAGGAAAAGTAGACACTTAAAAACCCCATAGTATTAGAAGCCCAGTTCGGTCTTGTACTGAACTGGGCTTTTATAGCCCAGAGCGGCCGCAGGCCGCCTGTTATTAAAGTAATACACATACTCATCCAGCAGCTTCGGAACGTCCTCAGCAGTCTCCAGACCGAAGTCAAGGTATAGTTCTTCCTTGATCCAGCCGTTTAATGCTTCCATAATTGCATTATCTGTTGGAGTTCCCCCTTTCGACATGGAACGAAGTATGTTATAATGTTCATGAGCCTGGCAGAAGGCTTGTGAGGAGTAGACAGAACCCTGGTCGGTGTGGAAGACTACCTGGGGCGTCTGCTCCTCATTTTTCTTTCCTGCAAGTTTCTTTAATACTTCCAGGCAATGATAATATGGCTTATTGCTGCCGGTAATCGGTGTAGCCTGGTGGGCAAGGATCTCGTTGTTGAATGTATCGACGAGAAGTGTCCATTCCCAATTCTTTCCGTTGTTCTTGAACACGGTCATATCAGACACCACGATCTGGATTGGCCTCTCGGCGTTCCAGTTGCCATCTACCACATTAGAAAACTTGATATGTTCTTCTCCCTCTTTCTTTTTATAGCGGTATTTGCGGGCTTTGGAATGGATTCCCGCTTCTTTGCAGCATTTATGAGCCAAGTTATGGGAGAATATCCAGCCTGTGGCCTGAAATACATCATCCGCAAGCATATGGTAGCCGTGGGAAGGATGCTCCTTGTGTTGTTCTGCCAG
>JAZNLC010000231.1:0-18638 GCA_045578895.1 Faecousia sp. | reverse complement strand
ATCAAAATTCTGACTCAGAACGGGTGCAAACTTGAAATTGCTGGCATTGAGCGTTACCTGCGCAGTACCGCTGACCGACTGGTAGTTGGGATTGGTTGGGACAAAGGTCCAGGAATGCTCCCCGATCTTTATGGGGTAGGTGCCGGGCGTATCCCAGCTGACGACACCTTCCAGCGGTTCTCTGCTGCCCGCAGGGGCAACGGTAGCATTCAGCTGAGCTTTAGCCAGAGGCATACCAAGATCGATGCTGCCGGCAGTAACCCCGACCACCGATACGGGTGCCTTGCGAATCACGAGGTAAGCCGTGGCTTTGGCGCCCTGATGATCACCATCAGTGATCTCCGCGGTGACAGTATAGCTGCCTGCGTCGACGGGCTCACCGTCCAGCGGATTGCCATCGCTGTCCACATAGGTATAGGTCACACTCTGACCGGCAGGTGTGGTCACGGCAGTCAGTCCATGGGGCTGACCGTCATAAACAATGCCGGTGGATTCCATGGTAATTGCAGGCGCGGCGGCGGTTCTCCGGGCGGGTGCGGACTGCGCCCAGACGATGTCGTCGAACCAGACGGAACCGCCGGCGGCCTCATTGCTGTGGGAGAGGACAATGCGTGTCAGATTGCTGTAAGGCGTTACGCTGATGGGCTGGGAAGAGACTGCTGTGCCGCCCTCGGGATGGACCGTCACGATACCCTGATTGATGGCATTGGCACGATGGATCTCGACGTCAATTCTGGTCCAGACATTGGCGGGAACGGTCAGACCGGTACGCTGTTTGTCCAAAAGCACGGCGCCATCGGTCCCGACCTGCAGCAGGAAGTCCTTATCTTCGCTGGACAAGGCGACTGTGGCATTGTCGGTGGTAATGACGCCAAAGGCAACGTCCTCCTGCCGCAGAACCCACATGGAAAGCATGTAATTGGCGCCGTTATCGATCCCGTTGGTCACGGTGATACGGGTATAGGGCCCGGTGATCCCGGGGGTCAGCGCAAAGGACTGGCTGCCGGTGTGGGCAACAGAATCATCCACATGGGTACCGCCGTTGACGAACCACGCACCGGCTGTGCCGGAGGTGCTGCCGACATTCTTGCTGGTACCGGCGGGGACGTTGCAGGTTTCATTGAACACATTGGTGTTTTCAAAGTCCTGAGAAAGCTTGATTTTGCTGTAAGACGTAAGCGCGGGAGGTGCTTCGTTGTAGATCGCGAGATAATCTTCCTCTGTCATAATGCTGGGGCCGTTCAAATTCAGGGGCATGTAGAGGCATTTCCAGGCATACTCCGCAAGAACGGGGTCATTGCCGGCATAGAACTCCATCAGCACAGCTTTGCCCTCATCGCCAAAGGCAAGCAGCGCTTCTCCTGCAGGACGATAGGCCCAATTCTTGAAATCCGTAGCATATGTAACATCGCTGTCCGGACTCAGGTTTTCAAAGACAGTTTTCAGCGCTTTGATTGCCCTGGTTTTATCCTCGCCTGTGTATTTGGATGCACGGGCCTTCAATACAATCAGAGCCTCATTGGCAACGACGGTATCCTCGCTGCGGATGTATTCCAGCAGCTTGCCTTTTGCTTTCTGACTGTTATTAATGATGTTGATGCCAAGACGCGCCACGCTATAATAGCGGATCCATTCCTTCAGGCTGTTTTCCGGCGTCTGAGGCGCGTCGGGAGAGACCGACATCTCGTCCCCTTCGATCATTTCGATTAATTGATTCGCAATCTCATCCGAAACATAGAAGGAGGTTGCGCCCACGCCGCGAATCGTCACGGCCTTCTCAGGCAGACTGGAATCGGGATCGGTAAAGACACTCCACATCTGCTGCTGATAGCTCACCTGATCGGACACCTTTGACAGCGCCTGTGCCGCGTTATCAAGCACGGGCTGGCTGATATCCATTTTCAGAGCTTTCAAAATTGCGGTAACGGAATCCGCATTCATGATCACCTGGTTGCCGTTGGACTTGCCAATCAATTCTCTGATTGCCCATGCCCGCAGATCCGAGTTTTCGTGGGTGACCATTTTGTTCAAGGCCTCTACGGTCTTGGGATCGTTGGTGTAGCGGGTCACCAGGGCGGTCATGGCCATTCTGGGAATGATAACACCCTCATGATTCAGATAGCCAATCAGCTCGTCGATCGTCGCGCTCCGGCTGCCGTCAATGATCTGATACAGTTTATAGCGCAGCTTGGCGTCGTCGGTGGGCAAGCTGTTCGCATCAATGACAGGACCGTATCGATAGTAGCTCTGCTCGCCTTTTGCGTTGTTATTCAAAAGCACGGGAACGCCCATCTTCTGATACCGCTCCCAGCCTTCATACCAGGCTGTGGAGGTATAAATAACCACCTGCGTATTGGTTCCGCGGGTCAGCCAAATCAAATCATCGAGCACACGCATCTGGGTCGTCCAGTGGTCACCGCCAATGACATGAAGCTCATCCACAATACCGTCCTGCGCCCAGGTTTCAAAGTCCTGGAAGATGCCATCGCCGATCATTACGCTGTCAGCGGTGCCATAGGTTCCCCATTGCTGCAGATACCGGGGTCTTCTGGAATCCACATTGAGGCCCAACGTGGCGTCACTATCATACGCCTGCAGCGCAAGCTTCATCTCCCGCAGGAATTCCGTGAAGTATTCGCCCTGCAGCCGCCGCCAGTCCTCCTGAGAGCCAAAAGCGTCAAAGTTACCGTAGCCGGGAGTAAAACCATAACGCTTCTCAAATTCAGCAATGGCCTCGTCGCTGTAGCCGAACTGGTCGTCGTAGCGGAGCTGGTAGGTTTCCGTATAAGTAATAAACTGAACGCCGTCATAGCCGGCATAGGCTACCTCTTTCATCATGGCGTCGATCGCCAGTTTCCGCGCACGCTGATTGGAATAGTCAATCGTGGCGCCCTTTTCCTCGTAACCGTACGGATCCAGAGGTCCGGAAATACCGTTCTGATTCAGCAAGCTCACATAGGTATAAGGATAGCCGGCAGCCGGCTCGTCACCATTGCCGCCAAAGATGTTGATACCGGTAACACCTACAATCGACAGCCCCAGCGCATGGGCTTTTTGGACGGCATAGGTGTCCACGGTTTCGATTTCTTCTGTGGTAGGGTCGTCAAAATTATTGTCCAGGCCGTAGCATTCCGCATGGATTGCGCCGCGGGCCGCCATCACCTGCGCAGACTCAGGCCGCTTGCCAATCTGATTTCCCAGAATTGCCCATTCCAGACCGCGCCAATAAACACGGCAGAAGCCAAGCTCCTGAATGAATGTCATATAATCATCCACGCCCTCCGGTGTGCTGAGACCCCAGGTACCCTGGTAGAGCGGGTCGCCGCCGCCGTTGTAGGCATAGTACTTGTACTGATCCGGAGTCAGTTCTGCTGCCTGTGCTGCAGAGACTGCGGGCACCATGGAGAAAACAAGAATCAGCACCAGTGCAGCAGCCAAAACACGCTTGAATCTTTGCCTCATAACATTTCTCTTCCCTTCTGGTCTTTGTTTTAGAATTTTATCTAGCCGGAATTGCTTCGCAATAATTGTTTTACCCACCTCCCGGAGTTTTCGGAAATGATCGCATACCTCCATTGCCGTTTTTCTCACAACGGATCGCCATTGCAGATTGACAATGGGCTTTGCGATTACCCGATCTCAAATCCAAACAAACGGAATGTCTCACAGCCGTGGGTGGAGAGGGGCAAAAAGCGAATCTCTTTCACACGCCAGTCAACAGCGTGCCTGACAAATCTTTGATGATTGTTGTTTACCTCTAAAACCACTGTGCTGCCATCTTCCTGTATGCCCTCTATGCGATACGCCTGAATGAGCGTTTCAGGCAATTTGATCACTTTTTCTTCCAAAGGATAATTACACGGCATATTCCGGTAATCGCGGTTGAGATTGCTGTCAAATACCAGGCGGATCTCCTTTATTTCCGTATCCGTTTCAAATGAATAAGTGATACAATCTCCAACTGTGCCTTGCCAAAGGTTCTCGTCACCGCGGTACTTGCCGCTGCGCACAATTTCGTCACTGCATTTTGCTGCTTTTGTCAGCGGGGAAACCACGCGGTCGTGCCACGGAATATAGCAGTCATCATCCATAAGCGTGTTTTGCAAGGTCGGAATATGAATGTCGCGTACATCGACACCTGCTGTGATCGCCTGTGCAATGGCTGTGCCCAACGCCTGCCCCAAAACGGCGCAGGTTGCCATCACCCGGGACGAACTCAAGGCAGCGTGTGTGACGCTGATATTGCGCCCGGCAAAAGTCAGATTGCGAATGTTTTTGGAGATCATGCAGCGAAGCGGTAATCCCCAGGGCGTGGGTGCGGGATGATAGATTGTCGGATGTCCCTCTGTGTAATAAAATCCGGCGGGGAAATGATCGTCCATAGTCCAACCGGCATAGGCCACAATGTCCTCGAATCGCCCTTCCGCTTCGACATCATTTTGCGTGATGGTATATTCGCCCACATATCGACGACTCTCGCGTTTACCGGGCAGAAATCCGACCCACTCCAGCTCCCAGTTTTCCACGCCGTGATCGCCCTGGTTTTTCATGTGATCCCATACGCCGTAGACGATCTTCAGCAGCTCATCGCGGCACCGGTCGGTATCGTGAATGCAATCCCATTCCCCGCCGATCTCGATCCACCAGAAGTTGGCGGTTGCTCCGTTTTCATGATCCTTGTACGGCAGATCTGCATCGCTTTTATATGTGTATGCCCATTCGGGCTTAATAAATTCTACCGGATGATCGGTTTCGCGAATTTGGAACAAACAACTCATACCCATTGTCTTTTTGTCTGAAACATCAGGCGGTATGGTTTCGTTGAACTCCACCTTTGCCTCTCTGCCGTAGCGATACTCTGCCCCGGAAAGTGGTGCCAGAATACTATCTCCCGAACAGTCCGCAAAATACGTTGCCTCCACTACATGAAAGGTTTCTGCATTGGATTGCCATGCTTTGATGCTGTGAATACGGTCGCCGTCCATGCTTGCATCCAGGCAACTGCTGTTTAGAAGCAATGTGAGATTTGGCTCATTTATCGCCTTCTCATACAACACACTATCCCAAATCGAAAATTTAAGCCCCTTGTTTTGATAAAAGTTTTCCAATACGATCTCTTCAATGATGCCGGTTTCGCGATTGTCTTTGCCGCGCGATCCGCATACCCACATTCTGATTTCGCTGGATGCGTTACCGCCGAGTACGGCTCGATCATGCACCAAAACCGTTTGAATACCATGTCTTGCGGCCGCAATGGCGCAGCAAAGTCCGGACAATCCGCCGCCGACCACGCAAAGGTCGGTTTTATAATTGATGGTTTTCATCGTGTACCCCCCTTGAAAATGAATAATCCTATTGATATAATAAAATAAATTCAATTGATTCACATTCGTTTTTGTTCTTGTTTTATATGTTTTTGTTTTCACGGAGGTGCTTATGTACGATTTTTCTGCCATTGTTTACTACATGGAGTATTTAAGAACGCAATGCGGACTGCTCGTTTCCCTGCACCCGGTGCCTGAAAAGAGCCAAACCATAATCTGCGAAAAGCTCAGGGTGTTCAATTTCCATGAGAATCACTATTGTGCCTTTATTAAGCACAATGCACAAGCCTGTCATCATTGCCAAGAATGTCAAAAAAAGGTGGTCAAGCGATGCGAAAGCGGTTCCTTTCATGGGGTGTGCTTTGCCGGTGTAAAAGAGCGGGTGTACCCCATAACAAACGGAACGGAAGTAATCGGCTTTATTTCGGTCAGCGGCTATAAAACGGATCAGGCTGATTCCTATTTAAATCGCATTTCGCAGATCTACGGCCTGGACTGCGGCGAATTGAAGAAAAGGTACGACTTGTTGAACCCGGTTTTCCCGGACGTAAAGCAATTCGATACGCTGCTGCTGCCGTTATGCCAGATGCTGGAGCTTGCTTACCTAAAGAGCGAAATCTCGATTGAGGATGAATCGTTGACTGATAAAGTGATTCGCTTTATCAAACAAAATTATAATCATCATATTACATCAGAGGATATTTGCAAACGGTTTTGCTGCAGCCGCTCGTTTATGAGCACGCAGTTTAATAAAGCAACCGGAAAAAGCATACGCGGATATATCAATGAACTGCGCATAACCGATTCAAAAAGGTTGTTAAAAGAATCTGCCTTATCTGTAACGGAAATTGCTTTCCTGCTAGGGTTTGAAAATTCCAATTACTTTTCTGCAATTTTCAAAAAACAGGTTGGCATTTCGCCGCTGAAATATAGAAAAGGCGCTGCCTTTGGTGACGAAAGCACTTAGAGACAGCGCGTGGCAATCATACTGGGCTTTACAGGTGATCGGTGGAATGGTTCTCTTCATGGTTACGCAACAGTTGGCAGATTCCTCTCTGTCAGACCGAATCGGCCCCATGACCAAGGTGGACAAGAATGACCCCAACTACATCTGGTATTCTCCTGTAGAAGCGGATAGCTTTGAAGGTCTGCCTTCTGCCTACATCGAAACAGCGGAATTTGACTGCCTCCACGATGACGGCATTCTGTATGCTGATTTACTCCGTAAGGCAGGCGTCGACGTGACCCTGAACGAAACCAAGGGCACCATGCACGGCTTTGACATCGCCACCAAAGCGCCCACAGCCCTGGCTGCTATGGAGCAGCGGATTGCCTTTATGAAGCGGATGATTTGAGTTATGACGAATCGCGAAAATGAATGGGACAAGCTCCTGCAGATTAAGACCGGCGGTCGGGACGAAACCAATGCCGACGAGTACCATCACCCTTACGAACCCACCCCGTACAGCGTTTTGGAACGGTTGGCAGACAGCGGATTGATCAGTAAAGATGATGTGGTACTGGACTATGGCTGCGGAAAAGGCCGGGTGGGCTTTTTCCTTTCCTACCGAACCAAGGCGAAGACCATTGGCATCGAATATGATGAGCGAATCTATCAGGGCGCCTTGGAGAATCAGAAAACTACTATTTCCAGAATCGAGCCGGACTTTGTACTGACTAAAGCGGAAGAATATGAAGTGCCTCCGGAAGTCAATCGGTGCTACTTTTTCAACCCCTTTTCCGTGGAGATACTTCATAAAGAGATGGCAAGAATCATCGAATCCTGGTATGAGTATCCACGGGAAGTATTTCTCTTCTTCTATTATCCGGCGGATGAGTATATTTCTTACTTAATGACCGTGGACGAACTGGAATTCTACGATGAGATCGAATGCGATGACCTGTTTGAAGGAAACGACCCCCGGGAACGGATCATGATTTTTCAGTTGCCTTATTATGAAATTGAGGAATAAAATGAGAATTTTTGAAGTCACAGAAAACAAGAAAGCGCATCTTACCTTGCTGTTACTGGCAGACGAGCAGGAAGATATGATCGACCGTTATCTGAACTGGGGCACCATGTATGTGCTGGAAGATGACGGCATCAAGGCCGAATGCGTGATCACCGATGAGGGCGACGGTATTCTGGAAATCAAGAACATTGCCACCGACCCTGCCCATCAGCGAAAGGGATATGGTAAAGCTTTGATCGACTTCGTTGCCGGTCAGTATGCCGGGGAGTACTCCATCCTGCAGGTAGGCACTGGGGACAGTCCTTTAACGATCCTGTTTTACGAGAAATGCGGATTTGTCCGTTCTCACACAATCCCCAATTTCTTTACCGACAACTATGTCCACCCGATTATCGAAGATGGGGTGCAGTTGGTGGATATGGTGTACTTGCAAAGGCCACTCCAAATACAAATCTGTCGAACAGATGGGATAACACAATAAGATTTACAAATCGTTTATGCCCCTTCGATATGTTTCTGCTATAATGAGCGTAGAAATCAAAAGGAGGTAGCATGATGGAAAAATTCATTCCCTACGAGAAGCTTTCCAAGAAGGAAAAGCGAAAGATCGACCAAGCCAGACGGCAGACCTGGGGCGAACTGAACCCCGTCACCAGAAAGCCAGTCAGCAGCAAGGCCTACAATAGAAACAAAGCCCGAGATTGGAAACGTGATTATCACGAACCAACCTCGGGCCTTTCTATTCTGTTAATTCATAACGCATATCAATGAAGAACCTTACATAAAAACAACAGGCTTCTTGTATCCGGCGGCCTTCTCGCTCAGCATCTTGGTGACACCGGCTACGAAGGGAGCAGGCAGTGCGCGGCTACTCACGGGGCAGACCTGAACGCAGCGCATACAGTTGATGCACACATCGTTTTTGGTCTCACTGGGTTCATCCATGGGAATCGCACCGACAGGACACTGCTCTGCGCAGACGCCACACTTGACACAGGTTTCATCTGCTGCGGGATGGAACGCAGAGGGCTTCAGCTCCACATAGGGATCATTGCCGGGGACATTCACGGGTGTGGGATTCTCCAGCTTTGCCATCACATCCGCGGCAAACTGACGGCAGAGGGCTTGGTCTTCAGCATCGGGACGACCGGCAGCAATGGAACGGACAATGGAATGCTCCGCAATGAATGCCGCCGCGGCGATTACTTGGAATCCGTTGGCTTCTAAGGCATTCTTGGTTTCCAGCAGGGCATCGTCATATTCCCGGTTGCCATAGACCACCACGGCAACCGCTTTTTGGCCATTGGCTTCTAATGCAGACAGCCGTTCCAGAGAAATCTGAGGCACTCTTCCTGCGTAAACAGGCAGTACCGCCATAAGGACATCGTTCTCGCCCAGCGTGGCAGTTGCATCCGCCCTGGTCAGATCCATTTCCACAACGGGGGTATGGAAGCCTGCGGCAATGGCATCGGCAATCTTCTTGGTACCACCGGTGGGGCTGAAATGGGCAATGATCCATTTTTCGATAGTCATGACGCGTCTCCTTTATCTTCCGGAAAAATACTCATCAATGGTAACCATCCGGCTCATCTGCTTGACACTGAAGGGACAGCGCTCTTCACAGTGGCTGCACTGGAGGCAGGCATCCGCTTTGACCGACAGCTTGGTATAATGATTGGCAGCGATCTCATCCCCGGCCAAAGCCAGATCATAATACTTGTTTACCAGGCCGATATCGATGCCCGCCGGGCAGGGCTGGCAGTGGTTGCAGTAAACGCAGGTGCCTGTGATTGTATCCGCGGTGAAAGTGCCTATGATGGAATAATCCTTCTCCTCATCGGTTGCCTTCAGGAAGTGTAACACCTGATCCAGATGTTCCATATTGAGCACCCCGGGCAGGGCCACTAGAACACCTGGACGGTCAATGGCATATTGCAGGCATTGGGTATGGGTCAACGCCTGACCGAAGGGAGAATGCTCGGCAGACAGAAGCTGACCTGCAAAGAAAGGCTTCATAACGGAGATACCGATGCCCTCCCTGGCGCACCGCTGAAACAGGTCGAACCGCTCCTTTACCGAGCCGATACCGTACTCGTCGCCCTTTTCGAAGTCGTAGGCCGGGTTGATGGAGAACATCATCATGTCTATAAGCCCGGTATCGATGATGCGGTTAGCAACGGAAGGGGTATGGGAAGAAAAGCCAATGTGGCGCACGATCCCTTTTTCCTTTAATTCCTTTATGTAATCCAGCACGCCGATCTCCATCAGTTTGTCGAAATCCTCGTCTTCATCCACGCAGTGCAGGAAGCCGAAATCCACATAATCGGTGCCCAGCTGCTCTAACTCCCAAAGGAAAGTCTTTTGGATGGTATCAAAATCCCGGCACCAGCCGTATTCGCCGTTCTCGTCATAGACCGCGCCGAAATGTACCTGCAGGAACACCTGTTCCCGGCGGCCCGCAATGGCCCGTCCCACAGGGGCATAGGTAGCTCCGGCGGTACACATATCGAAGAAGTTAATGCCATTGTCAATGGCTTTGCGGACAATGGCTTCAATCTCCTCAGGCGGAGTCAGGCCAATACCGCCAAAGCCAAGACCGATGACGCTGAATCTCTCGCTTTCATTTCCGTGAGGTAGTTTTCTGTATTCCATGACAGCTCCTCCAGTTACGCAAAATCAATCAGATACGCGCGGCAGGGCGCACCGTCGGCACCTGCCAAATTCAGGGGCGCGGCACTCAGAAAATACCGCCCTTCCGGAACATCCTGCAAAACAACACCTTCCAGCAAAGCAATACCCCTGCCCAGGAGAATCAGATGCACCCGCATAGGCGCATCCTCCGGCCCGACGGTTTGCCCTTCGTTTCCCAGCAGGCAGATGCAGGATTCCGCGAAAACCTCCGCGGCTTCTGCGGTAACGGTGGTACTTCCGGCAATTAAGATCCGCTCTGTACCCTTTGCCTTCACCAAAATCCGCCTTGCGTCATCCGCGGATATATCCCCATCATGACGGGCAACATAGCAGTCCCCCACAAAGACATCCAGCGCCATCTGCTCCACAGTTTTACCGTCTCCAAGGAAATGGAAAGGCGCATCCACATGAGTGCCGTTGTGTGCGCACATAGAAAAGGCAGTCAGATTATAGAGGTCACCCGCATCCGTGGAACAATGCCGCTGACGCACCGGCTTCGGATCGCCGGGATAGACTGCGCAGGAAAAAACTTCCTGAGAAATGTCGTAGATTCTCATAATGACTCCTTACCGCACACTGCGGATTACATATCAACTTTCTTTTTCATTCTACAGCTTTACGGGCTGCTTGTAAACAAAAATCCTGCCTGCGGCAAGGATTTCAGCAGATTGACCTCACAAGCTTGGCTGGAAGAGGCGCAAGGCGAAAGAAAGGAGATCGTATCCATCCGAAATAAAAACCGACCCGGGATCTTACTGATCCCGGGCAGCTTGTTTTGCCTTCTCTTCCGAATAAAAAACCGCACCGTCGTCCAGCCGCAGGCATGCCAGCCGGCCATGCCCGTCCTCCGGGAAGCCGCTGCCGCAATCAATACCGATCCGGTTGGTATCCCGCCACAGCACCATGGGGCTGTGTTCCTGGTAGTATTGCGTAGGGGTATGGCCGAAGATCATGGTATAATCCTCCGGTGCCGCATCCAAAGCATCCAGCCGTTTCCACACCGCATAGTGGATAGGGTTTTTGTATTTGGGATCGTGGTCATAGGTTTCTACAGGTGCGCCATGAACCAGCTTGTAATCTACACCCTTTACCCGGATGTCTATGGACAAAGGCAGATTCAACAGGTATTCTATGATCTCCCGGCGATATGCCTTTCGTGTAAATTTCCAGCACAGGTGGGTCGCTTCGCCGCCGTTGCGGTACCAATGGGCAAGCGCTCTGCCGTCATCGTAATTGTCGTCATAGGGCTGACCCAGTGCCCGGAGCATCATGTACTCATGATTTCCCAGGATCATTTTCGCGTTAGGCATAGCCATGATCTTTCGCAAGATCCGCAATCCCCCTGGATAACGGTCTACCACATCACCCAAAATATACAGCGTATCTTCCGGCTGCAGCCGGATCTGCTTCAAAATCGATTGAAAACGGCGCTGGTTTCCGTGAATGTCAGAAAGTACATAGATCATCAGATACACCTCGTAGCAATCAATCTGTCAGTTTTATTATAACACGGGAAATCGCCACTTACAATCCATCAAAAGAGAATCAGGAGAAGCATTCGCTTCTCCTGATCGTTTTACTGCTCGTATTCGCTTTCAAAACTGCCCATGGGCAGCACATAACCGCAATCGCATTTCTCGTCCGATGCCAATGTGCCGGTCTGCCCGGGCCGCCCGCCCATGATCACAAAGACATCCACCCACGCACCGCACTTGGGACATTTCACTTCTGAAAGCCTTGGGGTGTGTTTTCCCTCATGGCATCCGTCTAACAGCATTTTCTCCCCTCTTTTCTCAGAAAATGATCAGAATACCCACCAAAATACCGGCAATGGCGGAAAAAGCAGGCAGCTTACTGTGATACATCAAAATAGATTGGGGCAGGATCTCGCCAAAAACCACATACAGCATGGCACCGCTGGCAAAACCCAAACTTACCGTCAGGCCCACAGGACCGATCTCACCCAAAGCATAGCCCAACAGCGCACCCAAAATAGTAGGAATGCCGGTGCAGGCTGTGATCAGGACCGCTTTCCACTTGGGCATGCCGCCGCTGATCAGCGGCACGGAGACTGCCATACCCTCGGGAATATTGTGCAAGCCGATCAAGATCGCCAAAACCAGCGCAGCACTGCCCATAACACCGTCATTGCTGGCATAGGATGCGCCTATTGTCATACCCTCCGGTACATTATGCAGCGCAATGGCACAGGCCATTACAACTCCTGCCACAAACAGGCCCAGCTTGCTGTCCTGCCGGGCATAGTGCTGCTCCAAATGGTCACTGTGGATCAGCTCATCCAGATCATCCGCTGTTTGGGGATGATTTTCGTCTATGTGGGGCACTTCCGGATTTGTTTTGCGGTCGATCAAATAATTCAAAAAGTAGGTAACCGCCACGCCAAAAGCAATGGCACCAACAACGGTCCAGATGCCCGCATTGGTTTCGATCGCTTCTACCACCAGGTCAAAGCAGACCACACTCAACATCACGCCGCCGGCAAAGCTCAGCAGCAAGCTTACCGTCCGCTTGGAATCTTTCTGCAGTAGCGCTCCTACCAAGCCGCCAATGCCTGTGCCGGCAACACCTGCCAGGGCTGTAGTCATGATCAATGTTGCAATCACACCCATAGCTATCTCTCCCCGCTTTAAAACTGGTAAGCCTATGATAACACACCCGGCAACAGATTACAATCCGATTCGACATTTTTTCCTTTTATATCCAAGCAGACCGGAGAGATGGGATTATTCCCTCTAATTATGAACTTTTTGAAAATTCGGAATTTTTTTACAAAATGCCCTTGTCAATTTTTAGAAAACACTGTATAGTCATATAGCGTTAAGCGTGAGACATGTCTCACGCAGGAAAATAGTTAATCGGATTGTGTCTGGATCATTTATTTGGGTATGGGCATAGTCCGTCTTTTTTTCGCTAAAAACGGGCAGCTCGACCGGTGATCTTCCATTGTGCTGCCCAGTGAAAGGGGCATTGAGAATACTTCCACAGCGACCTTCACCGGCTAAAGAGTGCTGGGTCCCGCTCCGGGTC
Organism: Faecousia sp.; assembly: GCA_045578895.1. Lineage (GTDB taxonomy): Bacteria > Bacillota > Clostridia > Oscillospirales > Oscillospiraceae > Faecousia. The sequence continues at coordinate 5,602 of JAZNLC010000231.1, read as the reverse complement.
CTATTAAGAGAGAAAGATTATCAACATTCGGATGATTAGGAGGTTATCTATGGAACAAATCAAAAAAATCGACGGCATTCACCTCTATCTCTTGGAAGATAAAAGACAGATGTACCGCATTTTGGACGATATCCAGCGCAATGGCAGCAATGTGCTGGCCCTGTTTCCCGACCCTGATGACAGGGAGCATTTCCTCGGATATATGCTGCTGAAATATTACGACCCCGTGTTGGAAAGATGGTTCAGTGTTGACAGCAGCAATGCGCAGGGACAATTCCAAATCCTTACCATTCGCCGCGCCTCTATGCGCAGCTATCTCACATTTTTGGCAAGACGCGTGTTCCCGCCTCAGGTGCGTACCGAACCGACTTCTGACCAAACAGAATCCGTCCGCTCCATGACCGATTGGGTATCCAATGCCGAATTCTTCGATATTGGAGAACCCGAAGACGAAGCACCTGCCGAACCGCAGGATGACCCCATCACAGCGTTTTTGAAATCCACCACTCCCATGCAAATGGAGCAGGCGCTGAACGAGCAGGTCATCGGTCAGCCCGCACTGACGAAGGCGGTGGCAGATTTCCTGTATTACCATGCGCTGCGGCAGCTGCATCCCGAACTGCCCCAGCGGCCTCTGCTGATTGCAGGTCCTTCCGGCAGCGGCAAGACCGAAGTATGGCGCGTCGCCAGCAAGCTGTACGGCGACCTGTTCCCCATCAAAATCATCGACGGCTCCAATATGAGCTGCGAGGGTTGGGCGGGTAACTACAAAATCGACACCTATCTGAACCCCGCTTTTGCGCAGGGCGGCATTTTAATCGTCGATGAGTTCGACAAGATGGCAAAGCCCAGGCACTCCGGTGCCGGCGACAATGTCTCCCATGAGATTCAGGCAGAATTCCTGAAGCTGGTGGAAGGCGAATACCACATCACCGAAAAGAAGAAGCAAACCAATACCACCTCAAAAATGATGGGATTTGTGCTGGTAGGTGCCTTTGAACCCCTTTGGATAAAGAAAGAGCAACCGAAGACCGCGCCGCAAATCGGCTTCCTTTTGGACGCGCCTCAGGCCGCCGCGGAAGCTGCCCCTGCGGTCCTGACCGATGAAGATTTCATCGCCTACGGCATTCTGCCTGAACTGGTGGGCCGTATCGCCGTCAAGTGCGCCACAAAGCCCCTCAACGATGAGGCTTATTGGGATATCATTCGCGGACCCCACTCCCGTGTAGCGGCAATCGAACAGGTGCTGAAACAGTATGGCACCCAGGTCACCGACGTTATTTCCCATGAGGAACTGCGCCAAATGGTGGCCACCTCCAAAAGCAACCGCACAGGTGTCCGCTGGGTATCTGCCCAGGTAGAGAACCGTCTGCTGGAAGCTATCCGCGAGCATGGCCTGTTCCCGGGCCATGCCGCCTGATAAAAAGACCCGGAAACAATGTTTCCGGGTCTTTTAAAATTACTGCCAAAGTTTATCGTCGGACAATTCGGAGAAGTCGCCATCTTTGAAACCGGCTGCTTCCAGGTACTTCCAGGCATTCATACGCTCATCGGGATAAACGGGGTCCGGTTTGCCATGGCAGTCGGAGCCGTAGGTAATGGGAATCCCCTTTTCAAACAAGAACCGCAGAAACTCCGCATACTGGTGCCGGAAATTGCCCTTGGAAGTATCCCGCGCCGTAAACATACCCACATTGCACTCGGCATATTTACCGTTCTCCAGCAGGGCTGCCGCCAGCTCATCATGCATGGAGGCGGGCACGATGGAAAAATCCTCAAACCAAGTATCGTTACAGGCCCAGGGGTGACCCAAAATCGTTACCCGCTCGTCACAGGCCAGGTACATCTGCTGCCGGTGCCATTCTCTGATCTGTGCCTCAGCGGAATCCTTCAGATCCATATCCGGCACATCCACCCGCCAGTGGGACGCGCCTACGGCATATTGGATGCCCAATGCCATCAGTTCTTCCTTTGTGCCTGCCAGTTCAATGCCGTAAGGCTCTGCCTGCACAGGAGGAACATAGCCTTCCCGGCTGCCGGTTTTGGCAATATAGTCATAGTAAGGTTTCGCAACGGGAGTCAACTCCACACCCAAACGCATTTGGGGAAAGGTTTCTCTCAGCCGGAAATAGTTCTCGGCGGACTGGCGGATATTTTCCCAAAAGCTTTCGTCATTGTAATTCAGATGGTCAGCAATACCAAAGCCACGCAAGCCCTGCTCCTTGGCAGCTGCAATCAGCGTTTCCAAAGGAAGCTTTGCGTCATAAGACGCGTCCGTATGAATGTGCCAGTCAGAATAGATCATAATGTACTCCTTTCCGATAACAACGGATCAAAAAATTCTCTCAGCTCCCGCATATATCCTGGCTTGTCTACCAAAATGCTCAGGCCATGCCCCGCTCCGGGAACTGTCCATAGCTTTTTGGGGCCGGTGCAGGCGGCATAGTTCCTGCGGCTCATGTCACAGGGAACAAAATCATCATCTTCACCATGGATGAACATCACAGGCACTTTGCAGCGCTTCATCGCTTCTTCTGGAGAATCGGCATTGGGATCAAAACCGGCAAAGAGGATCGCTCCCAATCTGACAAAGGGATAGGCCAGCTTCGGCGGCAGCTTCATCTGCCGGATCACCACTTTGATAATATCTTCGGCGGAGGTATAGCCGCAATCTGCCAACACACCCCCCACCTGTTTTGGCAACTCCCTGCCTGCAGCCAGCATCACCGTGGATGCGCCCATGGAGATGCCGGTAATGATGATCTTCACATCCGGGCCAAAACGCTTAATCAAATGGTCAATCCACAGATGGCAGTCGTTGCTTTCCTTGATACCGAAGGTGATCACATTGCCGTCACTGCTGCCGCAGGCCCGCTGATCCACAATCAGCGTATTTCTTCCAAGGGCAAAGCATCGCTGCACACCGCCGCACAGATCCCGGTCAGCGTTGCCCCGATATCCGTGGAACATTAGTTCGATGGGGCCGCCGGGTACACATTCATAATACTTTCCCCGCAGTGTCAGACCGTCGGCAGAGGTGATGGACATCTTCTCATGGGGCATTGCCCAGGTTTCTTTCATCCATGCCACCATTTGATCCCGGTACGGCTCATAGATCTCGCCTTCAGGAATGGGATACGCTTCTTTGCTCGGTTTTCTGGCATCGTAAAAAGCCATCCGGTAGCATATGTAAGCAATCAGCAGCACAGCCAAAACCAGCAGAAGCAGCACGATCAAAGCAATCATCATTGCATCGACTTCCTTTCTTTCGATATTTTATCACTCTTTATTTATTCTTGCAAGCCGTTTCCAAAAAAGGATTGTATGGAGCAGAAAAAACGAAAGCAGCATCCAGCAAATAAGGAAACTTTTTTGCAAAAGCCGATACTGTTTTTCGTTTCCTCATATGATATGATTAGGAAAACAAGGAGGTATCTGTATGCTGTATCCGAAAAAGCTGGAACCGCAGCTTTCCGTGGAATTGTTCCTTAACCCCACCAGTGAATATCGCGGCACACCCTTTTGGGCATGGAATTGCGAACTAAAAGAGGAAGAACTGCTTTGGCAGCTGGAAGTGCTAAAAAAAATGGGCATGGGCGGCGCCCATATGCACGTACGCACCGGTATGGCAACGCCCTATCTCAGTGATGAGCACATGGCCCTGGTCAAAGCCTGTGTCGAGAAATGCCGGGATGAAAACATGCTGGCCTGGCTGTACGATGAAGACCGCTGGCCCTCCGGTGCCGCAGGCGGCATCGTAACAAAAGAGGAAAAATACCGGGCCAGACATCTGCTGCTGACCGCCAAGCCCTATACAAAGGACAATGTTCTTACCGCCACCTACATCAGCTCCGCTGCGGCATCCCGGACGGAAAATGGCTATCTGCTGGCATGCTATGATGTGCAGCTGGACCAGGATGGCTGCCTTGCTCATTACACCCGGATTCCCGAGGAACAGAAGGCCGAAGGTGTAAAATGGTACGCTTACGTGGAAACACCCAACATCAGTCCCTGGTACAACAATCAAACCTATGTCAACACTCTGGATCCCGCCGCCATGCGCCGCTTCATCGAAGTGACCTACGAGCGTTATTGGGAAACCGTGGGCAAAGATTTCGGCGGTATCATACCTGCCATCTTTACCGACGAGCCTCAATTCACCACCAAGAGCACCTTGGGTTTTGCTACAGAGCAAAAGGATATTTACCTGCCCTGGACAGAAGATCTTGCTCAGACTTTCCTTGCTGCTTATGGAGAGGATCTTCTGGCACATCTGCCGGAGCTTTTATGGGAGCTTCCCAACGGGCAAATTTCCGTGATTCGCTATCATTACCACGATCACACTTGTGAACGCTTCACACAAGCTTTTGCGGATCAGTGCGGCGCATGGTGCAAAAGCCATGGTTTGATGCTCACCGGCCACATGATGGAAGAGCCCACCCTCTCCAGTCAAACCCATTCGTTGGGCGAAGCCATGCGTGCCTACCGAAGCTTCCAGCTTCCGGGCATCGATATGCTTTGCGACAGCACCGAATTTACAACCGCAAAGCAGGCCCAATCCGCATCCCGTCAATACGGTCGGGAAGGTGTGATCAGCGAGCTGTACGGTGTCACCGGCTGGGATTTCGACTTCCGGGGACACAAGTTCCAGGGCGACTGGCAGGCCGCTTTGGGCATTACCGTCCGGGTACCACACCTAAGCTGGGTGTCCATGAAGGGCGAAGCCAAGCGGGACTACCCTGCCTCCATCCACTATCAGTCCCCCTGGTGGCAGGATTATCGCTTCGTGGAAGACCACTTTGCCCGCATTGCCACAGCCATGACCCGGGGCAATGCAGAAGTAAAGGTAGGCGTCATCCACCCCATCGAGAGCTACTGGCTCCATTACGGCCCGCAGGAGCAGACCGCCGGTGTACGGGATCAGATGGAGCAGCGGTTCCAGGATCTGACAAGATGGCTGCTCTTTGGCAGTATCGATTTTGACTTTATCAGCGAATCTCTGCTGCCCATTCAGTGCCATCGGGGCAGCGCGCCGCTGCAGGTAGGCAAAATGGCCTACGATGTGATCCTTGTGCCCGGCTGCGAGACTCTGCGCAGCTCCACTTTGGAGCGGTTGGAGGCCTTTGCCGCTGCCGGCGGCAAGCTGATCTTCCTGGGCGATGCCCCCAAGTATGAAAATGCCCGTCCTTCTTCCCGGGGTGCGGCACTGTACAGTGCCTCCCGCCGGGTGGAATTCTCCAAGGTCGCTTTGCTGAACGCCCTGGAAGAGAACCGTCTGGTGGAGATCCGGGATGCCGGTGGCAAGCTGACAGAGAATCTGCTGCATCAGCTTCGCCGCGATGGACACAGCCTGTGGCTGTTCAACGCCCACGGCGTAAAGCCCTATCACAAGCATGCCCCCAGAGACCAGCATATCCGCATCACCCTGCCGGGGCAGTGGAAAGCGGAAATATACGACACCCTCACCGGAAAGATCGCTCCCATGGGTGCTTCCTGCCTTGGCAGCAAGACGGTGATGGAAGCCGATCTGCACGACCTGGACAGCCTGCTGCTGCACCTGCAGCCCGGCCAGCCGGAGGTGCTTCCCGTTGAGGAAACCAGG
>JAZNLC010000230.1:0-12898 GCA_045578895.1 Faecousia sp. | reverse complement strand
GACGCCCTGCTGCTGAAAGATAATGTCACCGCTATCTTTAATACCGTGGTCGTCGGCTACGAGGCGGAAGACGGCGCTCTCAGTGGCCTGCGGCTGCGCAGCACCGAGACCGGTGAAGAATCTGCCATCCGTGTAAGCGGTGCGTTCCTGGCAGTTGGCCTGATGCCCGAAAATGAGCCTTTCGCCGAGCATGCGGCCCTGAACGATTGGGGCTACTTCGATTCCGGTGAGGACTGCCGCACCGCTACCCCCGGTATCTTTGTTGCCGGAGACTGCCGCAGCAAGCGCATCCGCCAGGTCGTCACCGCATCCGGTGACGGTGCAGTGGCTGCCATGGCTGCCTGCATGTACCTGGATCAAAACGCCTGACCCAAACGCATACCACGGCAGAGCCTGCTTTTTGCGAGCTCTGCCGTTGCATTGACCAGTGGTTTGCCGTATAATAACCCTATCTTGTTTTCAAGGAGCATGCTATGTATTCACGCGCGTATGTTGAGATCACGAATATTTGCAACATGGCCTGTTCTTTTTGCCACGGCCACAGCCGTCCAAAGCGGACCATGACACTGTCGGAGTTTTCCCATATTTTAGAGCAACTGGAGGGGAAGACCCAATATATCTATTACCACCTGATGGGAGAGCCCTTGCTGCACCCGCAACTGCCGGAATTTTTGGAGCTGGCCGCAAAACGGGGGTTTCGCTCTGTGATCACCACCAACGGGACGCTTTTAAAAAAGCGGGGGCGGGCGATCCTGAATGCCGGCATACACAAGATCAGCATTTCTCTGCATAGCTTTGAAGACAGTGACGATGCGGCCCATCGGACCTATTTGCAGGAGGTTGCGGAGTTTGCCGATGCCGCAGCCAAAGTCGGTGTTGTAGTGGTTCTGCGGCTTTGGAACCGGGGTTTTGACGGTGGCAGGAATGATCTGACGCTGGATTTTTTGAAATCTGTCATCGACGGTCAGTGGGTCGAGAACACCCGCGGTATCCGAATTCGGGATAAATTCTATCTGGAGTGGGGTGACCGCTTCCAATGGCCGGACAAGGCCGCGCCGGTGCAGGGAGAGCAGTTTTTCTGCTATGGCATGCGGGACCATTTTGGAATTCTCTGTGACGGCACCGTTGTTCCCTGCTGCTTAGACAGCGAGGGTGTGATCGCTTTGGGTAATGTGTTTACGGAGGGTCTGTCCGGCATTTTATCATCCCCCAGAGCCACTGCCATTGCCAAAGGTTTCGACCGCCGCACCGCCACAGAAGACCTCTGCCGCCGTTGCGGGTATGCCCAGCGGTTTGTGTAAATAAGTAACCTGCTGCCGCATTTTCATCCCCCCGGGGGGCTTGCGGTGCAGGTCTTTCTCTTGTAAAATAGCCGCAAAACAAGAAAAGGAGAACTTCCTATGTCCAAGATCAAAAAGGCTTGTATTTGTGCCATCTGCATCGCCCTGTGCTATGTTCTTCCCGTTGCCCTCCATTCTTTCGGCCTGGGCAGCATTCTCTCCCCCATGCATATTCCCGTGCTGCTGTGCGGCTTGGTATGCGGCGGTTTTTACGGCGCGTTCTGCGGCATTGCCGGTCCGATCGTTTCCAGCATTCTCTCCGGTATGCCTCCCGTAACCATGCTCTTCTCCATGATCCCGGAGCTGGTGATCTATGGACTCGCCACCGGTCTTTTGATGAAATGGGTACGCACCGGCAAGCTGTTTCCCGACATGTACATCTCTATGGCAGTTGCCATGGTACTGGGTCGTATTGCAGGCGGCATTGCAAAGGCGCTGTTCATCGCCATCAATGCCACCGGCGACACTTTCACTTTGGGTCTGTGGGCTACCAGCTATTTTGTCACCGCGCTGCCCGGCATCGCCGTGCATTTGATTTTGATTCCTCTGTTGGTCACCGTTTTGATGAAGACCAAAGTAATTCCTGCCCGCTACAGTAAGGTTGCTTAAAATGGAAAAGAAAGATATTATTCAGTTTTTTGATCAGTGCGCCCCCTGGTGGGACGCTGACATGATCCGCAACGAAGCGATCATCACCACAATTCTGGACAATGCCGGTATCAAAGGCGGTATGGATGTGCTGGATGTGGCCTGCGGCACCGGCGTTTTGTTTCCGGACTATCTGAAGCGGGGTGTCGCCTCGGTAACCGGCATCGATATTTCTCCCGAAATGGCAAAAATCGCTGCCGCCAAATTCCCGGATGTGACTGTGATCTGCGGTGATGTGGAGGAAGTCCAGTTTATAAAATCCTTTGATGTCATCATGATTTACAACGCATTCCCCCATTTCCCCGATCCGGAAAAGCTGATCCGGGTTTTGGCAGGTTTGGTAAAACCCGGCGGACGGCTCTGTGTGGCGCACAGTATGAGCCGGGATCAGCTGCTGCAGCATCATGCCGGTCGGGCAAGCAGGGTTTCCATTGACCTGCTTCACGAAAAGGATTTGGCTGCTCTGTTCGCGCCCTACTTTGATGTGGATGTGATCATTTCTAACGACCGGATGTACCAGGTGGCCGGCACCCGACGGGAAGGTCAGATCCATTCCCACGGCGGTCACAGCCATGCCCATGCCCACAGCGGTCATCACGATCACAGCCACAGCCATGGGCACAGTCATTGCGACAACGACACGCCTATGGAGGAGCTGCTGGCGCTGATGAAATACATGGTCTCCCACAACGATGCCCACGCCCAGGAAATGGCAGAACTGGCTACCAAGATCCGGGACGCAGGCAAGTTGCATGCCTACCGCAAAATCATGGATGCCGTTGCGGATTTTGATATTCTCAACGCCAAATTTGACGCGGTTCTGAAAGAACTGATACAAGATAATCACTAACAGCAAAGACCTATTGCATAACATGCAATAGGTCTTTTTATCAGGACTTAGAAATTATTCAGATAGGTAATTATTCCTTCTCGGGCAGAATTGCATTCATTACGATGCCCAGGATCAGTGCGCAGGCGATGGCGGTCAGGGTAACCTTACCAAAGCTTACGGACAGACCGCCGATGCCGCAGATCAGGATAGTAGCAACCACAAACAGGTTTCTGCTGGAACCCAGATCCACCTTTTGGATCATCTTCAGACCGGAAACTGCGATGAAGCCGTACAGCGTAATGCAGACGCCGCCCATAACGCAGTTGGGAATGGTAGCCAGGAAAGTGACAAAAGGATCAAAGAAGGAAATGATCATGCACAGAATTGCGGTAGTCACGATGGTGACAACGGAAGCATTTCTGGTGATGGCAACGCAGCCAACAGACTCACCGTAGGTAGTGTTGGGGCAGCCGCCGAAGAAAGCGCCGACCATAGAGCCGATGCCGTCGCCCAGCAGAGTTCTGTGCAGGCCGGGATTCTCCAACAGGTCAGAGCCGATAATAGAGGACAGGTTCTTGTGGTCAGCAATGTGCTCAGCGAACACGACGAAAGCCACGGGAACATAAGCAACTGCTACGGTAGCGATGAATGCACCGTCGATCTCCTTAACACCCTTCAGCGCTTCTACAAAAGTGAATTCAGGCAGGGAAACGATGCCCATGCTCTGGAACACGGAGAAATCGATCACCTGAAGTGCCACATTGTTGGTAGCGATGCCGATAACGGTAAAGATGGTGGCAACCACATAACCGGCCAAGATGCCCAGGATAAAGGGGATCAGCTTCATCATCTTCTTGCCGCAGACAGAGAACAGAACCACAGCGAACAGTGTGACCAGGCCGCAGATCAGGGCAACATAGGGGCTGCAAGCGGAAACACCCTCAACCAGCACCTTACCCTTGGTCAGGTCGGAAACAGCGTTTCCGGCCAGAGACAGGCCGATGATGGAAACAGTGGGTCCGATAACCACGGCAGGCATCAGCTTGTTGATCCAGTTGACACCGACAAACTTGACCACTGCTGCAATGACCACATACACGAGGCCTGCGAATACTGCACCCAGCAGGATGCCCGCAAAACCGGCGGAAGCGGAAGCAGCGCCGCCGAAAGCAGCAAACATGGAATTAATGAATGCGAAGGAAGAACCCAGGAACACGGGGCTGCGGAACTTCGTAAACAACAGGTAAACGATGGTACCTGCGCCTGCGCCGAAAAGGGCAGCAGCCTGGCTCATGCCATTGCCGATAATGCTGGGAACTGCGATGGTAGCAGCCAAAATAGCCAAAATCTGCTGGAACGCGAATACCAGCATTTGACCGAATTTCGGCTTGTCGTTAACGCCGTAGACCAAATTCATTGTAAAACCTCCAAAGTTTAATTTTTAACCTTGTTGATTATACCTCTACCCTGTCGGAAAGGCAAGATTTTTTTCGGTAAAGGGCGAAAAAAAGCGCCGCAAAGCGGCGCTTTTTCGGGTCTTTTATCTGCTTCCCTTGTCATAGGGAATACCCTCTGCCTTGGGGGCACGGGAGTTCTTTGAGGTGAATGCCAGCACGATCAAGGTTACCAGGTAGGGCAGCATCCGGTACAGGTGGGAACTGATGCCCAGCTGTGCCAGCATATACACGCCGTCGCCGTTGATGTCGATGGTGGTATAAGCAGCTGCAATGCACTTGAACAGACCAAAGAGCAAAGATGCCATGGCGATGTTCAGGGGCTTCCAGTTACCAAAGATCATAACAGCCAATGCCAGGAAGCCAAAGCCGGCCACGTCGCCGTTGGCAGTGCAGTTTGCGGTAGTCAGGGAGTAGACGAAGCCACCCATACCTGCCAGAGCGCCGGAAATGGTAGTACCTGCGTAGCGCATCTTGAACACATTGATACCTAAACTGTCCGCCGCCTGGGGATTCTCGCCGCAGGCCCGCAGCCGCAGTCCAAACTTCGTCTTATAGAGGATGATGGAAAGCACCACAAACAGGATGATACACAGATAGGTAGCCAGGTACACCTTATTCAGGAAAGTCTCACCCAGGAAGCCCCAGTCCACACTTTTGTCCACACCGAAGGTAGATTTTTTGATCATAAACCAGGAAGCGGCATCGCCGGTCTTCATCTGCAGGGTATTCTGATTTGCCAAAATGCGAACCAGGAACAGTACCAGTGCGGGAGCCATCAGGTTCAGCGCGGTACCGCCGATGGTCTGGTCTGCCTTCAGATTGATGGAAGCAAAGCTCAGCAGCAGGGAGAACACCGCGCCCAATGCGGCGGCTACCAGCATGGCGCCAATTTCCAGCAGCTGCAGCAGCACCCAGTTGCCACTGCGGGCCGCATTGACGAATACCGCAATATTCTGCATAGAATTGACGAACAAAACGCCGATGAAAGCACCGAAAATCATAATGCCTTCCAAGGCCAGGTTGATGATACCGCTGCGCTCAGCAAAAACGCCTGCCAAAGCGACGATCATCAGTGGAACCGCATACAGCAGCGTCTGTTGAATAATAAATGTCATTGTGCCTGGCCTCCTTTCTGATCGTCATTTGCGTTGGGTGCAGCGGGTGCATCCTTCCTTTTGCGTCCACCCAACCATACCCGGATCACCAAAGAGAAGGCGCTGAGGTAAACGATAACCGCAATGATCACATCGGTGATATATTCATTGTAGGCGGTAAATCCGGTGAGGTTCTGACCGACAATATCCAACATTGCCATAAAGATACCGGCAAATACAACACCGATGGGGTTGTTCACCGCCAGCAGCGCCACGGGGATGCCGTTAAAGCCGGTTGCAGGCAGGGATTGGGCAGTATACCAGAAGAATTCCGTATTGCCGGAAAGCCAATACAGCGCTGCACCGGCAGCAGACAGCGCACCGGCTATGGCCATGGACAACACGATATTGCGCTTATCATTGATGCCGGCATACCGGGCGGCATGGCGGTTGGAGCCGCAAGCCTTCAGCTGATAACCCAGGGTCGTCTTGCTCATGACAATATATACGATCACCGCAAAGACAATCGCGATGAGAATACCGCCGTTAATCTGGGATTCGGGGAAGAGTTTATCCAAACCCATTTTAGATGTTGCTACACCGTTAAAGGTGGTCTTATAAATATAACCGGTCTTTGTGCCTTCGGCCACATTCTTGAAATTACTGATGTCAAAGAGCCATGTGACCAAGTTGGCTGCCAGCCAGTTGGTCATAATGCAGGCCAACACTTCATTGATATTGAGGAACGCCTTCAGAATGCCCGGAATTGCGCCCCACAGCGCACCTGCCAGCATGCCGCCCACAAACGCCAGTATCCAAATCAGCCATGCGGGTACTGCGGAAGAGGGGATGCCCAGGGCAATTACCAAGGTCACCAGTGTACCCATCAGATACTGACCGGGTGCGCCGATGTTAAACAGGCCGGTTTTGAATGCAACCGCCACGCTCAGACCGGTCATAATCACCGGGGTTGCCCGGAAGAGCATATCGCCCCATGCCCGGGGATTAAAGCCCCAGGCCAACTGACCGGCCGCGTTACGACCCTTGGCAAAGATACCAAAGAAAATGATCCGCACACCATCCCAAGTACCGGCAAGACCGATATTCTTCTTGGTCAGGCCAACGATGGCAACGACTACCGCGCCTACCGCAAGGCCGATCACAATAGAGAGCAGAGATGCCAAAACCTTCTGGGCCGCGTCTTTGCGATACGCATTCAGCAATGTATTTTTCATGCCTGCTCGCCTCCTTCCTGCCGCTTGGCGCCTGCCATGTACAGGCCCAACTCCTGGATCGTGGTGGTCTTGGGATCCAGCTCGCCCACGATCTCGCCCTCATACATTACCAGGATCCGGTCAGACAGGTTCATAACCTCGTCCAGTTCCAAAGAAACCAGCAGCACAGCCTTGCCCGCATCACGCTGGGCAACCAACTGGCCGTGGATATATTCGATAGCGCCTACATCCAGGCCTCGGGTAGGCTGAACGGCGATCAACAAGGGATTCTCCCGGTCGATCTCACGACCGATAATGGCCTTCTGCTGGTTACCGCCGGACATACTCCGGGCGGTGGTCACAGCGCCCTGGCCACTGCGGACATCGTACTGGCCGATGATCTTTTCCGCGTATTCCCGGACCGCCGCCTGCTTTACAAAGCCGAATTTCTGGAAGGCAGGCTCATGAAACCGCTGCAAGACAATATTGTTTTCCAGGGTATCGTCCAGCACCAGGCCGTGTTTATGACGATCCTCGGGAATGTGGCTCATGCCCGCAGCACTGCGCTTATGAATGCTGCACTTGGAAATGTCCTGGCCACAGAGAGTAACTGTACCCTTGGTTGCCTTTTCCAGGCCGGTCAAGCCGTAGACAAGCTCGCTCTGGCCGTTGCCGTCAATACCGGCAATGCATACGATCTCACCGGAACGGACAGAGAAAGACACATCTTTGACGGCATCCTTTTTGCTGATCTTGGAGGGAACGGTCAAGCCCTTCACATCCAGCACGGTGTCGCCGGGTTTGGCTTCATCCTTCTGGACCTGCAGCTGCACAGGACGGCCAACCATCATGTTGGACAATTCCTGCTTGTTGGTATCCTTGGTTTCCACGGTGCCCACATACTTGCCTTTACGCAAAACCGTTACCCGGTCAGCTACGGCCATGATCTCGTTTAGTTTATGCGTAATGAACAGGATGGACTTGCCCTCCTTGGCAAAGCCACGCATGATCTCCATCAGCTCGTCGATCTCCTGAGGGGTCAAAACAGCGGTGGGCTCGTCAAAGATCAAAATCTCGTTGTCCCGGTACAGCATCTTCAGAATTTCCGTACGCTGCTGCATGCCCACACTGATATCCTCGATCTTGGCATCCAGGTCTACCTGAAGCTTGTATTTTTCGGAAATGGCCTGCACCTTTTTCCGGGCTTCCTTTCTTTGCAGGAAGCCCATCTTGGTATCCTCCGCGCCAAGAATGATGTTATCCAGCACGGTAAACACATCGACCAGTTTAAAATGCTGGTGGACCATGCCGATGTTCAAGGCTGTCGCATCATTGGGATTATTGATGGTAACAACCTCGCCGTTTTTCTTGATCACGCCCTGTTCCGGCTGATACAGGCCGAACAGCACGCTCATCAAGGTGGACTTACCGGCACCGTTTTCACCCAGCAGCGCGTGGATCTCGCCGCGGCGCAGCTGCAGAGTAATATCATCATTGGCAACGATGCCGGGGAATTCTTTTCTGATATTGAGCATTTCAATTACATAATCGTTTTGCATATTGATCTGCCCTCCTTCCCTGTTTTTTCCGGGGTATACTTGGAACTATTATAATATGATATCCGCGCAATTGCAAGAAAAACCAACAATTTTGCGTTTTTATCGCAGCCGTTCTGCCGTACTTCTGACCCCAGCGGAAGGAACCTCTCCGTAATAGCTCTTATACAGCCGAAAAAAACCGGAGTAGTCCTTAAACCCGCAGCGCTCCGCAGCAACACCCAAGTTCATCCCTTGCTGCACACATTGCCGTACCGCAGACAACCGTTTTTCCGAAATATATCGATAGACCGAAATGCTCATCTCTTTACGGAACCGGTGACATAGGGAAGAAACCGATATGCCCAGTGCCTGAGCAATCATTTCCAGCCGAAGTTCTCCCGCCAGATTGCTGTCAATATAGTGCAGCGCTTTCTGTGTCAATGGCGATACCGTGACATATTTGCGGATAGACTCACCGCCGGACAACTTTTGTCCCAGCAGCAATTGGCCCACGGCAGATTGGAGCAGCGCTGTTTGCTCCGTAGGTGTCAGTTTCTCACGGGTCGCCTGGATCAGTGTTTGAAATACAGAAAGCATCTGCTCGGAAGGGTTCGGAAACACCGTCACCTCTGTCATTGTCTGCCGGATCAGTTCCCGCAGGTGTGGGATCTCTTCAAAACCCAAAATACAGCGAAGGTACTGTTGGCTGTCCGTCACTACAAACTGATGGAACTGCTCTTTTGGGATCAGAACAATGCTTCCCGGTGTCAACCGAAGCTGGATATTTTCGGAGATCAGCTGGGCATTGCCTGCCAAAAACAGCACGATCTCGTCGTAGCTGTGAAATTCCCTTCCAATTACGGCGGGTCTTCCCTGGGCGTATTTTAAATGGCAGCTTCCTGCTGTCAGATAGTATTCAAACATGCCATCAACTCCTGGAAGTATCCTAACACAGTTTTGCAAGAATCGCAATATTATTTGCAATAATCTTCATTGTAATTGATATTCTGTGATTTATAATACAATTATCTAATTACGCAGGAGGAATTCCAATGAACGAAATGAACCGCGCTCTGGAAAAGAAAATGGCTGCCGGCCAGCTGCTCTACGGCACTGTACTGACCAGCGGCAGTCCTCTCATTACCGAAATGATCGCCCAGTGCGGTTTTGATGTGCTGTGGTTGGATATGGAGCACAGTGCCATCGGCATCGAAAGCCTGCTGAACAACATGATGGCTGCCCGCAGCGGCGGTACACCCGCATGGGTGCGGGTTCCCTGGAACGATCCTGTGCGGGTCAAGCCCGTGATTGACATGGGTGCTGACGGCGTGATTTTCCCCTTCATTCGCACCGTAGAAGATGCCAAATTGGCTGTTGCCTCCTGTACCTTCCCCCCGGAGGGCATTCGCGGTTATGGACCCTTGCGTGCGCTGGACTATGGCCGCATCACCCAGGTGGAGTTTGTGCGTTCTACTTACCGGGAGTGCAAGCGCATTATTCAGATCGAGCATATTGATGCCGTAAACAACTTGGAGGAAATCGCCGCTATTGACGGCATCGACGGATTCATCGTCGGTCCCAACGATCTATCCGGCTCCATCGGCAAACTGGGCCAGATGCGTGACAAAGAAATGATCGAACTGTACCGCCGCATCGGCAGCGTCTTGAAGGCCGCAGGCAAGCCTGCGGGCATTTTCACCGGCGGTTACGCTGGCACGCTGAACTGCGACCACATTCAGCAGTGGATCGACATGGGCTACACCATGTTCTTTACAAGCAGCGATTGCGGCATGGTCTTTAACGGCGCTACCGCTATGCTCAGCGACTTTAACCAGGCATTTCGCAAGGAGGCTTAACTATGCACGATCAAAAGATCCTGGATCGCCATATCACATTTACCAATCCCGATTATGTGATGTATATCCCCAAGCACAAGGACTACGAGAGTGACAATGTGCATCTGCATGTGGTGGATCATCCCCAGTTCGGCGGTCTCATCGCCTTCTGGACCCAAAGCACCGTAGAAGGCGCCGGTGACAATCATGCTATGATGAGCCGGAGCCGTGACGGCGGCAAGACCTGGAGCGAAGCCAGGTTCGTCATCGGCGCAAAGCCCAGCGCCGACAAGAAAGAAAAGCAGGCCCACTGGGCATTCCCCGCTGTTTCCAAGTCCGGCCGCATCTACCTGTTCTACTACCGGGAAGTGGAAGTGGTGGAATTTGACCGTCAGATTACCGGTATTTTTTCCTGCGTCTACTCCGATGATTTTGGCGACAGTTGGTCGGAATCCTACGATGTTCCTCTGCGGGTAACCCCCTTTGACCGCCATGGCCAAGTGCAGGATAACTGCTGCTATCAGATACCCCGCCGCTTCGCCGATGGCAAGTATCTTTTTGGTTATTCCAAGTATACCAATCTCAGCAAGGATTACGAACGGCAGGATTCCCACATCTATTTTGCCCGGCTGGAAAACCTGGACGAAGACCCCCTGCCCTGTAACCTGAAGATCACCCACCTGCCTGATGATAAAATGGGTATTACAGTTCCGGAAGGAGAAAACGGTTCCTGCGCCCAGGAGCCTTCCATCGCCCAACTGCCCGATGGCAGACTGATCTGCACACTGCGCAATATCCGGGGCAGTGTCTACTATACCGTGTCTGACGACATGGGCCACACCTGGCGGCAACCGGAAGCTATGTGCTTTGATGATGGCAGCCCCATCGTTCATCCTCTGTCTCCCTGCCCCATCTACCGGCTGGAAGAGAATAAATATGTGCTGCTGTTCCACGGAGTGGTTTCCGATTCCATTTGGTATCCTCGGAATCCCATCCGTAAGGTCTATGGCTATTTTGATCCCAGTGGCCATCAGCCTGTGCGGTTTGCCGCGGGCAGCGATGAAGTGTATATGGAGCTTCCGGAAGAAGAGGGCCGGGAGTTGGGTCAGTTCGGTGCTACCATGTACGGCTGCTATGTCAAGCAGGACGGCAAGGATATCCTTTGGTATCCGGACCGAAAATTCTTCCTGCTGGGCAGAGAACTGTAATGAAAATGAGCCTGTCATGTTGACAGGCTCATTTTGGTATGGTAATGGTCAGTACGATCTGGCTGGCTGTTTCCCGGCGCTCGGAAACTGCCGGGATACCCAATTTCTGCATTTTGGTCAAAGAATGATTTAAACTGTTGAGAAATGCCCCCACATTGGCTTTCGGCTGCTTTGGGGTCTTTTGGGTCGCCAGAGATTCGATATACTGCTCCGCCTGGGCAACACCCATTTGATAACGGACAATATGCGCGATGGCAACCAGTTTTGTCTCCTCGCTCTCCAGCTTCAGCAGTGCCCGTCCATGGCGCTCCGTTAATTTCCCCTCCCGCAGGGCTTCCAAAACCGGCGGGCTGTGCTTTAAGATCCGCAGTTTGTTGGCCACGGCGCTTTGACTCTTGCCAATGACCCGGGCGGCCTGCTCCTGGCTCATATTCCACTGCTGCATTAAAAGAGAGATCCCCCGGGCTTCTTCAATAAAATCCAGGTCCTGCCGCTGTAAGTTCTCCACCAGTGCCGCCATACCCGATTCCTTGTCGTCCATATTCATAATGATGCAGGGGATTTCTGTGAGACCTGCTATTTTTGCTGCCCGGAGCCGCCGCTCCCCGGCGATCAGCTCATAGGTAAGACCCACCCGCCGCACCGAAAGCGGCTGCAGGATCCCATGACGGTGGATACTTTGGGCCAATTCTTCCAATGCCTCTTCCTGAAACACCTTTCTCGGCTGTGCCGGATTTGGCTGGATCGCTCTTGCCGGCAGAAACACCACCCTTCCGGTCTCCATGTATGTTTTCAGCTTTTGGCACTGCATTGCCCGTTCCCCCTTGCGTGATAGTAAAGCCTATTTTATTCACCGTCTCCTGGGAATTCCCACGAAAACCGATTGAACAGATCGGGTTTTTCTCCACAGCTTTCTCCCATCTGCTGTAAATAGCGGCAAAATTTGAAAAAGGGGATTTACATTTTCTTTCTTTTCGTGTATGATAACCACGAACAGAGTAGGAAACCTCGCGTGAAGTGCTGCCGGAATGGGGAGTTGTGTGGCAGACGAAGGACATTGTCCGCGATGAGGCTTCCGCACCCGCTGCCCAAAATTGGATCACCTCCATTTTGTTGGGTGTACTCAGTCCGACGAATGTGGGCTGATACGATTATACCTTGTATCCACACTCCCTTGTGCTTTTGCGCAGGGGATTTTTTGTTGATTCGGGTCGTTTCAGCCAACTATCTGCCGAATTCAGGAGGTTATTATTATGGCAAGAATCCAAAAATCCACAACACTCTACCCCCATCCTTTCTCCAAGGCTTACTGGCGTGATGCCGCAGCCGAATTGAAGGATATCAAAATGCTGGTGGTCACCGCACTGATGATCGCCCTGCGCATTGCTCTGAAGCCCTTCGCGATCTACATCGGACCTCAGATGGCGATCCAGACCGCTACTTTGGCAACCGCCCTGGGTGCCATGATCTTCGGACCTGTGCTCGCGATCCCCGCGGCCATGATCTCCGATACCATCGGCTTCATGATCTTCCCCACCGGCGACTATTTCCTGCCCTTCATGCTGACGGAGATCGCCGGCACCATGTTCTACGCCCTGTGCCTGTACCGGGCCAAGCCTTCTGCCACCCGTGTGATCATCGCCCGGTTCCTGATCTGCTTCGTCGTCAATGTGGTTCTGCAGCAGTTCATTTTCGCATGGCAGTATACTTACATGGGCAACCCCGACAAGGC
>JAZNLC010000229.1:0-20741 GCA_045578895.1 Faecousia sp. | reverse complement strand
ACGGTTTCATTTATTTGTTCCTGTTCCGGTTTCTGATTATCCGTTGTCAGTCTTCCACAACCAGCAAACAGCAAAGCGATGCAGCAAAGCAGCGCACAACCTTTTATGAATCTATCCATACAGTTCTCCTGTAAAGCAAATGGGTAGAAAAAAACCTCAAATCTTTCGATTTGAGGTCTTTTCTATGGTGGGCGAGGCGGGACTTGAACCCGCACGTCCGCAGTGAACACTAGAACCTGAATCTAGCGAGTCTACCAATTCCACCACTCGCCCATATTTTGTTTTGTGAGGTTTCCCTCAACGCTTGGATATATTAACACAGCGGATGCTTTTTGTCAACATCTTTTTTTGAAAAAATAAAAGTTTTTTTGTCGCTTCACAAACCGGTAACAAGGCAAAGATAGAATCATCTGTCCTTGATTTTCTCCCACTGTCCGATTATAATAGATTCAGTTTATAAGGGGAGGTATGGCTATGGCATACGATATTCTGTTTTTCGAGGCATTGGGGGAAGAAAAGCATCACCTGGCGGAAGCACTGGAAGCTTCTAAAAAGGAAGGAAAGCTGCCCCAGGACCTTTGCTATTACATTGGCACAGAGACACTGCAGGAATATCTGTCCGCTCATCCGGGCGAAGTCCTTCCCCATATTGTTTCTACCAAGACGCATTCCAAACTTCCGGAAAACTGGCTGAATACCGGCTGCAAAAAGAATGTGATCTCCCGCTCTGCCGGCTATGATCACTTTGAGCATTTGGCAAAAACTGCCAACATTACATCCCTGCGAGAATACTGCGTCAACGCTGTAGCGGAAACGGCTGTCAAACTGATGTTCTGCGTCTGCGGCAATTTGAATCAGTATACCGCCAATACCGCCCTATTTGAGCGGGACAAATGTATCTCCTTTAAGGAGCTGACCGGGTTGAAAGCCACCGTCTTTGGCTGCGGAAAGATCGGCAAGCGTATTTACGAGATGGTTTCCGGTTTGGGGATCGACACCTATGCGGTCGATATCCGTGCAGAAGAGTTGCATCAGGCCTATCAGGGTACTGTACGCTTCATTACACCCGAAGAAGCTACAGATTCCGATATCATCATTTGCGCCATGAACTATACCAAAGATCCCGCCTCCCGTCTTTACAACAGGAACTACTTCACCGAAGAATATCTCTCCCGCTTCCCCGACGGGCTGGTATTTGTCAATGTGACCCGTGGTGAGATTGCACCGGAAGCACCCCTCTTGAAGCTTTGCAACAGCGGCAAGATCTTCGGTATCGGTTTGGATGCGTTCTGCGGTGAAGCCGCTTTGGCGCAGGTCCTGCGTGGTCAAAAGGATGTGGAAAACGAAAACGAAGCCGCAGCCTATCAGATCATCTCCGCCGCTATGGACCGCAGTGAAAACTTTTATGTCCAGGCCCATCAGGGGTTCAATTCCGACAAGGCAGCGCTGTGCAAAGCTGTCGAGACCATCCACCATTTGGAAAATTACTATGCCCGGGGCTGTGACGGATTCGACTCTCAGCTTCCCTATTACTTATAAATTCCGGAGGTTCTTATGAACTTTCTTCCCATTACCAAAAAAGAAATGATTGACCGCGGTTGGACCCAGTGTGACTTTGTCTATGTCATCGGCGACGCGTATGTGGATCACCCCTCCTTCGGTCATGCCATCATCAGCCGCGTTTTGGAGCATGCCGGCTATACCGTGGGCATCATCTCCCAGCCCAACTGGAAAGACCCCAAATCCATCGATATCTTCGGCCGCCCCCGGCTTGGCTTTTTGGTCAGCGGCGGCAACATGGACTCCATGGTAAACCACTACTCCGTTACCAAGCATAAGCGCAAAACCGATGCCTTCACCCCCGGCGGTGTCATGGGCAAGCGGCCCGACTATGCCACTATCGTATACTGTAATCTGATCCGCCAAACCTACAAGGACGTTCCCATCCTCATTGGCGGCATTGAAGCATCCTTGCGCCGTTTGGGTCATTACGATTACTGGACCGAAAGTATGAAGCGTTCCATCCTGCTGGACAGCCAAGCAGATCTTTTGATGTACGGCATGGGTGAAAAGAGCATTGTAGAAATCGCGGATGCGCTGAATTCCGGTATGGAAGTGAAAGACATTACCTATATCGACGGTACCGTCTTTAAAACAGCAGAGCTGGATGAAAGCCTGCCCACCATTTTACTGCCTTCCTTTGAGGAACTGAAAAGCAATAAGAGAAAGTATGCGGAATCCTTTAAAATTCAGTACGGCAACTGTGATCCCTTCACCGCCAAACGGCTGGCAGAACCTTACGGCAAGGAATTTGTAGTGCAAAACCCGCCACAGAAGCCTTTGACCACGGAAGAAATGGATGCCGTCTATGCCCTGCCCTACTGCCGCACCTGGCATCCCGGCTATGCCAAAGCCGGCGGTGTACCTGCCATTGAGGAAGTAAAATTCAGCCTGGTCAGCAACCGTGGCTGCTTCGGCGCATGTTCTTTCTGCGCCCTGACTTTCCACCAGGGCCGGATCATCCAGACCCGCAGCCATGAATCCATCCTGGCTGAAGCGGAAGTGATGGTCAAGGACAAAGATTTTAAGGGATATATCCATGATGTAGGCGGCCCCACCGCCAATTTCCGCCACCCCGCTTGTGAGAAGCAGCTAAGTAAGGGCGCTTGCGGCGGGCGGCAGTGCCTATATCCTACCCCCTGCAAGAATATGAAGGCCGACCACTCCGACTATATCGCCCTGCTTCGGAAATTGCGCAAGATCCCCGGAGTGAAAAAGGTCTTTGTGCGCAGCGGTATCCGCTTTGATTACCTGCTGGCGGATAAGAAAGATACCTTCTTTAAGGAACTGGTGCAGCACCATATCTCCGGCCAGTTAAAAGTAGCACCGGAGCATGTATCCGATGCCGTCCTTGACAGGATGGGCAAGCCCCGCAACGCTGTGTATAACCGCTTTGTGGATAAATACTTTGCTCTCAACAAGCAGTACGGTATGAACCAGTACCTCGTCCCTTATCTGATGTCCAGCCATCCCGGCTCTACACTGAAAGAAGCGGTGGAGCTGGCCGAGTACATCCGTGAAATGGGCTACAACCCGGAGCAGGTGCAAGACTTTTATCCTACCCCCTCCACCCTCTCTACGGTCATGTATTACACAGGTTTGGATCCCCGTACTATGGATCGGGTGTATGTTCCCACCGATCCCCACGAAAAGGCTATGCAGCGGGCACTGATCCAGTACCGCAATCCCAAGAATTATTATTTGGTGCGGGAAGCCCTGATTGCCGCCCACCGGGAAGACCTCATCGGTTCCGGTCCGAAATGCCTGATTCGAGCCATTCCCCCACGGACGGGCAAACCCACCGCGCCCCCACCCAAAGCTCCGGCCAAGGGCAAAGCGCCTTCCAGAGTACCGGCCAAAAAACCTGCACCAAAAGCTGCGCCAAAAAAGGCGGTGTCTTCAAAAAAGAAGCGCTGAACAGCAGTTTCCTATTGATATGAGCAAACAATTTTGGTAGAATAAATCGGATAATAAAAAATACGGAGGCCATTATGAAACAGCTAATGGATGCAATCGTAAAACCCCTGGCAGGTCCCGGCCTGGAATTAAGAAAAGTTCCCGTACCTGTAGCCGGTCCCGGCGAGGTGCTGATCAAGATCCATAAGACCGCCATCTGCGGTTCTGATGTCCATATCTACTGCTGGAACGACTGGGCTGCCCAGCATGTAAAGCCCGGCATGACCATCGGCCATGAGTATGTAGGTGAGATCGCCGCTTTGGGTGAAGGTGTCACCGGCTTTACCATCGGCCAGCGGGTCAGCGGCGAAGGCCACATTACCTGCGGTCACTGCCGCAACTGCCACAACGGCAATATTCAGTGGTGCAAGGATACCGAGGGTGTAGGCGTTGACCGTAACGGTGCGTTTGCTGAATACCTGGTGATTCCCGCCAGTAACGTGATCAAGATCGACGAATCTTTGGACGAAGAAGTTGTTGCTTTCTTTGATGCTTTCGGCAACGCCACCCATACCGCGCTGATGTGGAATCTGGTGGGTGAAGATGTGCTGGTTACCGGTGCAGGCCCCATCGGCATCATGGCTGCAGGTATCTGTAAGTTCGCCGGTGCCCGTCGTGTGGTCATTACCGATCTGAACGAATATCGTCTGGAGCTTGCCCGGAAGATGGGTGTCGACGCAGCCGTCAATACCGCAAAGGAAGACCTGACCGCCGTCATGAAGGAACTGGGTTTGGTGGAAGGCTTCGATGTTGGCCTGGAAATGAGCGGCAACGGCCACGCCTTTAATCAGATGCTCAGCGTTATGCGTACCGGCGGTAAGATCAGCCTGCTGGGTCTGGGCAACAAGCCGGTGCCTGTGGATATGAACTACATTATCGGCAAAGGACTGACGCTACAGGGTATCTACGGTCGCAAGATGGACAACTGGCACCAAATGAGCTACATGGTCCAAGGCGGCTTGGATGTGACCCCCATCATTACACACCGTTTCCATTACACCGACTTCCAGCTGGGTTTTGACGCGATGCTCAGCGGCAATTCCGGTAAAGTTGTATTGGATTGGACAACCAAGGAGGACTAATCATGAAATCTGCATTGACTGCCATCAACCAGGAACTGGAAGCCATCCGGGAAGCCGGTACCTGGCGGGAAGAGCGCATCATCACCACTCCCCAGCGTTCCCGCATCGATACCACCAAGGCAAACGGTGTTGTGAATATGTGCGCCAATAACTACCTGGGTCTGAGTAACCATCCCGAACTGATCGCCGCTGCCAAAGAAAGCTATGACAACTGGGGCTTCGGTCTTTCCTCCGTACGCTTTATCTGCGGCACGCAGGAAATCCACAAGGCTTTGGAAAAGAAGATCTCCGGCTTTGTGGGCATGGATGATGCCATTCTCTACTCCTCCTGCTTTGATGCCAACGGCGGCCTGTTTGAGACACTGTTGGGCGCTGAGGATGCGGTCATCTCCGATGAGCTGAACCACGCATCCATCATCGACGGTGTGCGCCTGTGCAAAGCTAAGCGCTACCGCTATAAGAATAATAACATGGAAGATCTCCGCCGCTGCCTGGAAGATGCCAAGCAGAGCGGCTGCAAGAAGCTCCTTATCGCTACCGACGGTGTCTTCTCCATGGACGGCTACATCGCCAATCTGAGTGCCATCTGTGACCTGGCTGATGCGTTTGATGCCCTGGTCATGGTGGATGACAGCCACGCTGTTGGCTTCATGGGCGAGCACGGCAGAGGCACCCCTGAGCACTGCGGTGTCATGGACCGGGTGGATATCATCACCGGCACCTTCGGTAAGGCTTTGGGCGGCGCTTCCGGCGGCTATACCGCTGCCCGTCAGCCTATCGTAGACCTGCTGCGCCAGCGCAGCCGTCCCTATCTGTTTTCCAACACCGTTGCCCCTGCCCTCTGCGCCGCCACAATCCGCACCATCGAACTGCTGGAAGAATCCACCGCTCTTCGGGACAAGGTTCACGAAAATGCCCGTTATTTCCGGGCCGGCATGGAGAAGCTGGGCTTCGACCTGCTGCCCGGTGAGCACCCCATCGTTCCCGTGATGCTATACGATCCCAAAGTAGCCCACGAATTTGCCCGCCGCATGCTGGAAAAAGGTGTCTATGTGGTAGCCTTCTGCTACCCCGTCGTTCCCAAGGAGCGTGACCGTATCCGCACACAGATTTCCGCCGGTCACACCAAGGATGATCTGGATTTTGCAATCCGCTGCTTCGGCGAAGTCAAGAAAGAAATGGGCCTGTAAAAAGATATGTCCGCCGGGAATTCCCGGCGGGCTTTTCACATAGGATGTTCCATACAATGTTGGATCGAGGTGCAACTATGGAACATACCACAAATTTCATTACGCTCAGAGGTTCCCTAACGGAGCTGCCCAAATTCTCTCACGAAAACCATGGGCGGCGTTTTTTTCATTTCTTTTTGGAAGTACCGCGGCTTTCAGGGACCGCGGACATCCTGCCGGTAATCGCGGAGGAACGCCTGCTTCAGGATCTGGACCCATGCGCTGGGGAGATGATCACCGTCACCGGGCAAATCCGCTCCCATAATCACCGTTCGGACAGCGTGCGTCGGTTGTTGGTCTTTGTATTTGCCGCCACCGTATGCGTTGAGGACGGGCCTCCCGTCAATGACTGTATTTTGGAAGGTCCCATCTGTAAGCTTCCTACTTACCGCCGTACTCCCTTGGGCCGGGAGATCTGCGATGTGATGTTGGCGATTCCCCGGGCCTTTCGCCGGGCGGATTACCTGCCCTGCATTCTTTGGGGACGCACCGCCCAGGAGGTTTCTGCCTGCCATGTGCGGGACAAACTGCGGATCTGCGGCAGGCTTCAAAGCCGCATCTACACCAAGCTTACGGAGGACGGCCCCCTGGAGCGCACAGCCTATGAGATTTCCGCTCTCTCCGCAGAGTTAGTGCAGGATGAAGCGGAGTATGACGCATAATCCGATTCCCACAGCGGTCGGCAGTAAAAATGCCGCCGCTGTTTTTTTCATACTTCCCGTTTCTTTTTGAACTGTCATCAGTGTGGTGGCGCAGGGCCAGTGAAACAGTGTAAACACCATGGTGCACAGGGCCATCTGCCAGGTGATCCCGCTGCTGATCAGCAGCGCACTGCTGCCATCCGTAATACCGGCCAAGCTGCCCGCCCCGGTAACCGTCATGATGATCACCGGGATCAGCAGTTCATTGGCCGGAAGCGAAAAGACGAAGGCCAGCAGGATTACTCCATTCATTCCTAAAAACCTGCCTGCCGGCTCCAAAAACGCCGCCAGTTCCCCAAGCATCCCGGTATTGCCCAGGATCCAAAGCACCGCCCCGGCAGGAACCGCCACATACAGCGCACGCAGAGCTATTTTTACGGTACGGTCTAACAGAGACCGTACCAGGATCTGTCCAAGCCGGGGACGGCGGAAAGGCGGGATCTCCAGAAAGAATACGCTGCTCTCCCCTTTTAAAAAGGTTTTATTCAGCAAACCGGAAACACCCATCGCTCCCACCATCCCCAAAGCCACGCAAGCCGCCACCAAACATGCCCCACCCACATTCGGGAAAAATAAACTTCCCAGGACAATCAGGGTTGGGAAGCGCCCATTGCAAGGGATCATAGCATTGGTTAAAATGGCGGCCAGGCGTTCCCGGGGAGAATCGATGATCCTGCACCCCATCACACCTACGGCGTTACACCCCAGTCCCATACACATAGTCAGCGCCTGTTTTCCACAGCCACCGCAGCAGTGCATGCAGTGATCCATCAAAAAGGCCATCCGGGGTAAATAGCCCATATCTTCCAGCAGTGTAAAGAGCGGAAAAAAGATAGCCATAGGCGGCAGCATCACAGAGATCACACGGCCGGCTGTTACATAGACCCCGTCCAGCAAGATCCCGCCCAACCACCAGGGCAAGTAACCTTTCAGCGGCAGCAACCACCGGTAGATCATATGGAACAAGCCTTCCAGTATCCGGGACAGATCATTGGCCCCCCATACTGTCAGCCACACGATCAAAAGCAGCAGACCCAGCATCACCGGGATTCCATGCCGCCGGCTGGTAAGAAAACGGTCCAGCACCCGGCGCCAGTTTTGATCTTTCCCTGCTTTATAGGTGACGCAGGCCCGGGCGATTTTTTCCGCCATTTCCACCGGGTCTCCAATTTCTGCGTTTTGACAGGGTGAAGCCAGCAGGATCTGCTCTAAAAGTGTATGGATTCCCCGGTTCTTCCCCGCAGCTGTCGGTACCACCGGTACACCCAAGTACCGGGACAGCAGCGGGATATCCACCCGGATGCCACGGTCTTCGGCCTCATCCATGAGATTCACGCAAACCACTGTAGGTCTTCCCTGACTCAGGATCTGCAATACCAGAATCAGCGACCGCTCCAGGCAGCTCCCGTCACATACCGCGACGACGCAATCGGCCTCCTCAGAGCGGATGTATTCGGCAGCAACCTGTTCATCCTGGCTTCCGCCGTCCAATGTATATGTACCGGGCAGGTCGACGATGAGGAGTTCCCGGTCTTCCAGCTTCCTTTTTCCCCGGGCGATCCCAACGGTTTTCCCGGGCCAGTTGCCCGTGTGCTGATTCATCCCCGTAAGGGCGTTGAACAGCGTGCTTTTTCCTACATTGGGATTTCCCGCCAGCGCTACCGTTATCTTTTGCTTTACCGCATCCTTCATTGGCACCGCACCCAAATCTTTCTCAGGTCTTCCGTGCGCAGGGCCAGCACACTGCCCCGCAGCTCCAGCGCCGTCAAGTCTCCCCAGGGACAGCGGTAACAGCAGCGCACCTTCGTTCCCGGTATCAGACCAAACGCCTTCAGCCGTCGGCGCAGTGCTTCTTCCGTATTGATCCTCGTCACTACCGCCACTGTCCCCGGGCGGACACAGTGCAATCCGGTCTCCATAGCGATCCCTCCAAGCATTTTCTATGCCATCATATCCTCACAGTCGCGTTTTTGTGATTGGAAAGAAAAACTTCTTTTCTTATGGGTCGGTTTATGGTAGAATGGGCACACAAGGAGGCGAAAACCATGGATGAAAAAGTTCTGTCGATCATTGAGATCCTGAAAGAAAAATATCCCGACCCCGCCTGCGCATTGCATTACGAAAAGGATTATGAGCTGATGATCGCTGTGCGCCTTTCTGCCCAGTGTACCGATGCCCGGGTGAATTTGATCACCCCTGCCCTTTTCGCCGCTTATCCCACCCTGGAAGCCATGGCAGCCGCGCCCATTGAGCACATTGAAGAACTGGTCCATTCCTGTGGCTTCTACAAGCACAAGGCAAGAGATATCGTGTTGGCATGTCAGATGCTGCTAAGCAAGCACGGCGGCAAGGTTCCGGGCACAATGGACGCGCTTTTGGAGCTGCCCGGTGTTGGCCGCAAGACCGCGAATCTGTTGCTGGGCGATCTTTATAAAGAGCCGGGCAGTGTGGTCTGTGATACCCACTGCATCCGTATCTGCGGGCGGTTGGGCCTATCCCAGGGCAAGGAGCCGGAGAAGGTAGAGACCCAGCTCAGAGCGATCCTCCCGCCGGAAGAAAGCAGTGACTTCTGCCACCGGATCGTTCTGTTCGGACGGGAAGTCTGTACCGCCCGCAATCCCAAATGCGGTGAATGCCCTCTGTCCATGTGGTGTACAGCAATCTAAGAATAATCCCCCCGTTGTCCCCATACAGTGAGGACAAGGGGGGATTCTTTTGTCTCGGAAACTGCCGATCTTCTATAGTGCCCTGATGCTCACAGCGGTAAATCTGCTGCTGCGGCTGGTATCCACCTCCTTTCAGGTCCATATCTCCTCCCGGATCGGCCCGGAGGGTGTTGGCTTACTGCAGCTTGTGATGAGTGTCGGTGGTCTTGCTATGACAGCAGGAATCGCCGGTGTCCGCACCGCCACCATGTACCTGACAGCGGAAGAACTGGGCAAGCAGCGCCCACAGAATGTCTCCTGGGTCCTATACGGCTGTTTTGCCTACAGCCTTCTTTTCAGCGGCACCGTTGCTTTCCTTCTGCACGCCTTTGCCCCTGCCATCGCCCGGCATTGGATCGGCAATATACATACCATCGGCAGCATTCGCTTGTTTGCGTTCTTTCTGCCATTGACATGTCTGTGCGGCTGTATGACCGGCTACTTTACCGCCGCCAACCGCATCGGCACGCTGGCCATCGTTGAGATCTTTGAGCAGCTTTGCTATATGATCGTTGCTATGCTGGCACTGCACCTATGGGCCGGGTCAAATCCCGAACGGGCATGCCAATCGGTAGTTTTAGGCAGCGGTATCAGCGCCTGCTTCACACTGGTATGTCTTTGGATCTTACGCATGCGGGAAAAACCGCACAAAGGCCCAAGAATTTCGGTAACGTCCCGGCTTCTGCGCACGGCTCTCCCCCTGGCGCTGGCAGACAATTTGAAAGCTGGTATCTCTACCACAGAAAATCTCATGGTGCCAAAGCGCCTTGCTCTTTACCAGGGGGAAGTGACACCTCTGGCTGCCTTTGGTACGGTATGCGGTATGGTGTTCCCTGTACTGATGTTCCCGGCAGCGATTCTCTTTGCTTTGGCGGAACTGCTGATCCCGGAACTGGCACGGTGCAATGCCGCCGGCAGCAATCTTCGTATCCGGTATCTGGTAAAACGAAGTTTAAAGATCGCCATGCTGTATGGTTGTATGTGCAGCGGTGTTATGCATTTGATTGCAAATCCTTTATGCCAAGCTTTGTACGGCAGCACCCATGCCGGAAATCAGCTTCGTCTTTACAGCGTTTTGATCCCCATGCTGTACTGCGATGCCATCGTCGATGCCATGATCAAGGGCTTAGGGCAGCAGACTGCCAGTGTCCGGTATAATATCCTCACCTCTTCCATGGATGTTGTGTTGCTGTTTCTGCTGCTGCCCCACTACGGAATGGACGGATATTTCTTCAGTTTTCTTATCACCCACTTGATCAACTTTATTTTAAGCCTTCGCAGACTGCTGAAGATCACAACGATCCGCATTCCTTTCCATGTTCCGGCATTTGCCTGTGCTGCAGCCCTGGCGGGTGTATTCGGCGCTTCTTTTGTCAGGGGTATTCCAGGCAGAATCGGCGCGTTTTTGGGTCTCGGCGGCAGCCTGCTGGTGCTGTTCGGTGTCGTCTCCAAAGCGGATCTTCTTTGGCTGCGGGGGCTCATTGCAAAGAAATGACCCGCCGGTACCGGCGGGTCACAAATGTTCTTACAGTGCTTTCAGAACCTGCAGCAGGAACTCCCAGGTTCTGCGGGTGGATTCGATCTCCAGCTTTTCACGGCTGGTGTGGATATCGTGCATATCAGGGCCGATGGAAACGCAGTCCAGGCCGGGCAGCTTCTCGCTGAGCAGGCCGCATTCCAGGCCGGCATGGATCGCTACCACTTCCGGCTCCTTGTTAAACATCCGTTTGAAAGTAGAAACCATGGTCTGCCGCAGGAGAGAGTCTTTCTTATACTCCCATGCAGGATAGTTGCCGGCCTCACTGTACTGAGCATCGTGGAACTTTGCCAGTTCGGCCAGGCGGTCCAGCAGATCCTGCTTCTCCTGATTGACGGAGCTGCGCACAGCAAAGGTCATCCGCAGGGAATCATCCAGCTTTACAACACCCAGATTCAGGCTGGTCTGCACCAGGCCGGCAATGTCCTCGCTCCAGGTCTGCACACCGTTGGGTGCGGCACAAAGCAGAGCGATGACTTTTGCGCTGTCCTGAGTCGTTAGGGCATTGCCGCCCAAAGCATCTACATCGTCGCCGTAGATCTTCACTTCCGGCTCATCATACTGCTCACGAATTTCTTTTTCCAGTTCCGCCGCAATATCGTTGATCCGCTCGATATACATGCCCATGGCGACCATCGTCACCTGGCAGGAACGGGGAATGGCATTGTCCTTGGCACCGCCGGAGAGTTTGGTAATGCAAAGGGGCATCAGCTTCTGAATTCTGCCCAGCAGCTCACCCATGACCTTATTGGCATTGGCACGGTTTTTATGAATTTCAACACCGGAGTGACCGCCCTGCAGGCCCTCGACCGTCAGCCGGACACAAGGGCCATACACTGCATGGCGCTCTACGGGCAGCCGGATGGTGCCTCTTGCGCCGCCTGCGCAGGAAACGGTAAAAACGCCCTCGTCCTCGGAGTCCATATTAATGAGGGTTCTGCCCTTCAGCATGGAAAGATCAATGCCCGCAGCGCCGTACATGCCGGTCTCTTCATCAACAGTAATCACAACTTCCAAAGGGGGATGGGGGATCGTCTTATCTGCCAGCAGTGCCAGAGCATAGGCCACCGCAATGCAGTTGTCACCACCCAAAGTTGTGCCCTTTGCGTAGACACACTGACCGTCATGGGCAATGTCCAGCCCCTCCTTTTCCATGTCGATGGGGCAGTCCGCATCCTTTTCGCAGACCATATCCATGTGACCCTGGAGCACCACAGGCGCATGATCTTCATAGCCGCAGGTGCCTTCCTGGAAGAAGATCACATTGTTCAGTTCATCCTGGATATAGC
Organism: Faecousia sp.; assembly: GCA_045578895.1. Taxonomy (GTDB): domain Bacteria; phylum Bacillota; class Clostridia; order Oscillospirales; family Oscillospiraceae; genus Faecousia. The sequence continues at coordinate 8,682 of JAZNLC010000229.1, read as the reverse complement.
GGATCCCCTGTTCCTGCGCAAAGGATACCAGATAATCACTGATGATTTTCGTGTTACCGCTGCCGTGAGGCATGGAACACAATTTCTCAAAATAGCCAAAAACAGACGCAGGCTGCAAGCCTGCCAGCTTGATTGCTTCCATAAAAATACTCCTTCTTGAGTTTTTGCTTATCATACCACACCGATAGTCAAAAGTCTAGGTAAGCATCCCGTAAATCAGAAAAGAAAAAGACCACGGGACAAGCCCGTGGTCACATAAACTTTCTTAGAAGAAGCTCAGAACCAGAGTCAGCAGGACCCAAGCCAGGGCAACCCACTTGGTAGCAGAAGCCAGCTTCTTATCCAGGCTTTCAGCCTTACCCTTACCCAGGTAAGTCTCAGAGTTGCCGGACAGAGCGCCCATGCCAGCCTCCTTACCGGACTGAAGCAGAACGATGACGATCAAAGCCAAGCTCACCAAAACCTCAAGAACGATCAGAGCAATTTCCATTGTATTTACCTCCCTCCGCTTGCCGCTCAGCAGCCGCTTCATCGCGGTCAGCGAACTGAAAAATCACATGATAGCGCAATATCTGCACATTAGCCAAGCCATTGTAGCACAGCAAACGGTAAATTGCAAGTATTATTCGATATTTATTTACTTTTTATTTTGTGACCCAGTTGCCGGTAGCGGCACAGGTCAGATAGGCGTTGATAAAGGGATCCAGCGCGCCATCCATAACTGCATTTACATTGGATGTTTCGCAGCCGGTACGGGTATCCTTGACCAGGGTATAGGGCATGAACACATAGTTACGGATCTGACTACCCCACTCGATCTTCTTCTGCACACCCTTGATATCGGAGATCTTATCCAAATGTTCCCGCTCACGGATTTCCACCAGTTTGGAGCGCAGCATCCGCAGGCAGGTTTCCTTGTTCTGGAACTGGCTTCGCTCAGTCTGGCAGGAGACCACAATGCCGGACTTATGGATCAGACGAACGGCAGAGGAAGTCTTGTTGATGTGCTGGCCGCCGGCACCGGAGGAGCGAAACACCTGCATTTCATAATCTTCGGGACGAATCTCAAAGTCCTCGCTGTCGTCTTCAATCTCGGGGATGACTTCGATGGCGGAGAAAGAAGTCTGGCGGCGGGCATTGGCATCAAAGGGAGACACACGGACCAGGCGGTGAACACCGTTCTCGCCCTTCAGGAAACCGTAGGCATTCTCGCCCTCGATGACAATATCTGCGGATTTCAGGCCAGCTTCGTCACCTTCCTGGTAGTCCATGATCTTGTAGGTAAAACCGTGGGCTTCTGCCCAGCGGGTATACATGCGGTAGAGCATTTGGCACCAGTCCTGAGCCTCTGTACCGCCGGCACCTGCCTGGAAGGAAACCAGTGCGTTGTTGCGGTCGTAGTTGCCGGTGAGCAGGGTCTGCAGGCGGCAGGTCTCCATATCAGCGCTGAGCTGTTCAAAGCCTTCTTTCAGCTCCGGCAGCATGGAATCATCATCTTCTTCCGCGGCCATTTCGCAAATAGTCATCAGATCGTCCCAGGAAGAGAGCATGTTCTGATAGTTTTCCAGCTTGGTTTCCGTCTGCTTGGTCTTCATTACGATCTGCTGGCTCTTTTCGGGATTGTCCCAAAAGCCGGGGGCTTCCTGCATGGCATGCAGGCGCTCCAGCTCATTGCGCAAACCTTCAATATTCAAAGAATCCGCAAGGCCTTCCAGCGCAGGCCTGATTTCATTCAGCTTCTGCTTATATACATCAAATTCGATATTCATGGATGGATCTCTCATTTCCTTAAAAGTTTACATAGTCCATAGTATTATAGCCGAAACATAGCATTCTGTAAAGTAGGAAACCAAATTTTCCACCGAAAAGAATTCTCCGCTCCACAAAAAATCTCCGGAATCAATTGACAGAACCGTCTTTTTTCGTTACAATGCTATGGTAAATATGCCCCCGTAGCTCACCTGGATAGAGCGTGCGCCTCCTAAGCGCAAGGTAGTGAGTTCGAGTCTCGCCGGGGGTGCCAAAACAGCCGAAGCATCCGCTTCGGCTGTTTTATACTACTGTCCATGGAGAAAGGGATGATCCTATGAACTTTGATTCCATGCGTAGCTTAATGGATAGGTTGACCGGCTGGAGGGTCCCCGGCAATGCCGCAAAGGTCTATCTGGATGGCAAAGAGGTTTTTTCCTATCAGTCCGGCTTCGCCGATCTGGACACGAAGGAACCCATGACCGCTGACCACATGGTCAATATCTACTCCTGCTCGAAACCCGCCACCGTTACCGCTGCACTGCAGCTGTACGAACAGGGGTACTTCCTTTTGGACGATCCCCTGTATGAATTCATTCCGGAATTCCGGGATATGACCGTCAAATACCCCGATGGTACACAGCGCAAAGCGAAAAATCCCATTACCATGCGCCGCCTGTTTACTATGACCTCCGGGTTGAATTATAACTGCAGTGTGCCTGCTTTTGGTAAGGCATATTCCCTGACGGATGGCAAAATGGATACCTTAACGGTTATCAAGTGTCTTGCTGAGGAACCTCTGGATTTTGAGCCTGGTGAGCATTGGCAGTACAGCCTATCCCACGATGTGCTGGCTGCTGTGGTAGAGGTCATTTCCGGCAAGAAGTTCCGGGATTATATGAAAGACAATATCTTTGATCCTCTGGAAATAGATGCCGTTTATCACAACGAAGCAATACAATCCCGTATGGCGCAACTCTACCGCTATGACAACAGCCCGGAGACCGATGTCGTGGCGCTGCAATCCGGCGCAGTACGGCAGACAGATGGCCGCATCGTGCTGACCAGAAAGAACAATCACCTGGTCTTCGGCAGTGAATACGACAGCGGCGGTGCCGGTATTACCACCACTGTCAGTGACTATGCAAAGTTCTGCGCTGCCCTTGCCAACCACGGCATGGGTCACAACGGAAACCGCATCCTCAGCCCAGGCACTGTGGCGCTGATGAAGGAAAACCAACTGAGCGATGCTCTGCTCAAGGAATTCAGCTGGCCCCAGTACCGGGGCTACGGATACGGTTTGGGTGTAAGAACTCTGATCGATAAAGCACGGTCCGGCTCTACCGGAGAGCTGGGTGAATTTGGATGGGCCGGTGCCGCAGGCGGCTGTGTAATTTTGGACACCAGGCACAATGTGTCCATGTTCTACGCCCACCACATGCTCAATCCCCAAGAAGAATACTATCTGCCCCGGGTGCGCAATGTGCTTTACAGCTGCATTGGGAGGTAAGCGCATGAAAAAGATTGGCAGAGAAGTTCTCTTTTTATCCACCGGGGAAGGTAATCCCCGCAACGGAGAAGGTTCCTTCATTCGTTTGAAAGATGGCGCTATTCTCTTTGGCTATACCGAGTATATCGGCACCAGCTGGAATGACCATGCCGATGCCCGCATCAGTGCGGTTATCTCCCATGACGAGGGTGAGACCTGGGGCGAAAAACATGTGATCCTGGAAAAGCCGGAAAACAGCAAAAATGTTATGAGTCTTTCCTTCCTGCGGATGGGTAACGGTGATATCGGCGCTTTCTACATTTTCAAGAACTTGGATGGCACGGATAATAACTATCTGATCCGTTCCGGCGATGAAGGGAAAACCTGGAGCGAGCCCATCAACTGTATGGGAGCGTATAAAGATTCTGACTACTATGTTCTCAACAATGACCGGGTTCTGCGGCTGCAAAGTGGCCGGATCCTTTACGCGGCGGCCCGCCACGGACTTTGCAAACAGACCAGCCAGCTGGCTCCCGGCGCGCTGAATTTTTTCTATTCCGACGATGACGGCTATACCTGGCATAAAACCGCCCAGGAACTGCAAATGCCCTTTCCCACTGACCATATCGCCTATCAGGAACCGGGTCTTTACCAGTATGAATACGGCAAGCTTTGGTGCTACATCCGCACCGGCCTTGGCTGCCAGTTCCAGTGCTTCTCGGAAGATGATGGCCTGACCTGGTCTGTCCCCGGCCCCAACTATTTCTTCTCCTCCCCCACTTCCCCCATGTTGGTAAAAGACGCAGGCCCTTATACTGTAGCCATCTTCAATCCCGAACCCAACTACAACGGTCGTCCCGCCAGTGAGCCTTGGGGCAGAACACCTTATGTCTGTGCTGTCAGTGATGACCGGGGTCAAACATTTACCAAAGAGCGGATGTTCTATATTGAAGACGACAGAAGCAACGGTTATTGCTACCCCGCGATCATAGATGGCAGCGATTATTTCCTGCTTGCCTACTACCACAGCAACAATACGGGCATCTGTCTTAACAGCTGCAAAATTGTAAAGATTCTGCACAGCGAGCTTGCATAACAAAATTCCCGATCCGAAGACCGGGAATTTCTGTTTTATTCACATTTTTCTACCACGTAGACATTGGAGCAGAAGTCGCCCTATTTGCAGCCATCCTTTTTATATCTTTTTCTTACATCCATCACTTTTGCTAGGATATCATCTTTTTCTTGTCTCTACAAAACAAGGACATACTATTACTTAATTGAAGAACATGGTCCACGTACTCACCACCGTACTGGCATCAATCCACATAGAGTATCCCCAACCTGTATTTACAAAAATCTTTTTACCATCTATATTTTTATAACCAATGGCTACACAGTAATGATTACTTGTGCCAATAATTAGCGGGACACCGTCACCATTAGGGCCTATTGCATTTTTTGTCTGTTGGTAGACCGTAAGTATACCTAGAGAACAGCCACCACTGATGCCATGACTATTCAAATACGCTGCCATACCCGGGTTTAGAAAAATCGAACCATTTCCGTTCAGTTCAACAAGTGGAACGAATTCCTTCACCAAATCTATCCCATATGTACCCGAGCTTGCAGAGCCGCCCGTTTTTTTCCAATCTGTCGCAAAATCTCCAGTGCCAGCTAAAGAAGATTTATAATCATCATAATACGCAACCATAATGGCACAAGCTACAGAACCACATACACCGGGAATGTCCGCGATTTCTTCTTCTGTAAAGCCTGGGTAAAAATACCCATAATTGCTCTGGCGATTGCAGTTATAAAACCTTGTCGAGTTAGCTAAGTAGACAGGATTTTCAGTCGCACGCATTTCTAATTTTGAGTTCATAGAAGATTCCGTCGGATGATAGAAATTGCTGCGACCGTAGTTTTTACTAGTATCCGCAATTGCTCCTGTAGCGAGATTCACAAAAACATCATCTTCTGCAATATAGTATTCAAATACACCATTGTAGTAATAGACTTTATCCGTTTCAACATAAAACGGATGATTATCGTCTTTGGAATATTCCAAAACAATAGATGTCTCAAAATCATAGATTGCATATCCTTTCGGCGAAAACTCGTACAATACCGCTATAGGACAATTTGCAAAATCATACAAATATCTTGCTCGGATAATTGCAATAGAGTCTACAGTTTTTCCATAGGATTTACTTGAATCACTCATTTGTGAAAACACATTACTAAGATAATCGTCTGAATATAAGCGAGATTCTATGTTTTCAGCATAAGCATCCATTGTCATCGAGCTTAAGAGAAGAGATAAGGAGAGGAGAATAGAAAAAACTCTTTTCATGTTTATACCGCCTTTCTTTGATATGTAGATGAATTTTGGAAAACAAAAATCTTTATATCACTCCCTTTCATCAGTGTATCCTGCGTCATATCCCTCTGGCCAGTATATTGCATATCCCTTGAACGCTTTTGAACCGAATGTATATTCTTCCGGGAAATACTGCTCTTTTAATCGTGAGTCCTTCATTCGATTGTTTTTCGCGTCTGCGCTGCCCGCTTGATACCCTTGCTGATATCCATATTCCGCAGCTGTTTTGTATCTTAAAGTGCGAACCGTAAAAATGCTTACAAATACGCAGATTAAGACAATTATTAAACCCAATCTTCGATTCCATTTATCCTTTAGCTGTGATCCTTTTTTTACAGGACTCAGTATTCCACATTCTAGGATGTATCCGATCATGGTAGCCACACAAATTGAAACTAAATAATATATCCTGCCAACATTAAAACCAATAACGGAATTCTTTACAGAAACACCTCCACTAAAATTGCTAACAAATATTGATACCACAGTACCAATCAATAAAGCCAAAGACATGTATTTTTTCTTCAGTAAAAACAAGAGTGCCGACAACAAAGAGCTGATTAACAATACATGGTATCGATTCATCCAACTCCAAATGTAATTTTTCGTCCCTGCAAGATAGAAAATAATATAACAAACACAATATATTGCTATATACGCAATAAGTATCAGTAGAATTTCTTTTGCTTTTCGTACCATGATCTTCTTTTTTTCCTCATGGTCTCTTTCTTTTTCCAGCTTTTGACAAGCATATTCCTCCAATACAGAAGTTTGTGTTTGCTTCAAATCTATCATTTCTTCTAAAGACACTTCGAACAAATCCTTAAGCTTTAAAAGATTCTCTGTACTGGGATAGCTCTGATCCGATTCCCATTTTGCGACAGCTTGTCTGCTTACTTCAAGAGCAGATGCGACCGCCTCTTGAGTCAGGCCTTTCATCTTTCTTAGCTCGCGTATTTTTTGACCTACAGACATGTTAACACCTCTCTTCTTGTCTTTATTATAATGCATAACACGCTTTTGTCTACCAAGTATTGCGCAACTATTGGTTGCCCCGCAAGATATTACACCTTTTGCACAACAAAATTCCCGGCCAAACGGCCGGGAATTTCTCATTATTCGCATTTTTCTACCACATACACATTGGAGCAGAAGTCGCCCTGGTTGCGACCGTCCTTATGATAGCCGGTTCCCAGGAATCGGGGAGACAGCATTACACCGGACATCAGCGCGCCGCCGGAAGCTGTCATTTTTTCCACACCGTCGGCCATCGGATAAAGTCTGTCCGCAGTTCTCAGCACAAATCCGTTGGGATTCAGTTCCACCGGCGCGATATGCTTGACCAGGCTGCCGAACATGCCCACCCGGAGCAGCTGCTCTCTGCTGACCAGGTTGTAGCGTTTATCTGCTTCCAGACCGGTCATACGAAGCTGCTCATAGCCGGGTGCGGCGTGCTGCAGCTTATGGAACAGACCTGCCAGGTGGGTATTGCCGCCGCTGACCTGCCAGGCGACCCCTTCTTCCGCCCGCAAGCGGCTGAAGGTGCCAAACTGGAAAATACGGCGGTATTGCTTATAGAAGGCGATCTGCGCGGCGATCTCTTTTTCTTCCGTAGGCAGCAGATGCTTCAGATCCAGTTCATAACCCAAATCACCAAAGAAGGACACATTGCCTCTCGTGGACAAGGGTGTATTGCGCAGAGTCTGCGCATGGGGCGCGGCGGAAACATGGGCACCGAAAGTGGATTGGGGATACAGATAAGATAGTCCCTGCTGAATGGTCAACCGTTCGATGGGGTCGGTATCGTCGCTGCACCAGATCTGAGGCGCAAAGCACAGCATGCCCAAATCAAACCGATTGCCGCCGGAAGCGCAGCCTTCCAGCAAGATTTTCGGACGGGGTTCAAAAATCCGCCGCAGCACCTCATATAATCCCAGAATATACGCGTGTGCCTTCTCTCCCAATGCAACGGAGTTGCGGTTCATGTCCCACTTGACATAGGTGATATTGGCACTGTCCAAAACGGCGCAAACATTTTCTACGATATAATCCCGCACTTCGGGCTTTGTCAGATCCAGCAGCAATTCATTTCTGCCGTAGACCGGGGGCAGATCATCGGTCAATGCCCAATCCGGATGCGCCCGGTACAGATCACTGTCGGGATTCACCGCCTCCGGCTCAAACCACAGGCCGAATTCCATGCCAAGATCGTTGACCCGGTCAGCCAGGGCCTTCAGGCCGCCGGGAAGCTTCTTGCGGTTGACCGCATAGTCACCCAAGCCGGCCTTATCATCATTGCGCTTGCCGAACCAGCCATCATCCAAAACAAACAGCTCGCAGCCCAGCTTCTTAGCCCGGCCTGCCAGATCCAACAATTTGGCCCGGTTGAAGTCAAACATGCAGCCTTCCCAATCGTTATACAGCACCGGACGCTCCCGGAACTGCCAGTATTGGGGGACGATATGGCGGTTCACAAAACTGTGCAAACGCCGGGACAAACCATTCATGCCTTGATCCGACCAGCTCATCACTGCTTCCGGTGTTTCAAAGCACTCCCCCGCTTCCAGCGTTTTGGAGAACTGCGTAGGATTGATGCCCTGCATAACGCGGGTCAGGCCCTGGAAAGACTTTTGGCAGGAAGCGTAGTGATTACCGGAATATACCAGGTTGAAGCCATAAGCATCGCCGTACTCCTCGTTGGTATCCGGGCGGGACAGCAGAAAGCCCGGCTGATGGCGGTTGGAAGAAAAGCCTACCGTACTGTCATGGACCACACGGCCCGGGCCTACGGCGACCTTATGGGGCCGCATTTCCGCGATCCAGCTGCCGTCGAAGGTGGTGATCTCGTAGCTTCCGGGGATGTCCACACAGAAGCTCATCAACTTGCGCAGGCTGATGGGTGCCTCTCCATGGTTTTCCAGCACCGTCCGGCGGGTTATTACATCGTCAAACAGTGTGTAATACAGCTTCAGCACCAGGCCGCCGGGATGCTCCATGGTGACCACCAGAGTCTGCCTGGCATCCATGGCCTGAGGAAGGCCGCAGTGCATCTGCACACCGC
>JAZNLC010000228.1:0-1790 GCA_045578895.1 Faecousia sp. | reverse complement strand
AAGGCGGCGATATCCGTCCCTACGGCAATTTTCTCATTGATCGGGAAAAGGGGATTTACTATGGCTTTACCATGCGGGATGAAGCCCAGGTGACACCTTATTTCGCGTTCGAGCTTCCCGCACTTGCGCAGGGGAAAGAAGTTGTGCTGAACGCAGAGGATATCCTGTTTTCCTTTGATTGCGCCTACCATCGCTTTGTCCAGGGAGGCTGCGTCCATAAGGGGATGATCTTCTCGCTGGAAGGCTTTACCAATGATGGAAAAAATGTACCTGCAATCCGCATCATCGATCCTGAGAAGAAACAGCAGCTTTGCTATGTTGCCACGGCGGAATACGGTATGCCCCATGAGCCGGAGATGATCGATTTCTGTGGGGATACCTGCTATTGCAGCGATTGCGACGGCAATTTATTTGTGATTGAGGAGATCGGCTATGTTTGATACCGCAATTATCGGCACCGGCCCTGCCGGTATTTCCGCGGCGCTGACGCTGCAGGCACTGAAAAAGGACATTATTTTGTTTGGCTCTCGGAGTCTTTCCCAAAAGATCCGTGTGGCGGAGCAGATCCGCAATTATCCCGGCCTTCCCGCTGTGTCCGGTATGCAGATGCAGCAGGCGTTTTTGGAGCAGCTGCAGCAGATGGAGATTCCTATCACCGACAAGACTGTCACCGGTATTTACAACATGGGTACCCACTACGGCATCCTGTGCGATCAGGAAATGTTTGAAGCCAGGACGGTGATTATGGCCACCGGTGTGGAAGCGGTGAAGCCCATCCCCGGTGAGCTGGAATTTGTAGGCCGGGGTGTCAGCTATTGTGCTACCTGCGACGGCTTCCTCTATAAAGGCAAGACCATCGGTGTGCTTTGCACAACCAAGGATTTGGAACATGAGATCGAATACCTGGCGGATTTGGCGGAAAAGGTCTATCTGATCCCGCTGTATAAAAATGTGCAGGTAAAGGCGGAAAATGTGGAGATCATTCAGCGCAAGCCCGCTGCCATTGAAGGCGGCATGAAGGCGGAAAAGCTGGTTTTCGAAGACCGGGAAATCGCGGTGGATGGCATCTTTATGCTCAAACAGGCGGTTGCGCCTTCTGTGCTGCTCTACGGCCTGGAAACTGCTGACGGACACATTATTGTGGACAGAGCCTGCAAGACAAACCTGCCCGGCTGCTTTGCCGCCGGCGATTGCACCGGACGGCCCTACCAGTATGTGAAAGCCGCCGGTGAGGGCAATGTCGCCGCCCACAGCGCCGTGGAATATTTGGCACAAGCAGAATAAAGAATAACGCCCGACCGGATGGTCGGGCGTTTGGTTTGGAAACAATTACCTAGATCACAATAGAGTGGGGTGAGGACGATACAGTTACTTTTTCTTTGTAAAACGGCGGGTCAGACTGATCGCACACAAGAACAATATAAAAAATACAGCAAAATTCCTAACTAGCTGAATCCAGACAGGAGCGATATTACTATCTTGGAAAGGATATCTTACACCGCCATTAAAAAACGAAATAATTGTGGCGATCAAAGCGCATAACAAAGATTCTATAATAGACTCCGTCATTTTCGAATATCCTCCCTGCAATATGAATGTGAAGATTCCATTTTCTAATTGTTACATTACCGGCCGGGCGTTTGTTTTACTTGGTAGGCTTCTTGATGCGGTTGAGCTGCTTGTTCAGGCCCAGGAGCTGCTCCTTGGTGACAGTGGCGCCAACCATGCCGATCATGCTGCTGGCACGAAGGATGGTGAAACCGTCCAGCATCTTCATTACATTGCTGTCC
>JAZNLC010000227.1:0-12994 GCA_045578895.1 Faecousia sp. | reverse complement strand
TGGCGATCAATTCTGCCTTGTAGGGGATCATGCCGCCCTTGGCGTAGATAGCGGAGTTCAGCTCGTCGGAGTTCAGGAAGCAGAATGCCTTAACGATAGCTTCCTGCTTAGCCTTGTCGGCCTTGCCGTAGTTAACAGCATCGATGGAGCAGCCAACGCGGTCCATCCAAACGCCCTTAGCAACGGGAGCGTCACCAACAGTAGGAACATCGATTACTTCCCACTCGAATGCGTCGCCAATGACGAACTGAGAGGTGTAAACGCCGAAGTCGTAGGAAGGAGCAACGAACATACCAACCTTGCCGGCTGCGAACTCAGCACGGATGGGGTCGATTGCCAGGTCGTCCAAGCCGACCATCCAGCCATTTTCGAACATGGTCTTCAGGCCCAGCATGATGTCCTTGTACTGTGCGAAGGAGTAGGTCTCGGTGTTGGGATCCCACCAGGTCTTCTCGGTGGAGGAAGAGAACGCCTTCATGTGCAGACGACGCCAGTAAGCACTCCAGTTGGTAGCACCGTAACCAACGACCTTGCCGTCGGTACCTTCGGTGATAGCCTCAGCGCACTTGATAACGTCAGCCCAAGTCTTGGGAGCTTCCAGCTTCAGCTCGTCAAATACGGTCTTGTTGATGGTCATCTTGATGGGAACGACTTCCAGAGGCAGAGCGAACAGGATGTCCTTGCCTTCGCCGTTCTTCTGATAGTTAACGCCGTTGACCAGATACTTCTTGTAGCCATCGATCAGAGCCTTCAGCTCAGCATTGTCGATCTCGTTCAGATCCTGTACCCAGCCCTGGGTCTTCCAGTGAGCGTTACCGGTACCGGCATCGATCAGGTCGTAGTGGGTACCAGCGTTCATCAGAGCTTCCAGGTCGGTGGAGTAGGTGTTGATGTTGGATTCCAGCTGGATGTAAACGCCAGCTTCCTTACCGGCACCCTCGTTCCACTTGTTGATTTCTTCCTGCAGAGTAGACAGGTAAGCACCAATGGAGCAGTAGTAAGTAACAGTCTGAATTTCGGGTTCCTTTTCGCCGCAAGCAACCATCATGGAAGCAACCATGACCAGAACCAGCAGCAGAGCGATAAACTTCTTCATGTTCTTTCCTCCTAGTTAATTTTCCGAAGCGGATCACATCCCTTCGGATTGATATATGCAGTATAACAGCATTCATGACCGCTGTCAAGGTGACTCCATCAAAATTGTTCAATTCCGCAGAACATATCACTCTGTTTTTGTTGCATTTCAACAAAAGTCGACAAGACAAGTTCAGTTGTCTTTCTTGCGCATACATTTATGCAGTAATTTATGCGTCAAATAGTCCGTTAATGCTCTGCAGTGTCTGCCGCACAAGCTGTTCGCCGCCCACATGGCCCACATAGCCGGAGGATACGAAAGCGCTGTAATGGCCGCCCTTTTCCGCCTTCAGGGTAGGCAGGTAGCCCTCGCTGCCGCAGCACAGCTGGATCAGGAAGGTCTGTTCCGCCAGGGAGCGGGCCTTGATCTGATTGCCGTAATCCAGGAACAGCTCGAAGGGGTTGGTAGCAATGGCGATATTGCCCAGGCGGATGATATGGACCTCGGTTGGCAGCACTTCCAGCTTCTCCTGCAGCTCCGCCCGGCGCAGGATGCCCAGATGCACCTGCAAGTGCGCCGCCACGTTAAAGTCCACATCGCCGGGATGATCGTTCAGGTACTCCCGGATGGCCTTGCGGGCAGCGGCGATCTCAGCCAAAGTGACCCGGCGCAGGGGCAGCTGCATGGAATGGACCTGATGTTCAAAGGGAACATCGGTCTGCTTCTCATCCAGGCCTTCTTCATAAAGGTCAATGATTTCACGGGCAACACGCTTACCTGCCTTGTACATACCGGCCAGGTCGAACATAGACGGGTCGGCCTTGCGCTTGGGAGGATTGCTGCGCTTGCAGTTGGGATCATCCAGGTCGCTTTCCGGTTCCACCCAGCGGACCAGATCCACGGGGCACTGGTCACCGGCAGCGGAGCACTGAGGCAGCAGATAAATTTCCTCACCGAAGTGCTCACGGAGCAGCTTCTTGACTTCACCCCAGTAGTCGGGAGAGACAAAGTGACGGTGCTGGACACACTGGGCGGGGCATGCGATATTTGCCACCACACCGGTGAGCTTTTCCTTCTCGTCGAAAACATACAGCAGTTCAATACCGGAATCGTTGCCGCCCTCCAGCGCTTCAAACACAGCGGTGTTGGTGTCGCCCCACATTTGGGCAGAGCCATCAGAGTAGGCAGCACGGCGGCACATACCCACCACAGCGCGGCCGAAGGTATTCACATAGGAACCGGGAGCACGGTTATTCCACGCATCCAAAACCACCTTGGTCAGCCGCTCCAGCAGCAGCGCATAGACTTCTTCATCGGTTGCGATCTCCGGGCTGGAGGAAATGGGAGCGCTTTCGATGTACTTGCGGTCGGCAGGCAGTTCGCTTTCCAGCAGGCTGCGGAAATTGTGTCCCATATTCAAATGGACACCCACATATCCCGCCTCCGGATACACGGGGCCGGTATGGGTATGGATGGCGGAGAAGATAACCTTATTGGGATCCAGGCCAACGGCATTGCCTGCCAATGCCTTACGGACATCCAGCACCAGATTCACAGCGGTTGCCGCCAGGTCGCAGCTCACCAGCACCATCTGCTCGCCGCCGGCTTCCACAGCCATCGCGGTAGCGGTCAGGGGTTTTTCCACATATTCGGAAATGCGCTCAGCAAACTGGCCTGCCAGGGAGATCTTCTTGTCGGGGGTAATGCTGATTTCAGACCAGCCGATATTCAGTTTACTCATAGTATTCGTTCCTTTCGTTATAAGCTTGCCCCGGTCAAAACAGCGGACCGGGGCAATGTTTTCTTACTTGGAGAACATGGTGTTGATATCCTGCAGTGTCTGCCGTACCAGCTGCTCGCCGCCGATGTGGCCCACATTACCGGAAGATACAAAGGCGCTGTAGTGACCGCCCTTTTCTGCTTTCAAAGTGGGCAGATAGCCTTCCACACCGCAGCACAGCTGGATCAGGAAGGTCTGTTCCGCCAGGGAGCGGGCCTTGATCTGGTTGCCGTAATCCAGGAACAGCTCGAAGGGATTGGTGGCGATGGCAATGCTGCCCAGGCGAATAATGTGCACTTCGGTAGGCAGCACATCCAGCACTTCCTGCAGCTCCGCACGGCGCAGGATGCCCAGGTGCACCTGCAGGTGGGCAGCCACATTGAAGTCCACATCGCCGGGATGATCGTTCAGATATTCATGGATCGCCTTTTTCGCAGCTGCGATTTCTGCCAGGGTGACACGGCGCAGAGGCAGCAGCATGTTATGGACATGATGTTCAAAGGGAACATCGGTCTGCTTTTCGTCCAGACCTTCTTCATACAAATCAATGATCTCCCGGGCAATGCGCTTGCCGGTCTTGCGCATACCGGCCAGGTCGAACATGGATGGATCGGCCTTGCGCTTGGGAGGATTGTTGCGCTTGCAGTTGGGATCGTCCAGGTCGCTTTCCGGCTCGACCCAGCGAACCAGGTCAACGGGACACTGGTCACCGGCAGCAGAGCACTGGGCCATCAGGAAGATATGCTCACCGAAGTGCTTGCGCAGCAGCATCTTCACTTCACCCCAGAAATCGGGAGATACGAAGTGACGGTGCTGGACACACTGGGCGGGGCATGCCAGGTTGGCAACGATACCGGTCAGCTCCCCGGCTTCGTTGAATACATACATCAGCTCAATACCGGAGTCGTTACCACCCTCCAGGGCCTCGAATACGGCAGTGTTGGTATCGCCCCACATCTGCGCGGAGCCGTCGGAGTAAGCAGCGCGGCGGCACATGCCAACTACGGCCCGGCCGAAGGTATTGACATAAGCGCCGGGCGCACGGTTATTCCATGCATCCAAAACCGCGCCGGAGATCCGGTCGATCAGCAGCTGCAGCATGTCGTCATCACTGATGATCTCGGGATTATCGCTGACTGGCGCGGACTCGATATACTTCCGGTCAGCAGGCAGTTCGCTTTCCAGCAGAGTGCGGAAATTATGGCCCATCTGCAGCTTATAGCCGATGTAGCCCTGCTCCCAGTTGCTGTAAACGGGACCGGTATGGGTGTGGATAGCGGAGATGATCACCTTATTGGGATCCAATCCGACAGTATTGTCAGCCAAACGCTCTCTGACCTTTTCCAACAGGCCGTAGCTGACACCGACCAGGTCAGTGCTGACCAGGACCATCTGCTCGCCGCCGGCTTCCACGGCCATTGCGGTAGCGGTCAAAGGCTTTTCCACATACTGGGAGATTCTCTCGGCAAACTGGCCTGCCAGGGAGATCTTCTTTTCGGGAGTAATGCTGGCTTCAGACCAGCCAATATTCAGCTTACTCATAACAGTTCCATCCTTTCCTTGGAAACGCGCCCCGGTCTGAATGGGCAGACCGGGGCTGTTGATTTTTATGATTACTTGGAGAACATGCCATTGATATCCTGCAGGGTCTGCCGGACCAGCTGTTCGCCACCGATGTGACCAACATTACCGGAGGAGACAAACGCACTGTAGTGGCCGCCCTGCTCTGCCTTCAAAGTGGGCAGATAACCCTCGGTACCGTTACACAGCTGAATCAGGAAGGTCTGCTCAGCCAAAGAACGGGCCTTGATCTGGTTGCCGTAGTCCAGGAACAGCTCAAAGGGGTTGGTGGCGATGGCGATGCTGCCCAGGCGGACAATATGAACCTCGGTAGGCAGGACTTCCAGCTTCTCCTGCAGCTCCGCCCGGCGCAGGATACCCAGGTGCACCTGCAGATGGGCAGCAACATTGAAGTCTACATCGCCGGGATGATCGTTCAAATACTCACGGATCGCCTTGCGGGCAGCAGCGATCTCAGACAGCGTTACACGGCGCAGAGGCAGCAGCATAGTATGGACATGATGCTCGAAGGGAACATCGGTCTGCTTCTCATCCAGGCCCTCTTCGTATACATCAATGATCTCGTTTGCTATACGCTTACCGGTCTTGCGCATACCGGCCAGGTCGAACATGGAGGGGTCAGCCTTGCGCTTGGGAGGATTGTTGCGCTTGCAGTTGGGATCGTCCAGGTCACTTTCCGGCTCGACCCAGCGAATCAGGTCGACGGGGCACTGGTCACCGGCAGCGGAGCACTGGGCCATCAGGAAGATATGCTCGCCGAAGCGCTTACGCAGCAGCATCTTCACTTCGCCCCAGAAGTCGGGAGATACGAAGTGACGGTGCTGGACACACTGGGCGGGACATGCCAGGTTGGCAACCACACCGGTCAGCTCCCCCGCTTCGTTGAATACATACATCAATTCGATACCGGAATCGTTGCCGCCTTCCAGAGCCTCGAACACGGCAGTGTTGGTATCGCCCCACATCTGTGCGGAGCCATCGGAATAAGCAGCACGGCGGCACAGGCCAACAACAGCGCGGCCAAAGGCATTGACATAGGAACCGGGCGCACGGTTGTTCCATGCTTCCAAAATCACAGCACTGATACGTTCTACCAGCAGTTCATAGGTCTCCTCAGGGGTTGCAATGTCGGGATTATTGGAAATCGGCGCGCTTTCCACATACTTTCTGTCGGCAGGCAGTTCGCTCTCCAGAAGAGTGCGGAAGCTGTGGCCCATATTCAGGTTCTTGGCAACATAGCCCTGGCGGGGATACACAGGGCCGGTATGGGTATGGATGGCGGAAATAATGACCTTGCTGGGATCCAGGCCTGCATCGTTGCCTGCCAGCTTCTCGCGGATGGAATCCACCAGATTGCCGCCTACACCTACCAGGTCGGTGCTGACCAAAACCATCTGCTCGCCGCCGGCTTCCACAGCCATTGCGGTAGCGGTCAGGGGCTTTTCCACATATTCGGAAATACGCTCGGCAAACTGACCTGCCAGGGAGATTTTCTTATCCGGAGTAATATCCACTTCGGACCAACCAATAAAGAGCTTGCTCATATTTGTTCCTCCGTTTTGAATAGTATAGATTTTTTCATAAGAATTCCCATCTTTTGTCATTATAACTATAATCCTCTGCCACGCTTCCGTCAATATGGGAATTTTCATGGTTTTTCCGAAGTATAACTGTTGATTTTGTCCTACGCACGATTATAATGCCTTTATACATTATAAATATAGATATCGGCAGTTTCTTCCTTTAAAACGCGAAAGGCATAATTACCAAATTTTTGTGATTACTTTCGTCACATTCACAAAATGCATTTTGCGTATCGCCCCGACACTTGACAGATTGCACAACCAACCATATAATAACAATGTTATTTTGTAGATTGGCCATCCATATACAGACGGTCAAGTACGAGGAGGGAATCGTCAAGTGATAAAGTTGAAACCACAAAAAAAGCTGAATACCCTGCAGACGATCCAGAGTTATCTGATGATCGCGGGCAGCGTTTTGGGTATGATCATTTTTGTTGTCATCCCGCTGCTGTGGGTCTGCCGCTACTGTGTCTTCAGCTACAAGGGCTACGGTACCATGACCTTTGTAGGCTTGGATCAGTTTACGCGTGTCTTTACCGACTCCCCCAACTTTTGGCTGTCTGTAGCAAATACCTTTATCTTTGCTATTTGCAAGCTGCTGGTGGAGATTCCGCTGGCGCTGGTGCTGGCCTTCTTCCTGACCAAGAAGATCCGCGCTGTCACCTTCTGGCGTTCCGTTTACTTTATGCCCTCCATGGTCTCTGTCGCGATTATCGGTGTTATCTTTAACTACCTGTTCTCTCACCACAGAGGTATCATCAACGAGTTCCTGCGTATGTTCGGTCATGACGGTGTCGAATGGTTCTCCCACCGTTGGAGCGCTCTGATCGTTATCATGATCGCTTCCATTTGGCAGAACTTTGGTATCAATATGCTGTTCTTCATGACCGGCCTGCAGTCCATCTCCGCTGAGATGTACGAAGCATCCGAGATCGATGGTGCAAGCAATACCCGTCAGTTCTTCTCCATCACCATCCCCCTGCTGGGACCCGTGATGCAGATGGTCGTCATGAACGCGATCCTGGGTTCTTTGAAGGTCACCGACCTGGTGCTGACCCTGACCAACGGCGGTCCTTACAAGCAGACCGAAGTGATGATGACCTATATTTACAAGGAATTCTTCGGTGACCAGGGCTTCACCGGTAAGAACTGGGGCTATGCCGCTGCTCTGACCGTGGTTACCGCCATTATCCTGGCCATCGTCACCTTGATCTATCTCAGACTGACCAAGAAGTCTGATGAAGTGTACTAAGGGAGGAGGATGAACCATGAGAATGAGATTGAGTCTCGGTGCAAAGATCGGTTTGTACATATTCCTGGCTTTGATGGTATTCGTCACCCTGTTCCCCCTGCTGTACGTCGTCTCCGGTTCCTTTAAGACCAACATGGAAATCATGCTGGGCGGTGTCAATCTGATCCCCAAAGAACCTACTGTTGATAACTTTGTCCGTGTTTGGGGCATGAGCGGCTCCACCGTGGATACCAAGACTACCTACGCGGACTATACTGTCAACTCTTTGCTTGTTTCTTTGCTGACCGTCGTATTTGTGGTTGCATTCACCTCCATGTCTGCCTACTGCTTCCAGCGCGGTAACTTCCCCGGCCGGAACCTGCTGTACTGGACCTTCATGGCTACCATGTTTATCGGTGCAGGTACCATTACCATCTTCCCCATTCTGCAGATCACTACCAAGCTGAAACTCAATAACCTTTTCGGTTTGGCCATCGTGCAGTTTGCTACCGCAGGCGCATCTAACTTGTTCCTTACCATGGGTTATTTGAAGACCATTAGCAAGGACCTGGACGATGCCGCCAAGATCGACGGCTGCAGCTTCTTCTCCATTTGGTATCGCATCATCCTGCCTCTGTCCAAGCCTATTTTGGCTACAGTGGCACTGATGAGCTTCCGTGCTTCCTGGAACAGCTACCTGCTGCCCAAGCTGATGCTGGCCGGCAAGGCAGCCTCCACCACCCTGGTCGTTGCCGTTGTTAAGCTGCAGAGCGCCGGTGGCGACGGCTCCAGCCAGTACAATCTGATGATGGCCGGTACTATGCTGGCCGCAATGCCCATGATCATCCTGTTCCTGTGCATGAACAAAATGTTCGTCGCGGGTATCACCCAGGGTGCTGTCAAGGGTTAACTTCTCCCATCACCGAAAGAGCAGCCGCTGGGCCGGCTGCTCTTTTCATTAAGCAAATCCCTTGGAGGTAACTATGGCACGAATCACACTCAAGCAAGTAAGCAAAACCTATGACAACGGTACCAAAGCACTGAAGCAGGTAGATTTGGATGCCTGCGACCAGGATTTTTTGGTCCTGCTAGGCCCTTCCGGCTGCGGCAAAAGCACCATGCTGCGGGTCATCGCAGGATTGGAGCATGTCACAGAAGGCACTGTTCTCTTTGATGGCAAAGATGTCAGCGACCTGCCCGCCCGGGAGCGGAACGTATCGATGGTCTTTCAGAATTTCGCTTTGTATCCCCATCTAAATGTATATAAGAACATCGCTTTTCCTTTAAAAAGCATGCATATGAAGGCCGATGAAATCCAGCGCCGGGTAGAAAAAACCGCCGAGATTTTGGATATCACCCATGTGCTGAACCGCAGGCCCAAATTTCTCTCCGGCGGCCAACGGCAGCGTGTTGCTCTGGGCCGCGCAATGGTCAGAGAGCCTGTCGTCTTTTTGCTGGATGAACCCCTTTCCAACCTGGATGTGAAAATGCGCACAGAGCTGCGGGATGAGATCATGGGCCTGCATAAAAAGCTGCAAACCACCTTCATCTATGTGACCCATGACCAGTCGGAAGCCATGCACATGGGTACCCGGATCGTGGTCATGAATGAAGGTGTCATCGTGCAGGCCGGCACACCCCAGGAAGTCTATAATTATCCCGAGACCATGTTCGTAGCAGGCTTCGTGGGAGCTCCCAAAATCAACTTCTTCGCTTCCCGCCTGCGCAAGACCGATACCGGCTGGGCTGTTATGCTCTTCGGTAATCCCATCGACATTCCCCTATCCCGTCTTCCTGCCGATCAGTCCGGTCTGATCGACGGTATGAAGGTGATCCTGGGCATCCGCCCGGAGGAATTCCAGTTTGCCCAGCCTGACAGCGAAGTAACCGTGGAAGCCACCGCCCGCCGGGTAGTCCCCATGGGTGCGGGATTGCATGTAGAAAGCTATAACGGCAACCAGAAATTCCTTACGGTACTGATGAACCACACAGATGTGCAGCCCGGTGATCCGCTGAAGCTGGCGGTTAACCCCTGGTGCATCCACGTATTTGATCCCGAGACCGAGCAGAACCTCTGCCGGCCCGTTTATAAGGAGGCAGACTAATGCGCCGTTGGTATGAACCGAAGAAGAACACCCCCGGTATCGAGAAAAACGCCCCGAAGAAAAAGGGCTTCGCCTTATTCTTTGAGATCTTTTGGCGGGAATTTTGGGGGCTTTTGAAGCTGAATCTGCTATTTTTGGTCAGCTGCATCCCCGTTGTGACCATTCCCGCGGCCATCACCGCCATGAACCGCATCACCGTGACCATGGTTCGGGACAGAAACTACTTCCTGCTGACCGACTACTGGAAAGCCTTTAAGCGGGATTTCGGCAAATCCCTGCTGGGCGGTATCCTTTTGCTGGTCGCGCTGATCCTGTTTGGCATCAGCACCTGGTTTTACTACATGCTCAGCCAAAGCGTCGGCAAGCTGTTTCTGATCCTGGCGGGCTGCTCGCTGTGCCTGTTGCTGACTGCCTACTTTGTCAGCGTGTATTTCTTCCCCATGCTGGCTATGGTGGATTTGGGGATCAAGCACCTTCTGGTCAATTCCTGTGTACTGGCTTACAGCTGCTTTAAGCGCACACTGCCCGGCGCCTTGATTTCCCTGGTCATTGCGCTGGTCTGTATCGGTCTTCTGCCCTTCAGCATGGTGTATATCGTGGTGATTCTGTTCTCCCTGAACAGCCTGATCAGCAATTTCTTTGTGGTCAAGCCCATTGAAGAACATGTCCTCGGCATCAAAGATTCCACAGCAGCGCCTGCGTCTGATGCTGCCGAAGAAGAACAGTCCGCCCAGCCCGACGAACTGCCCGAATGGGAAGAGGAAGGAGACAACTGATATGGCAACTATGAGATGTACCGCCGCCGGTGACGCAATGGTCCTGCGCCGCCTGCCCGGCAATTATCCGGGATTTGAGGAGCTTCAACAGTTCATCGCCCAGGGCGATTTCCGTTTTTTCAACCTGGAGACCACCATCCACAATCATGAGACCTACGGTGCTGCCATCAGCGGCGGCACCTGGTTCTGCTCACCTCCCGGTGTGCTGGAGGATGCCAAAACCTTTGGCTTCAACATTCTCTCCACTGCCAATAATCACGCCATGGACTATTCCCATATCGGCCTGGAAAAGACCCTCAGCTATGTGGAACAGGCCGGTTTCCAAAACGCCGGTGTGGGCCGCACTTTGGCCGATGCCGCCGCGCCTGTGTATTTGGACACCCCGGAAGGCCGTTTCGCTCTCATTGGTGCCTGCTCTTCCTTCCATCCTGACGCTATGGCCGGTGAGCAGACCCGTACCATGATCGGCCGTCCCGGAATCAACGGTATCCGCTGTTCTACCGTCTACCAGGTTCCGAAGGACGATTTAGAGCATTTGAAACGGATCGCTGATGCCATCGGCATCAACGGCGCGCGAAACATTACCCGCAAAGAGGGCTATCTGCCTCCTCTGCCGGAGGATAAGTCCGAATTTGGTGAGCTGCAGTTTGAAGTGGGCGAAAAGTGCGGAAAAGTCACCAAGGTCAATCCTGTGGATATGGCTCGGGTGGAGCGCTCCATCCAGGAAGCGCTGTACTTTGCCGACTATGTGATCGTGTCCATGCACTCCCATCAGATCAAGTACATTGATAAGACCGAGCCTGACCATTTCTACGAAGAATTCGCCCATAAGTGCATCGATGCCGGTGCCCACGCGGTGGTCGGTCACGGTCCTCATCTGCTGCGCCCCATTGAGATCTACAAGGGCTGCCCCATTTTCTATTCTTTGGGTGATTTCATCATCCAGCTGGAAAACATCCGTAAAGCCCCTGCCGACATGTATGAAAAACAGAAGATGAACGGCAATGCCGGTATGGACGAGCTGTTTGACAACCGCAACGCCCACGGCACCCGTGGCCTGTGCTATGAAAAGGTCATGTTTGAGGCCGTTGTTCCCTATTGGGAAGCGGAAGACGGCAAGCTGACCAAGCTGATCCTGATGCCCATCGAGCTGAACTTTGATAAGGGCCGCTCCATGGGTGGCTGGCCCCGTCCTAAATACGATGACGGTATTATCGAACGGTTGACAAAGATGAGCGAGCCCTACGGCACCAAGATTGAAATTGACGAGAACGGCTACGGTATTGTAAAGCTGTAAGGAGAAAAAACATGGTCATGACCAATGAAATAAAGGCCTATTTGGACAGCTGTCAGGAAGAACTGAAGCAGCTGATCCGGGATCTGTGCGCCATCCCCGCACCCTCTCATCACGAGGAAAAACGGGCAGAATTCTGCAAAGCCTGGTTTGAAGCAAACGGCGGCAAGGATGTTTTCATCGACGAAGCGCTGAATGTGGTCTGCCCCTATCATGTTACCGGCAGCAACCGGGTAACTGTCTTTATGGCCCATACGGATACGGTATTCCCCGATATGGAGCCTATGCCCTTTGTGGAAACGGACGAGACTTTCCAGTGTCCCGGTGTCGGCGATGATACCGCCAACCTGGCTGTGATGATGATCTGCGCCCGGTATTTCCTGCAGAACGGCATTGCTCCCAAGACCGGTATTTTGTTTGTGGCCAATGCCTGTGAAGAAGGATTGGGCAATCTGAAAGGCTGCCGGGCCATTGTGGCAAAATACGGCAGCCGCATGGACGCGTTGGTAACCTTTGACGGCTTCCGGCTGGATAAAATCACCAACCAGGCCGTAGGCTCCCACCGCTACCGTGTCACCGTAAAAACCGAAGGCGGTCATTCTTTTGGCGCTTTCGGAAACCGCAATGCCATCGCTGTCCTTTCTTCCATGATCGGCACCCTCTACAGTGTAAAAGTTCCGCAGGAAGGCGGCAGCAAGACCACCTACAATGTAGGCATGATCAGCGGTGGCACTTCTGTTAATACCATCGCCCAGGAAGCGGAAATGCTTTATGAGTATCGCTCCGACAACAGAAACTGCCTTGCAAAGATGGAAGACATGTTCGCCAAGGTAGTGGACGCCTACCGGGCCACCGGTGTGGAAGTGGAAGTAGAAAAAGTTGGTGACCGTCCCTGCACCGGCGATGTAGATCCTGCCGCGCAGACCGCGCTGGATACCCTTTCTGCCGATTCTATCCGCCGTATTACCGGCCGGGAGCCCGTATATCTTTCCGGCTCCACTGACTGCAACATTCCCCTTTCCGTAGGTATTCGCTCTGTTTGTTTGGGGCTTTGTGTGGCCAATGGCGCTCACACCCGGACGGAAACATTGTATCTTTCCAGCCTCCCCCAGGGCAGCGCGCTTTGCATGGACTTTTTATGTCACTTCTTTGACTAAGGGAGCATTCTCCCGGGAGCAGTGTAATGAAGATGATCAAAAAACATTACCACTGGATCATTGTCGCGGTTATTTTGATTGAGCAGGCAGTCCATGTGGGTATCATCAACAACCTCAGCGGCCTTTTTATCATTCCCGTAACGGAAGATTTGGAGATCTCCCGTGGCAGTTTCTCCCTGGCTTTCAGCCTGCGTTCTTTAGCTGGTTTCTTTTCTACATTGTTTTCCGGTATCGTCTTCGCCAAATTTGGTTACCGGAAGCTGTGTACTTTGTTCCTGTTGATCACCGCCGCTGCCTATGCGCTGCTTGGTGCCAGCCAAAACGGCATCATGCTGGCTTTTGCTTTGGCACTTTCGGGCACGAGCGAAGGATTCTGCTCTACCGCCGCGGCATCCCGCATGGTAAACAC
>JAZNLC010000226.1:0-8317 GCA_045578895.1 Faecousia sp. | reverse complement strand
GTCAAAGCTGTCCAGATCCCGGATACGGCGACCCAAAGCACTGCGTTTCATCCGCAAAAAGTCTTTCTCGTCAATACCGCTTTGCAGCAGTTTCTCTGCTCTTTCCAGGATCGCGTCCCGGACAGCATAGGGCTCGTCACTGTCACCGGAAACGGTAAGCATCGCCATACCGTCTACGGTTTCAAAGCCGCCGCCGAAAGAAGAATCGATCAAACCGGCTTCATAAAGTTCCAAATACAACCGGGAAGATTCTCCGAACAGCGCTTCCGCTGCCAGGTCGCCGATCATTTCCTGCCGCACCGCCGCTTCGCCGCTGCCAATGGGTTCGCACTTAAAACCCAGCTGGAACATGGGCATGGCCACTTCCATCTGCGCGGTCACTTCCTGCCGGGCGCAGGTCATAGCTTCCTGCCAGGGTCGCAGCTTTTTGCCCGCCTCCCGTTTTTCGCTGCCCAGCATTTCCATGGCGATACGCTCCACTTCCAGCGGATCTACGTCACCGACGACGCAAAGGATCATGTTGGAAGGATCATAAAAAGCCCGGTGGCAAGCCTCCAGAACCTGCGGTGTAACAGATGCAATGGATGCCCGGTCACCCAGGATCGGCACCCGGATGGGATGGCTGCCGTACATAGCCTCCATCAAATTCTCAAAAACCCGTGTATCTGGGCTGTCTGCGGTCATATCGATCTCCTGGCCGATGATTCCCTGCTCTTTTGCCACGCTTTCCTCTGTAAAATAGGGTGTGGATACAAATTCCAGCAACAGCCGCAGACACTGCTCAAAATGCTCGGTGCAGGAGAAATAGTAGGCCGTCATGTCATAGCTGGTAAAGGCATTGGGATTGGCGCCCAGCGCGGCAAATTCCGCCGACACCTCTCCCCGGGGCATATCAAAGAGCTTATGCTCCAAATAATGGGCAACACCTGCCGGAGCCTCTATTTCTTTTCCTTCTAACCGGTAGGCCGTGTGAATGGAACCGTAATCAGTTACAAAATAAGCCAGTTTCTTTTGGAAACCTTCTCTCGGTACCACCGCCAAGGTCAGGCCGTTCGGCAAAGTCTTGCGGTAGACCCGCTCGTCTAAATGGGGATATGCCTGCCAACTCATTGCGCTACCCCCTCCAGGAAAAATACACTGTGCAGCTTTAATGATTTCGCCGCGGCGCAGATCTGCTCCGGCGTGGTCTCTTCCACCCGGCGCATATAGGCGGCGGGATCTAACCGAAGGCCGCTGAGCGCGGCACTGGCGTAATAGTTTTCAATTGAGCCGGGAGAATCGTGAACGGCAAGCAGGCTGCTGCGCAGCGCTTCCTTGGCTGCCGTCAGTTCTTCCGCGGTGATGCTGCCTGCCCGGCAGGCTTCCAGCTGGGAGAGCACCTCCTGCCGTACCTTCTGATCCATCTCGCTGTCGATACCGGCAGATACCGTCAAAATACCCTTGGAGCCGTGATAGCCGGAGCCGATCGCATAGCAAAGAGAAAGGGTTTCCCGGATGTGGCTGAACAGTTTGCTGGTCATGCCGCCGCCAAAGATCACATTCAGCAGCTGCATGGCAACAAATTCTTCATCCCGGATGGTTACCGGGGTCACAAGGCCCATGCACAGCTTGCCCTGATTGATATCCATCTGTGCCGTCATATCCGTTTCCTTGGCGGGCTGCAGCGGTGTCTGCGGGGGCAGTGCTTCATATTCTCTATCCAGTTCCCGGAACATATTTTCAGTCAGATGCGCTACCTGAGCAGGCTCTGCCGCGCCCACATAGAACACATCGATGCGGCTGGTTTTTAAGATTTTTTGATAGTGCCCGAAGAGGGATTTGGGGGTAATTGCCGCTACATCTTCTTTCTCGCCCAATCTGGGAATTCCAAAAGTATCATTCGCGCACATAGAACGGATCAGCTGTTCCATAGCATAGGCCCGTTTGTCATTGAGGTTTGACTCAATGGTAGAGATGAGATTCTTCTTTTCGCTTTCTACATAATCTTCACAGAAAAGGCCATTCTCCAACAGCGGCTGCAGCAAAAGTTCTTTCAAAAAAGCGACCGTCGGTGCCAGGATCTGATCACCTTCCATAGCAAACCGGTCTTCCGTAAAACTGCTGTAGAAACCGGTTGTTTGGTAATCGCCAATCCGCCGGACCAGCGCCCCCACGGACGCGCCGTACAAATCGTCCAGCCGCAGGGTAATGCGGCGCAGATCCGGACAGTTTTCGCTGCCTCGCAGCAGCACCGCCGGCAGCAACGCATCCATGGCCGCCTCCCCGCGACACATGGGTCGCACCAGCTGAACGCTCATACAGCCGTGCTTAAATCTATGATCGGAGAAGCACCGAAGGGTGATCCCCTTTGATATAGGAAAGGTTTGGGTCATCATGAGACTCCTCAATAAGCATTCTTTTGTGTATTATATATCAGTTTTCCCCAAATAGGAAGTGGGTAATAAAAATTTAACGGTTCTATCCGTTGCGTTTTTCTTTGTTTTGCGGTAGAATGAAAGGATGAATGACAAATGATCGTTTAGCTGAGCAGAAGCCGAAAACGCACGTCATTCCGAGGGAGCGAAGCGACCGTGGGAATCCCGTGAGGTTTCCGCTGTGTTACGGGATTGCCACGCCAGTGTGCGCACTGGCTCGCAATGACGTGGAGGTAGTGCGATAAACGATCATTTACAGTGCTACAAACAGGGGGACTTATCATGGCCTGGTTGGAGATCAAAATCGATACTCTTTCCGGCAGCATCGACGCTGTCGCCACCGCCTTGACCGCCGGTGGCTTTGAAGACCTGGTTTTGGAAGACCAGCAGGAGTTTGAAACCTTCCTGGATCAAAACCGGGCCTACTGGGATTACATCGATGAAGACCTGCAGGATAAACTGCAGGGACTTTCCTGCATCAAACTGTACCTGGAAGATACGGATACTTCCTCCATGGAAAAGCTGGAAGTGCTGCTGGCCGGACTTCGTGGCAACGATGCGCACGGCAAGCTTGCCATGACCGTTAATGTGTTGGAGGAGACCGACTGGGAGGAAAGTTGGAAGGATAACTATCCGCCCCAGGAAGTGGGCGAGCGTTTGGTAGTCATCCCCTACTGGCTTGCCGACACAGATACCCAGGGTCGGCTCCCCGTGATCCTGGATCCCGGTCTGACCTTCGGCACCGGAGCCCATCCTTCCACCCAAATGGTCATCAGTGCCATGGAAGCGCTGGTCACGCCCTCTACTTCCTGCCTGGACCTTGGCAGCGGCAGCGGTATCTTATCCATTGCCGCTTTGCGACTGGGTGCAAAAACCGCTGTCGGTGTGGATATTGACCCCAAAGCCGAAGACATCGCCCAGGAAAACGCCGCCTATAACGGCTTCGCTGCCCCGGAATTTACCGCTCTCACCGGCAATGTCACCGCGGATAAAAAGCTGATGGCACAGCTGCAGCAGGGTCAATACGACCTGGTTCTGGTGAATATTGTTGCCGATGTAATCATCGCCTTATCCGGGGTACTTCCCCAATTTATGGATTCGGACAGTACGCTGATCTGCTCCGGCATTTTGGACACCCGCTTAAATGATGTCCTGGCTGCCCTGCAGGCCGCTGGTTTGACCGTCACCGCAACTTACGCCAAGGAAGATTGGCGCTGCGTCACCGCAAAAAGGAGATAATCTATGTTCCTACCCTATAAAACCCGGCGGTTTCTCCGGGGTCTTGGCACAACCGCTCTGGTGTTGGCTTTGATTGCCATACTGGCCTGGATCGTATGGATGCTGTGGCTGGACCGCTACATCGTATACACCCGTGACGGTGCCAAGCTGGACTTCAGCCTCCCGGACAAAGTGCCTACCGGCCAAATCGCCCTGCCGCCGGAAGACGAAATGACCGTTTCCATCTACTACAACGAAGGCGAGAACACCCTGAATATCAGCACGGAAATGGGCCGGCTCTACGGCTATTACATCACCGCGGACATGATCGAAAATGATATGGACGCGCTGCTGGCCCAGGTCAAAAAGCTGCCGCCCCAAACCCCCGTTATGCTGGATGTGAAGGATATCGTGGGCCGCTTCTATTTTCAATCGGAGCTGGGTCCCCTGCGCACCAGCATGGCCTCCGGTGAATTGGCCGAGCTTCTGCGGATCCTGAAAATCAATAACAGCTATCTCATTGCCAAATTCCCCGCCCTGCGGGATTACTACTACGGCCTGGAGCATGTCAGCGACGGCATTTTCCTGAAAAGCGGTATGGGACTTTGGATGGACGACGACCGCTGCTACTGGCTCAACCCCCAAAGCCAGGGCACCCTCTCCTACATCATTCAGATCATCACGGAGCTGAAGCTCATGGGTTTTAATGAAGTGGTGCTGGACGATTTTTCCGTTCCCTCATCGGAAAAACTGAAATTTGACGGCGACAGGAATGAAGTTCTGGCCGCTGCCGCGAAGAAGCTGCTGGAGACCTGCGGTAACGAGCGTTTTGCTGTTTCCTTCTGCGTCAATAATGCCGCTTTCCAGCTTCCGGAAGGCCGTACCCGGCTTTACATGAAAAACCAGTCCGCCTCGGAGCTGAAATCTGTCGCCGAGCAGACCACCCTGGCAGATCCCACCGTGAAACTGGTTTTCATCACCGACCTGAACGATACCCGCTTTGATGATTACAGTGTCATGCGGCCTTTGGATACCGCCCAGTTTGAAGAAGAATAAGGAGACTCCCTCATGCAATATGTTTTGATGGTTTTGTGTGTTCTGGGCATTACCGCCGCAGATCAGCTGACCAAATTCTTAGTTGTGCAAAATATCCCCCTGTACGACCATGTCCCCGCCATCCCCGGTCTGTTCCGGCTGACTTATGTGCGCAATACCGGCGCTGCCTTTTCCATACTGCAGAATCAGCAGTGGCTGTTTCTTGTGATTTTTTTGGTTCTGACCGTAGCGATCGTGTATGACTTTATCAAAAAGTCCATGCCCTTTACCAAACTGGAGCGTTGGCTGATCGTTCTGGTCTACGCCGGTGGCCTGGGCAATATGATCGACCGGGTCAGGCTTGGCTATGTTGTCGATATGATCGAACTGGAATTTATGAACTTTCCCGTGTTCAATGTCGCAGATTGCTTCATTACCTGCGGCTGCATTCTACTGATGGTACATTTGGTCTTTTTCAATAAGGACTTTTGGAAGGACGAAAAGAAGAAATGATCCTGTATGCCGACATCCCCGGTGAGCGTCTGGATGCGTTTTTGGCCCGCTCAGTGGAAAACCTGAGCCGCAGCGGTGCCCAAAAGCTGCTGGAAGAAGGCTGTGTGCGCCTCAACGGCAAGCCGGGTAAGAAAAATGACAAGCTCTCTGCCGGTGATGCTGTTGATGTGACCATCCCCGAACCCAAGGAAGTGGATATTGTTCCTAAGGAAATGCCTTTGGATATCGTCTATGAAGACGAGGATGTGGTGGTGCTGAACAAACCGAAAGGTCTTGTCGTCCATCCTGCTGCCGGTCATCAGGACGATACTTTGGTCAACGGTCTGCTCCATGCGTTGGGCGATCAGCTTTCCGGCATCAACGGCGAGCTGCGGCCGGGCATCGTTCACCGCATCGACAAGGACACTTCCGGCCTTTTGGCGGTTGCCAAAAACGACCGTGCTCACACCTTCCTTGCCTCTCAACTGAAGGATCATACCATGGCCCGCACCTATGAGGCCATCGTATGCGGCAGCTTTCGGGAAGACAGCGGCACGGTAGACGCGCCCATCGGCCGCCATCCCAGTGACCGCAAAAAGATGTGTGTTACCACCCGAAATTCTAAAGAAGCTGTGACTCACTGGGAAGTGGTGCGTCGCTACCGGGGCTACACCCATATCCGCTGCCGGCTGGAAACCGGGAGAACCCATCAGATCCGTGTGCATATGGCCCATATTGGGCACCCTATTTTAGGCGACACGGTCTATGGCCATAAAAAGCCCGAGCTGGGTCAGGACAGTCAGTGTCTCCATGCAGGCGCGCTGTGCTTCCGCCACCCCCAAGATGGGCGGCCAGTGATGGTCTTTGCGCCCCTGCCTGAGTATTTCCGACAGGTTATTGACAAACTAGAAAAAATGGGAGAGTAATCATGGCTCTTTTTTCCGACATTCTGCTTTCCGTGGATTTTGACCGAACGCTCACCGCGCCGGACTCCTCCATCCCCCAGCGCAACATTGAGGCAATTGAATATTTCATGGCAGAAGGCGGCGCGTTTACGGTAAATACCGGCCGCAGCAAGCCCATGACCAACTGGTTCCGGGACAAGATTACCGCCAACGCG
Organism: Faecousia sp.; assembly: GCA_045578895.1. Lineage (GTDB taxonomy): Bacteria > Bacillota > Clostridia > Oscillospirales > Oscillospiraceae > Faecousia. The sequence goes on along the minus strand of JAZNLC010000226.1, from coordinate 2,038 downwards.
CCGCTGCTTCTGTATAACGGCAGTGCCGCCTACGATATGACCACCGGCGAGTGGTCTCAGTGCAAGGAGCTGGAAGTAGACCCGGAAACCATCATCACCGATCTGCAGAGCCGCTTTCCTGATTTGACCGTAGAGCTGCAGGGCACTTATGCCCACCACATTTTCCGCAGAGATCCCCGCTGGGAAGCCTACTGTGAAAACAATCTCTGTCCCTGGGAATATGCCGAACCGTCCCACATGCCCTGCGACTTTCTGAAGCTGGCACTGTACGGTGAATTCCGGGAAAACACCGTAGCTTCCATGTATGACGCTACCCCGGCTGAGCTTGCCCGTTTTGATGAGGCTGTGGCCTACATCGAAAAAACCTACGGAGATCAGATTGATGTGTTCCGTGCCTGCGCCCGGATCGCGGACCTTCACGCCAAAGGCTGCTCCAAGCTGGCCTCTGCCCGGGAACTGCAAAAACGGCTGGGCAAAAAGATTCTGGTGTGCGTAGGTGATGGCGATAATGATCTTCCCATGATGGAGGGTGCGGATTATGCATATTGCCCCGGTGATGCCATTATCCGGGAAAAATTTGAAAATGTGTGCAATTGTGCCGATGGCGCGGTGGCGGATGTGATCTATAAAAAATTACCGGAAATTTTAGGGATTCAGCCTTGACATTCTGCAAATAATATGCTAGAATTTCTTAGCTGAATCAGCCAGGATAGATGGACTTGCGGGTGTAGTTCAATGGTAGAACACCAGCCTTCCAAGCTGGATACGCGGGTCCGATTCCCGTCACCCGCTCCATAGAAATGCGCCAGTAGCTCAGCTGGATAGAGCAACTGCCTTCTAAGCAGTAGGTCGGGGGTTCGAGTCCCTCCTGGCGTGCCATTACTGCTATGCAGCCAAGTAGGACTACCGCATTTACGGGTTCCTGAAGTCTTCCCTAGGACTCGAACCATTAAATGCAACAGTCCGGTGGACTGTTGCCGCCGACGGCTCGACGGAGGCGCTCCTTGATTTCACGGGTCCCTCCTGGCGTGCCACTTGTTACTTCGGGCGGATTCAGCAAACTGAATATGGTGGATGTAGCACAGTTGGTTAGCGCGTCAGATTGTGGCTCTGAAGGTCGTGGGTTCGACTCCCATCATCCACCCCATAAAAACAGGAGATATCTTCGGATATCTCCTGTTTTTATGGGGTGGATGATGGGAGTCGAAAGGGCGAAAAGAAAACAGTCCGGTGGGGAGCGAACCGAGCGCCGCCGGTGGCGGAACAAGCGAAGTGAGCGAGTGGCAGCGGTCGGCAGGAAACAAGCCTGCTTCGACAGGCGAAGTTTCTGCCGGGCACCGCAACAGGATACTTCCCCGCCCGTAGGAGACTCCCATGTGCCGTCAGGCACATCCCCGAAAAACAAAATCCGCTTGCGTAAATCAGGTTGCCACTTCTACTGTGCAGAACACCGTAAAATGCTCTTGACCCAGATTTGACCCAAACGGGAAATTTTACAGAAAAGTACCGGATGGACTGTTTTCCGCCCGGTTTTCGCTTTTAGGATCAGAGTGCTTGCTTCAGCAGATTTCCCATCTTTGCCGCTGCCTGTTCCTGTACCTTGTTTGTAGCATGGGTGTAGGTGGCAAGGGTGAATCCGGCGCTGCCGTGTCCCAGCATACTGGATACGGTCTTTACATCGATTCCGTTCTGCAAGGCGAGGGTAGCGAAGGTGTGTCGGAGGTCATGGAAGCGGATGTGTTCCAACCCGGCATCCTTGAGGATCTTCTGATGGAGCTTTACCACCGAATCGGGGTGGTACATTCCACCGGTTACCGGCGAGGGGGAGCGATCCGAGCGCCGCCAGTGGCGGAAGAAGCGAGGTGAGCGAGTGGCAGCGGTCGGCGGCTTTCAAGCGCGCTTCGTCGGGCGAAGAAAACGCCGGGCACCGCAACAGGAAGCAGGTAGGGATTTCCGGGATGCTTATCGTGTTCCTGTTTCAGCAGTTCCATGGTTTCCTCAGACAGGGCGATCTTCCGCATGGAGTTGTCGGTCTTGG
>JAZNLC010000225.1:0-22452 GCA_045578895.1 Faecousia sp. | reverse complement strand
CTCCCATCGGTAAGATCGGCATTGCTGACGACTTTTCTGCCCACATGGATCTGTACCGCCACACTTTGGATCTTGCCAAAACGTTCGGCGCGTCCAACATCCGCCTGTTCAGCTTCTTTATGCCCAAAGACAAGCAGCCGGAAGATTACCGGAATTTGGTGTTGGAGCGGATGGCCGTCTTCGCCGAAACCGCGAAGCAGTACGGCATCACCGCCTGCCACGAAAACGAAAAGGGCATCTATGGCGACAACGCCCGGCGCTGCCTGGAGATCCATCAAGCAGTTCCCGAGCTGAAAGCTGTCTTTGACCCCGCCAACTTTGTCCAGTGCGGCCAGGATACCCTGCAGGCCTGGGACATGCTGCACCCCTATGTTCACTACATGCACATCAAGGACGCCCTGCCCAGCGGCAGTGTCGTGCCTCCCGGCATAGGCAGCGGCAATGTGGCCGCCCTCATCGCGAAGTACCGTGCCCAGGGCGGGCAGGTACTGTCCCTGGAACCCCACCTCTATGACTTTGTCGGTCTGAAGAATCTGGAGCAGGAGGGCGAGGAAAGTGTCGTGGGCGGCATGTCCTTTGCCACCGCCGAAGAAGCCTTTGACTATGCCGCTAACACCTTAAAGCAGATCGTGGAGGGATAAATTATGAAGATCGGTGCCCAGTTTTATACCATTAGAGATTACTGTAAAGACTTACCGTCCTTTGCGGAGTCCCTGAAAAAAGTAGCCGACATCGGCTACACCACCGTACAGATCTCCGGTACCTGCGAATACGAAGCGGACTGGCTGAAAGAGCAGCTGGATGCAAACGGCCTGCGTTGTGTCATTACCCACACCGCTCCCCAAAAGCTGCAAGAGCAGCTCAGCAAGGTTTGCTCTGACCATAAAACCTTCAACTGCAATTGCGTAGGTTTGGGTATGTACAGCATGATGACCGGTGATCCCGCAGCGGAATACGAAAAATTCCTGGCTATCTACAAGCCGATCGCAAAAGAGCTGAAGGCAAACGGCCTGTATTTCATGTATCACAACCATGACCAGGAATTCTATAAGCTGAACGGCAAGCTGATCATCGAAAGAATGGCGGAAGATTTCGCCCCCGATGAAATGGGCTTTACATTGGATACCTTCTGGGTTCAGGCAGGCGGTGCCAATCCTGCAGAATGGATCCGCAAGCTCTCCGGCAGACTTCCCTGCATCCACTTGAAAGACTTCCGCTACGCCCGTGGAGATGGCTTCAGCGCCAATATGGCCCCGGTGGGCGAAGGCAATATCAACTTTGAAGCGGTCATCGCCGCCGCTGCTGACGCAGGCACGCAGTATCTGTTGGTGGAGCAGGACAACTGCCACGGGGAAGATCCTTTTGACTGCCTGAAGCGCAGCTACAACAATCTGCGGGCCCTGGGCCTTAACTAAGGAGGAAATACAATGAATAAAATCAGACTCGGTATTCTGGGCATCGGCAATCAGGGTACTATGTACGCCAAGAGAATTATGGCCGGCGAATGCCCCGATTTTGATTTGGTGGCCATCTGCGACCGTAACCCCAAACGCATCGCCTGGGCAAAGGAAAACCTGAGCACAGAAATCGCCTATTTCGACAACGCGGAAGCCATGCTCAGCAGCGGCAAGATCGATGCCTGCATCGTGGCCGTTCCCCACTACGACCACCCCAAGTATGCCGTTGCCTGCATGGAGCGGGGCATCCATGTACTGGTGGAAAAACCCGCGGGTGTGTATACCAAGCAGGTTCGTTGGATGAACGAGGAAGCCAAAAAGCACGGTGTTGTCTTCGGCATGATGTTCAATCAGCGCACCAACTGCATCTACCGGAAAATGCGGGAGCTGATCCAATCCGGAAAATACGGCAGTATCCGCCGCACCAACTGGCTCATCACCAACTGGTACCGTCCCCAGGCCTACTACGATTCCGGCGATTGGCGGGCCACCTGGTCCGGTGAAGGCGGCGGTGTACTGATGAACCAGTGCCCCCACCAGCTGGACCTGTGGCAGTGGATCTGCGGCATGCCCGTGAAAGTCCAGGCCCACCTGAAGTACGGCAAGTGGCATGATATTGAGGTAGAAGACGATGTCACCGCCTATGTGGAATATGAAAACGGTGCCACCGGTGTATTTATTACCACCACCGGCGATGCCTGGGGCACCAACCGCTTTGAAGTGCAGCTGGACAAGGCCAAGCTGGTAGCCGAAGGCGAGACCCTGACCGTTTGGGAATATGCCCTCAGCGAGCCGGAGTTCTCCCGCGTCAATACCTCTCCCTTCGGCCGTCCCGAAAAGGCCGAAGTGAATCCGGAGCTGGACGGTGAAAATCCCCAGCATATGGGTGTCATCCGTGCCTGGGGTGGCGCGATCCTCCGGGGAGAACCGCTGGTGGCAGGCGGCGAGGAAGGCATCCACGGCCTGACCCTGGCAAACGCCATGTATCTGTCCGATTGGCTGGGCAAAGCCATTGACATTCCCTTCGATGAGGATGTATACTATGAGCAGCTGATGCAGCGTGTCGCCACCTCCCGCAGAAAAGAAGCAACCGAAAGCGTTGTGGTGGATGTGGGTGGCACCTTCGCAGGCACAAAATAAATCTACTGAAGGAGATTTTGCCATGAAGGCTATTGCCAGTCATATCATTTACGAGAATCCCCTGCCCCAGCTGCGGGCCGTCAATTCCGCCTTCCCTTTCCTGTGCCAGTTGCCCGACGGCAGAATCCTGGCATCCCATCAGATGGGCCAGGCCTTTGAAAGTGTCGACGGCACCTCTTTCCTGAGTGAAAGCGCAGACGGCGGCATCACCTGGAGCAAGCCCCGGCAGATGTTTGACAAGTCCGGTGAGACCGTCCCGCTGAATGATAACTGCAAGATTTCCCGGCTGCCCGACGGCCGTCTGGTAGCCCTGGGCTATCAGTTCTTCCGGGAAGACCCGGAGCTTCCCCTGAGCAACGAGCTGGGCGGCCTTTTGGATGACGAGATCTTCTTCTCCGTTTCCGAGGACGAAGGCAAGACCTGGTGTCCCCGGCAGGCAGTTCCCTGCGCCTGGGGCAATCACGCGGAAGCCTCCGCCCCCATCACGGTTTTGCAAGATGGCAGCTGGGCAACCCCCATCACCGGCTTTGCCAAGTGGGACGGTACTCCCTCCGGCCGCAACTGTGGCAGGCTGCTGCGCTCTTACGATGAAGGCAAGACCTGGAACGATGACACGGTCTGCACCGCATTCCCCGGTGACACCGTCACCTGCTTTGAGCAGCGTATGTGCCAGCTCTGCGACGGCACCATCATCGTCATCAGCTGGAATGAGGATATGAAAACCGGTGAGCGCTACCCCAACCACCTGGCTTTCTCCCATGACAACGGCAAGACCTTCTCCGCCCCCGTCCCCACCGATATCTTCGGTCAGACCGCATCGGTGCTGGCCCTGGACGGCACTAAGGTGCTGACACTCCATGCTGTCCGCCGTGACACTGACCGTCCCGGCATCTACGCCTGCGTGGCTGATGTTTCCGGAGATCAGTGGAAGCCGGAAGCTGTGGAATGCGTGTGGGAGCCGGATACCCCCATTATCAAGAATCTGAAGGCAGCTTCTGTCTTTGCGTTCCTGAAATTCGGCCAGCCCGGTGCCATCCGCCTGGCAGACGGCGATGTGCTGATGTCCCATTGGTTCTGCGAGCAGGGCCAGTACAAGACCTGCGCCACCCGAATCAAACTGTGATCCATATAAAAAAGCTTCCGATGCATGTCATCGGAAGCTTTTTTTATTCTGTTACACGGTCGCAGGATCCTCTTACGATCAGTTCCGCATGCAGCAGCAGAGAACTGACGCACACATGATTCATCTGGCTGGTTAGCGCGTATAAAGCACTCTTACCCAAATTCATACGGTCCTGCCGGATGGTGGTCAGCGGTGGTATGGTGTAGCGGCACAGCGGGATATCGTCGAATCCCAAAATACTCACATCCTCCGGCACCCGCAAACCCAGCTCCTTGCAGTGGACCATCACACTGTGGGCCAGAACATCATGGCTGCATACAATGGCTGTGCAGCCCTGCTGCAACAGTTTCGGCAAGTGTTGTGTCAGGCATTCGCTGATGTGATGCGCGCTGCCGCTGAGAGAAACATCAAAGCTGAGGCCGTTTTCTTCCATTGCCTGAGAAAACGCATAGTAGCGCCGTTGATAAATGTAAGAGCGCAGCTCATAACTCAGATAACCGATCCTGGTATGGCCCAGGGATTTGAGATATTTCACCGCCAGTTCCATACCTTCCTGGTTATTTGTGCCGATGTAGGTTACATTGGGATTGGTACTGACATGGTTATCATACAGCACTGTCGGGGTCTTACAAACTCTGATATCTGCCATCCAGGGATCCTGACTGATATCCAGACCCAAAAAAAGGCTTCCGCAATAGTTTTCCCGCACCATAAATGTGTCATACGGTATTTCCTCCTGCAGTTTCAGTGTCAGAGGAATGATTTCCACACAAAAACCCGCAGGTTCTGCCGCCTTGCGGAAGCCCGCCACCAGGTCATAGCCGAAATCATCCGGCTTGGTGTATTCCATATTTGTAATAAAGAGCGCGATCCGCAAGGGATTTGCGCTTCTTGGCAGACGGGAATAGCCCATCTCCACCGCTTTCTCCAATACCGATTGCCGCATAGCGCTGCTTACATCTTTCGCGCCGCTGAGGGCCTTGGAAACCGTACTCTTGGATACACCCAGCTCTTTCGCAATATCGTCCAGTGTTGCCATACGCAGCACCTCCATTCTCACGGCAGATTATACCACAGGCACAGGGGAAAAGTAAACCAAAACTGCGAAATTTTCTCAAATATGTTTCGTTTTGTTTCGCCGCAAGGCTTAATTGAAAAACCGATACGAAATAACGCACAAATTTTGCATTCTGAAATTAGGCATTTTCACAGAAAACCAAGAACCATTCTTTGATTCTTGACTGCCCCCGCAAAAAGGTCTATACTAAAAAAAGCAAAACATTACGAAAGTTTACCGCTATTTCTCTCGGGAAGTCAAGGAGTACAGGAACATGAAGTATCATTACACGCAAAGCCAACTGCAAACCGCCGGTGCAGGCAAGAACACCGCTTTTCTGATTTGCAACGGCCTGGGCGGCTACTGCTCCGTGACCGCGGATTTCTGCGTTCCCCGGGCTGACCAGGGAATTCTCGTTGCAGCGGTCAAAGCCCCCAACGAGCGCGTTACCCTGGTCCATCATCTGCGTGAGAAGCTCGCGGTGGGCGATGCTTTTGTCTGGCTCTCTTCCCAGCCATACGCCGACGGCACCGCAGAGGAAGACGGTCTTTCCCACCTGCGGTCCTTCTCCATGGAATATGCCCCCTGCTGGGAGTACAGTGCCCTGGGAGTCCGTGTAAAACGGCAGTGTGCCATGGCCCGGGAAGCCAATACGGTGGCCGTTCTCTACGAGATCACCAACAGCAGCCCCGCGGCATGCACTTTGGATATAACACCCCTTTTGAAATTCGCCCCCAAGGAAAGTGCTTTGAAAGAGAAGAAAACACTCTGCCGCAACGGAACTGCCCTTTCCTGCGACGGCTGCACCTTATATATCCACACCGATGGGCAGCTCGCTTCCGCAGAGCCTGCATGGCTGCGGCTTTCCTACCCGGAAGACGCGAAGGACGGCCGTCCCTCATGGGGTTACGCCGCCGGCTGCTGCCAGGTCATGCTGTCCGCTGCTCCCGGTCAGACCCGCCGCTGTGAGATCGTTTTCTCCATGACCGATACCGCGGTTTCCGGCTGGGACTTGCTGCGCATGCAGGAAGCCCGGCTTCAGGCGATGGAAGCGGATTGCCATTTTGCCGAGCCCCTTGCCCGGCAGCTGGTACTGGCGGCGGATGCCTATATTTCCCACCGGGATTCCACCAATGAAAAAACCATCCTTGCCGGCTATCCTCTGTTCAGCGATTGGGGCCGGGATACCATGATCGCTCTGCCCGGCTGTACTTTAGCTACCGGTCGGTATGCAGATGCCAAAAGCATCCTGCGGACCTTCCTTGCCTACGAGAAGGACGGGCTTGTACCCAACCTGTTCCCCGAAGGCGAATGCCAGCCTATGTATAATACCGTGGATGCGGCCCTGCTTCTCATTGACAGTATATGGCAGTACCTTGGCTGCACCGGTGATATGGATTTTGTAAAGGAAGCCTGGCCCGTGATGGAGCGGATCGTCGCTTCCTATCAAAAAGGCACCCACCACGGCATCGGTATGGATGATGACGGGTTGATCTTCGCCGGACAAGGTTTGGATCAGGTCACCTGGATGGATGTGTGTGTCCAGGGCATCCTGCCCACCCCCCGCCATGGCAAGCCTGTAGAGATCAACGCCTACTGGTACAATGCCCTGAAGATCATGGAAGCCCTTGCGCCCCATGTGGCTTGTGACGGCAGTCCCTACGGTATTTTGGCACAGAAGGTCAAAGCTTCCTTCACGGAGAAGTTCTACATCCCGGAAAAGGGATATCTGAAGGATGTCCTTTCCGGAACCGATGCGGATACGCAGATCCGCTGCAATCAGATTTGGGCTTTGACCATGCCCTTTACCATGCTCAGCCACGAGCAGGAGCAGAAGGTATTGCAAACCGTCCGGGATCACCTGCTGACACCTTGCGGCCTTCGCACCCTATCCCCCGAAGATCCCCAGTACCGCGGTTTCTACGGCGGTCCTCAGCTTCAGCGTGACCTGGCCTATCACCAGGGAACCACCTGGGTGTTCCCCATGGGCGCTTACTACCGGGCCTATCTGAAAGTCCACGGCAGCACCCCCTCTGCCGCTGCCGAAGTGAAAGCGCAGCTTGCTGTTTTGGAGCCCATGCTGCGCCAGGGCTGCGCCGGTCAGCTGCCGGAAATCTATGACGGTGACCATCCTTACGAGGGTAAGGGCTGCTTTGCCCAGGCCTGGAGCGTTGGTGAGATGCTGCGGGTCTACGAAGACATTTATAACATTGAAAAGGGTTTTAACTATGAAATTGGATAAATCCAAAGCCGGCTGGTGGAAGGATGCGGTATTTTACCAGATCTACCCCAAAAGCTTTCAGGATACCACCGGCAGCGGTACCGGTGATCTGCGGGGCATCCTCACCCGGCTGGACTATTTGCAGGCACTGGGCATCGACGGCATTTGGCTGTCCCCGGTGTGCCGCTCTCCCCAGGTGGACAACGGCTATGATATCTCCGACTATTGTTCCGTAGACCCCATGTACGGCTCTATGGAAGATATGGAAACGCTCATCGGGGAAGCCAAAAAGCGAGGCATCTCGATTATTCTGGATCTGGTGCTGAATCACAGCTCCAACCGGCATCCCTGGTTTTTGGAAGCGCTGAAGGGAAAAGACAATCCCTATTACCATTATTATATATGGCGAGACGGCACGCCGGACCGCTATCCAAACGATATGCAGTCCGTCTTCGGCGGGCCGGCCTGGACCTATGTACCGGAATTCAAACAGTATTACTTCCACCAGTTTGCCCCGGAGCAGCCGGACCTGAATTGGGAGAATCCCGAATTGCGGCAGGCGCTGTATGATTCCATCCGCTTTTGGGTGGAAAAGGGTGTGGAAGGCTTCCGGCTGGATGTGATCGATCAGATCGGCAAGGACCCGGATCTGCAAGTCACAGGCAACGGTCCCAAACTCCACGACTATCTGCGTGAGCTTTCCGAAAACGCCTTCCCCGCCCATATTGTCACCGTAGGCGAAGCCTGGGGCGCGGATGTGGAGCGGGCCAGGCTGTACAGCGCCCCCGACGGCAGTGAACTGAGTATGGTATTTCAGTTCCAGCACATCTGCCTGGATCAGGGCACTGACAAATGGGATTTCCGCCCCTTGGAATTGCCGAAGCTGAAAGCCTGCTTTGCCCACTGGCAGCAGGGACTTCATGATCAAGGCTGGAACAGCCTGTTCCTCAACAATCATGATCTGCCGAGAATCGTTTCCCGCTGGGGCGATGACAAGGTTTTCCGGGTGGAATCCGCCAAAATGCTGGCCACTATGCTTCACGGTATGGAGGGAACTCCCTACATCTACCAGGGTGAAGAGCTGGGCATGACCAATATCCGGCTGGATATCAGCGAATACAACGATGTGGAGATCAAGAATCTCTACCGCGACCGCATCTGTAAAGGCTGTTCCCACGAAGCCGTGATGGCATCCATATGGGCAAGAGGCCGGGACAATGGCCGCACGCCTATGCAATGGACCGCCGGAGAGAACTCCGGCTTTACAGAGGGCACCCCCTGGCTGCCGGTGAATGCAAACCACAGCTTTATCAACGCGGAAGCCGCCATGGCGGATCCGGATTCCGTTTTCCATTACTACCGCAGGCTCATCGCTCTGCGAAAAGCATATTCCGTTTTCCGGGAAGGCAGCTTTACGCTGCTGGATCCGGAAGATCCCAATGTCTTCGCCTACACCCGGGATACGGAAGACGCCCACATGCTGGTGGTCTGCAATTTTACAGCTCAGCAGCTTCCCTATGAACTGCCGGAGGCTTTCCATGGCAGCGCGCTTCTGCTTTCCAATTATACCACCGACGCACCCGGCCTTCGTCCCTATGAGGCGGCTATATTCTACTACAATTCATCCGAAAGGAGTTAATCACTATGAAAAGACAAGCGGGCGTATTGCTCTCCATCACCAGCCTGCCGTCCAAATACGGCATTGGCTGCTTTGACCAGGCTGCCTACGATTTTGTAGACTGGCTGGAAAAGGCAGGCCAAAAATACTGGCAGATCCTGCCCTTGGGCGCTACCAGCCACCACGGCGCTTTTGATTCCCCCTATCAGGCTTACTCCGCCTTTGCGGGCAATCCCTACTTCATCAGCCTGGACGCGCTGGTGGAAGAAGGCGTACTGACAGCCCAGGAGTGCGCTGCCGCGGAATTCGGCACCGACCCTGCCAAGGTGGATTACGCGCTTCTGTACCGCAACCGGCTTCCCCTGCTGCACAAAGCCTATGAGCGCAGCAATATCAATGCTTCCGAGTCCTTCCACCGTTTCGTCAATGAAAACAACTGGTGGCTGGACGACTATGCCCTGTTCATGTCCGTGAAGGAATTCTTCGGCGGTCAGGGCTGGACCCAGTGGCCTCAGGACATCCGCATGCGTTACGGCTATGCTCTGGACTACTACCGGGAAAACCTGTACTTTGATATCGAATTCCAAAAGTATCTGCAGTTTAAGTTCTACCAGCAGTGGAGCAAGCTTAAGAAGTATGCCAACGACAAGCACATCGAGATCGTAGGCGACATTCCCATCTATGTCTCCCCCGACGGCTCCGATGTGTGGGCCCATCCCGAGATGTTCCAGCTGGACAAGGATAACAAGCCCACTCAGATCGCCGGCTGCCCTCCCGACAGCTTCAGCGCTGACGGCCAGGTTTGGGGCAATCCCCTGTACCGCTGGGATTATCACCGGGCCACCGGCTACCAGTGGTGGGTCACCCGGATGTGGTACAGCTATAAGCTGTATGATGTGGTGCGTATCGACCACTTCCGCGGTTTCGACGAATATTTCGCCATTCCCGCCGAAAGCGGCCTGGCCAGGGACGGCCATTGGGAGAAGGGTCCCGGCATGGAGCTGTTCAACGCGCTGCAGGCAAACCTGGGCGAGCGCGGTGTCATCGCAGAAGACCTGGGTCACATGACCGACAGTGTGCGCAGGCTGGTGAAGGACAGCGGCTACCCCAACATGAAGGTGCTGCAGTTTGCCTTTGACGAAGAGGATATCGGCGGTGCCAACGAATACCTGCCCCACAACTACAACACCAACTGCTGGGTTTATACCGGCACCCACGACAACGAGACCGTTGCCGGTTGGTTTGCGGGACTTACCAAGTCCGGCAAGGATCAGATCCGGGACTACCTGATGGATCATGACACACCCAACAAGCGTTTTTATCAGAAGCTCATCGGCCTTGCCATGATGTGCGCCGCCAAAACCTGCATCGTTCCCATCCAGGATTGGCTGGGTCTGGACAACAGTGCCCGGATGAATATGCCCGGTACCGTAGATGTGAACTGGAGCTGGCGCATGGAGCAGGGAATGCTTACGCAGGCGCTTCAGGAGGACATTCTGGCACTTACGAAACGTTTCGGAAGAGCCAATTGGGACGCACTGAACGCCATGAAAACAGCCGCTTCCTCCGAAGCAGAAACAAATGTGCACGAACGTTCTTGATACATGCACATTTTGTAGAAACTGCACAAATTTATACCCCTAAAATTCTACATTTCAATTGTTGACGATTTACGGGGTTCAGTGATATACTTAATTCGTTAACTGAAAATTTACATTTTAGCTTTCCGAAACGGCGTTTCGTAAAGTTTCGTCGAGTTTTGTTTTACAGCAACTTATGATAAAGTGGGGATCCCCACTTTATCCACCCGATCCTATAGGATCGGCCCGCCCGAAAAGGGCTGCATACGGCATCAACAGATATAAAGATCTGTGATAGCATAAAGTAGTCATCATTTTTTAGGAGGAAAACACAAATGAAAAGAATCATCGCAATGCTGCTGGCTTGCCTGATGATCGTCGGTCTGTTTGCCGGCTGCGGCGAAAAGGCTGAAGAGATCACTCTGACCGTTTGGGGCCCCCAGGCTGACCAGGGCGAAAACGGCAACGGCTGGCTGCAGGAACAGTGCAACGCTTTCGCTGCTGCTCATCCCGAGTACAAGATCACCTTCCAGTACGGTGTCTGCTCCGAGGGCGACGCTGCTACTCAGGTTGGCAAGGACCCCTCTGCTGCCGCTGACGTATTCTTCTACGCCAACGACCAGATCGGCACCCTGCTGCAGTCCAATGCTCTGGCTCAGTTCGGCGGCGAATTCGCTGAAGAGATCAAGAAGAACAACTCCGACACCATGGTCAACTCCGTAACCTATACCGATGGCGGTATCTACGGTGTTCCCTTCACTCCCAACAGCTGGTTCATGTACTACAACAAGTCCGTCTTCTCCGAAGAGGACATCAAGTCCCTGGAGACCATGCTGGAAAAGGGTAAGGTCGGCTTCAACATTGGCGACGGCTGGTACTTCGCTTCTTTCTATGTTGCTAACGGCGGCACCCTGTTCGGTGCAAACGGCGTTGACGCAGCTGCCGGCATCCAGTTCGGCGGCGACAACGGTGTTGCTGTCACCAACTATCTGGTTGACCTGATTGCTAACCCCAACTTTGTCGTTGACAACAACAACGAAGTTGCTCTGGGCCTGATGAAGGAAGGCAAGTGCGACGCATTCTTCTCCGGCACCTGGAAGGCTGACGCTGCTAAGGAAGCTCTGGGTGATAACTATGCTGCTGCTCAGCTGCCCACCATTACCATTAACGGCGAAGCAAAGCAGCTGCGTGCATTCGCAGGCTCCAAGTGCATCGGCGTTAACCCCAACTGCAAGAACCAGAAGGCTGCTCTGCAGCTGGCTCTGTTCCTGGGCTCCAAGGATGCTCAGCTGGCACACTACAAGAACGGCAACATCGCTCCCTGCCACCCCGAACTGGCTTCCGATGCTACCGTCGCTGCTGACGTTGCTGTTACCGCTCTGATCAACGGCATCGCCAACTCCTCTGTTGGCCAGCCCACCATCCCCGAAATGGGCAACTACTGGTCTCCCGCCGGCAACATGGCTTCCGAGATCATCAACGGCACCGTTACCCACGAGAACGCTGCTGAGAAGACCGAGGCCTTCTTCAATGCCATCAACGGCAAGGGCGGCCTGTAATTAAATTAGCTTAGCTACTTACAGCTGGCGGCAGCTGGTAATACCGGTTGCCGCCAGTTTTCTTTATCATACCGGTAAAGATAAAACCGCGCCTCTTCCTAATATCCGCGGAAGGAGAAGTAACATGAGTACCAAAGTAATTGCAAAAAAAGCAGCTGCGCAGCGCAAGAATCCTTATTCCTTTGGCGCAGCTATGAAAAACGGCGGTCCCACTGCCTGGTTGTCCTGTTTGGTCTTCGGCTTGGGCAACATGAAGGCAGGCCAGATGATCAAAGGTCTGCTGTATTTGGCTGTCGAACTCGGTATCCTTACTTACATGGTTCTGCCGGAAGGCGGTTTCCATCAGATCTCTATGCTTCCCAGCCTGGGCTGGCTGGAACAGGGTAAGGTTTGGAACGACGCTGAGGGTATTTTCGAATATTCCGCAGGTCATCAGTCCCAGCTTATCCTTTTGTACGGTGTGGCTGCCTGCCTGATTTTGGCAGTGTTGGTATTTGTCGGTTTCTGGTCTGTGCGCAGCGGCTACAAAGCAATGTGCATGAAGAAGAACGGCCAGCATGTGCCTACTTTCAAGGAAGACTGTTCCGCTCTGCTGGACAGCAACATCCACACGCTTTTGATGTCTCCCCCCATTATTGCCCTTGCCATCTTTACCGTCACACCTTTGCTGTACATGATGGCTATGGCCTTTACCAACTACTCCAAGGTGGATAATCACCTGGTACTGTTTGATTGGGTCGGTTTAAAGAATTTCGCTGACATGCTGAATGCCGGCAGTTCTATTGGCCGCGAGTTCTGGGGTGTTCTGCAGTGGACCCTGATTTGGGCCTTCTTCGCAACCTTCCTGAACTTCTTCTTGGGCACCATTGTGGCCATGATCATCAACCGTCCCGGCACAAGATTGAAGAATCTCTGGAGAACCTGCTTCTGTGTTACCATTGCGGTTCCCCAGTTTGTTTCCCTGCTGACCATGCGTACTCTGCTCCAGAGTGAAGGTTTTGTCAACTCCTTCCTGAAGGATATGGGCTGGATCACCGAATCCCTCCCCTTCTTCACCAATACTACCTGGGCCCGTGTTACTGTCATTGTCATCAACCTGTGGGTCGGTATTCCTTATACCATCATGCAGGTTACCGGTATTCTGCAGAACATTCCCGCTGAGCTGTATGAGGCCGCCCGTATTGACGGCGCAAATACCATTCAGCAGTTCCGCAAGATTACCCTGCCCTACATGATCTTCGTTATGACCCCCCAGATCATTTCCAGTTTCACCGTCAACATCTATAACTTCAATGTTATTTATCTGCTGTCCGGCGGTGCTCCTCAGAGCATCGAAAACACTGCCGGTTCTACCGACCTGCTCGTCACATGGCTGTACAAGCTGTCTGTGGACCAGCAGAAATACAACCTGGCCGCGGTTATCGGCATCCTGACCTTCATCATCCTGGCTGTCGTTTCCCTGGTCACCTACCGCTCCAGCGGATCCTACAAGAATGAGGAGGGCTTTAACTAATGGCTAAGAATAACCTTCAGCCCCGGTCTGTCAAGCGTCAGAAGATGGTTACCAATACCATCGTGCACATTTTCCTGGCGATCATGGCTGTGATTTGGCTGCTTCCTTTGTTCTACATTCTGTTGCACTCCTTCCGCGCTGAAAAAGGTCAGTTCGTCAGCAGCTTCTTCCCCGAGACCTTTACCATGGCAAACTACACCGCTCTGTTTACGGACAAGAGCATCATGAACTTCCCCCGCATGTTCATGAACACTTTGGTCATTGCCTGCTTCAGCTGTGTCATCAGCACCTTCTTTGTTCTGAGTGTTTCCTACTGTCTGAGCCGTCTGCGCTTTAAGTTCCGGAAGCCCTACATGAACTTTGCTATGGTCATCACCTTGTTCCCCGGTTTCATGTCCATGATGGCTGTTTACTTCATTCTGAAGGCCATGGGTCTGACTGAGGGCGGTATGATCCCCGTGGCGCTGATCATCTGCTTCTCCTCCGGTGCCGGTGTAGGCTTCTATGTCATGAAGGGCTACATGGACAGCATTCCCAAAGCTTTGGATGAAGCCGCTTACCTGGACGGTGCCACCAAGTGGCAGACCTACACCAAGATCATCCTGCCCCTGTGTAAGCCCATGGTCGTGTATCAGCTGATCACCTCCTTCATGGGTCCCTGGGTTGACTTCATCCTGGCAAAGATGATCGCCGGTGCCAATGCCAAGTATTACACCGTTTCCATCGGTTTGTGGAACATGCTGGAAAAAGAGTATGTTTACGACTGGTTCACCCGCTTCTGTGCAGGCGCGGTTTTGGTCTCCATCCCCATCTCCATTCTGTTTATCTACACCCAGAAGTTCTATCAGGAAGCTATGGGTGGCGCTGTGAAGGGTTGATTTTATGAAGCATTTGACACGCATCGTGTGTCTTTTGCTGTCGCTTCTCCTTCTGGCTGGTTGTGGTTCTAAGAGCGCCCCCGATTTTTCGGGGGCGTTCATTCAAAATCAGACCCCGAAGCAGACACAAAAGGCACTGGAAAATATTCACGCATTGGGCGAAAGTCCCGATGACAATTACCGCACCTGGTACGAGATCTTCGTATATTCCTTCTGCGATTCCGACGGTGACGGCATCGGCGATCTTGCCGGCGTCACCTCTAAGCTGGACTATCTGCAGGAACTGGGTATAGGCGGCATCTGGCTGATGCCCATTCATCCCAGTACCTCTTACCATAAATACAACGTTTCTGACTACTATGCCATTGACCCCGCCTATGGCACCATGGAAGATTTCGATGCCTTTATGGCGGAATGTCAAAAACGCGATATCCATGTGATACTGGACCTGGTAGTCAATCACTCCGGCAGCGAAAATGCCTGGTTCCGGGAAGCCTATACTTATCTTCAGCGGTTAGGTGATGCTGAGCCGGATACTGCCGATTGCAAATACCTGGATTACTACTTTTTCCAAAAAGGTACCGGTTCCGGCTACTGCAATGTGACCGGCACCGATTGGTACTATGAAGCCCGCTTCAATTACGACATGCCCGATCTGAATCTGGCCAGCGCTGCCGTCCGGGAAGAGATCACTTCCATTATGAAGTTTTGGCTGGACAAGGGTGTTTCCGGTTTCCGCCTGGATGCTGCCAAGGAGTTTTACTCCGGCCAGCCGGAGATGAACAAGGAAGTCCTTTCCTGGATCCAGCAAACGGCTGTGTCCCTCAAGCCGGATGTCTATCTGGTGGCCGAGGTTTGGGAAAATTTCGCGAGCATCACCGATTATTACCGCAGCGGTTTTACGAGCATCTTTGATTTTGCTTTCGGCGATTACGGCGGCAAGATCATTCAGGTCCTTCGGGGTGCCGGCAATGCCATGAATGTTGCTTCCTATGCCCAGGCTTTGGAAAAGGCCGATAAAGCCTACCTGGAAGCCAATCCCGATTATATCGGTGCCCCATTCCTGAGCAATCACGATGTGGGCCGTATTGTGGGCTTTGTTGCCCGGGACGAAATGAAAACAAAGCTGGCCGGTGCCATGAACATTTTCATGGGCGGCAGCTGCTTCATTTACTACGGTGAAGAGATCGGTATGGTTGGTGCGGGCAACGATCCGTCCAAGCGCGCACCCATGTACTGGAACGCGGCAAGAACCAACGGCACCACCAATCCGCCTCCCGAGTGCGAGCTGCCGGAAGAATACCCCTTCGGTTCCTTGGCTGAACAGGTGGGCGACAAGAACTCTGTTTTCAATTATTATCGGCAAGCCATTGCCATCCGCAACGCGCTGCCTGTGATTTCTCACGGCCGCGTCACCGAAGAGAAGCCGCTGAATACCGGCTTTATCAGCGCCCAACGCAAGACCTGGAACGGAGAAAACTGTATCATTCTGATGAATATGAGTGAACAGGCCGAACATGTAGATCTGTCTGCCTATGCCGATTGGAAGCTGGCCGCTTCCCTCTCCGCCGACGGCAAAAAGATCTCTATGAGCGGCAGTGACTTGACCCTCAGTGCCTGGGGCATTGCTGTTTTGATTCCCAACAGTTAAACAAAGGAGACAGCTATGAGTATTCTGAGAAAAGACGGCTCCCGTAGTATTACCACCACAGCTTTACGGGTTTGGGGCATGCTTTTTGTCGCAGCCGGCATGATCAGCCGCTGTATTTTGCAAAACACGATCTTAGGTTTGGGCAATACCTCCGCTGCGGAAGTTTTAGCGCTGATGAACGGAAGCTCTGCCTATATGGCCCTTGCCACTGCCGCGCTTGTCATGCAGGCCGCAGAAACCTGCGCGGTTCCCGTTTTTGCGCTGTTGCTGGTGGAAGGTTTTATTCACACGAAAGACTGGAAGAAGTATTTGCTCCGTGTAGCCGCCGTTGCTGTCATCAGCGAGGTTCCCTACGATCTGGCAACAAATGGTACATTTTGGAATATGAGCGTCCAGAATCCCTCTGTGGGTCTTGTGCTGGGAATGGTGACTCTTTATCTGTTTAACCGCTTCGGCGAGCGCAAAGCCTCTCACAGGCTGGTGAAGGTCTTTGTGGTGATCGCCGCGATCCTGTGGGTTGAAATGCTGAATGTTGAGCATGGCACACCGCTGGTGATTATGGTCGCGGTCTTTTGGCTGATGCGTGAGCGCGCAGGTCTTCGCGGTCTTGTAGGTGCCGCTGTTGCGCTGGCATGTACTGTGGTATCACCCTTCTATATGGCCGCATCCATGGGTTGTCTACCGGTGCATCTGTACAACGGCAAGCAGGGTGAAAGCAATCGGATTGTCAATTACCTGGCCTACCCCGTTATTCTGTTGGCTGTGGTTCTTGCCGCAAAATATATTATTTAAATGAAAATGCTCCGGTCCTACGACCGGAGCATTTTTCAAATTGGGGTAAAAACAAACTTTTGCGTCAACCCGTCTGCAACCGCATATACGGTTACACCGCCGTCGGTACGCGCCTCCGCTGTGATCTCCGCCTGGGTCTTACTACTCAGAAAATTCCGTACATACGCTTCCGGATCATCCGTTTCCACCTCGTCAAAGAACACATCCCGCATTTGGTTGTTTCTGCAGAGATTCGGGATCTCTCTTACCAGTTCGTAATACATCGCTTTCCTCAGGTCAGATTTTCTCAAAGTCCGCGGCGCCATGCTTGCACAGGGGGCAAACGATATCCTCGGGCAGTTCCTGGCCCTCATATACCCAGCCGCAGATCTTGCAGACATAGCCTGCCTTTCCTTCCGTCTCCGGCTTCGGCTTCACATGGTCCAGGTAATATGTGTAGGTCATGGTTTTTTTATCCGACAGCACTCTGGCCTCCGTTACAGAGCAGATAAACATGCCGTGGGTATCCAAATCTACATACTGCTCCACCTTCAGAGACATGAAAGCGTTGATATACCGGGGCAGGAACACCAGGCCGTTATCAGAGCGCAAAGGCTCACAGCCCGCAAACTTGTCCACATTTCTGCCGCTGGCAAAGCCAAACTTCTCAAACACAGCAAACGGTGCTTCCTCGGTCAGGCAATTGATATTCATCTTGCCGGTCTGCTTGATGATATGGTGGGAATAGTTCTCTTTATTAATGGTCACCGCGACCCGGTTGGGCGTGTTGGTCACCTGCGTCACAGTATTGACGATCAGGCCGTTGTCCTTCCTGCCATCGTTGGAAGTCACCACATACAGGCCGTAGCCGATGCGAAACAACGCGGTCATATCGTTTTTGTTGGCAGTTTCGTCGTGCTGGGCAATATACTCCCGACACAGTTCTTCTGCCAGAGCCTCCAGCTGGGCAGTGCCGGTATCGTTCAATGCGGACATGATCTTTACCGTGGTATCGGTAAAGGTGATATTCTTGCTCTTTTCCAGCATCCCCCGCATTACCTTGGCAGCCAAAGGTGCCCAGGAACCGTTCTCGATCAGCGCCACCGTGCGGTTTTGGAAATTTCTCTCTGACAGGTGATGGATAAATTCCTTCATGAAGGGGAAGATGTCCGCATTGTAGGTGGTCGTTGCCAGCACCAGTTTGCTGTAGCGGAACGCGTCTGCCACGGCTTCTGCCATATCGCAGCGGGCCAGGTCCTTCACGACCACTTTGGGGCAGCCCTTGGCGCTGAGCTTCTCTGCCAGCAGCTGCACGGCCTTTTTCGTATTGCCGTAGACGGAAGTATAAGCGATCACAATGCCCTCTTCCTCCGGCTGGTAGCCGGACCAGATATTGTACAGGTTCAGGTAGTAGCCCAGGTTATCTGTCAGCACGGGGCCGTGGAGGGGGCAGATGGTCTGAATATCCAGCGTGGCAGCTTTCTTCAGCAATGCCTGGACCTGCTCTCCGTACTTGCCGACGATACCGATGAAATAGCGCCGCGCTTCATCCGCCCAATCTTCCTTGGCATCCAGCGCTCCGAACTTACCGAAACCATCCGCGGAGAATAAAACCTTATCGGTGCTGTCATAGGTCACGATGACCTCGGGCCAGTGGACCATAGGCGCGGTAACGAAGGTCAGAACATGTTTGCCCAGGCTGAGGGTGCTGCCCTCACCTACAACGATCTGCCGGTCCGCAAAGTCCGTACCGAAGTAGTTTTTCATCATTTGAAAAGCCTTTACGGAGGAAACGATCTTCGCTTCGGGATAGACCTTGGCGAAAGCAAAGATATTTGCGGAATGATCCGGCTCCATATGCTGCACAACCAGATAGTCCGGCTTCCGCTCGCCCAGAGTGTGGGCGATATTGTCCAGCCACTGGTGGGCAAAGTTGGCATCTACCGTATCCATAATGGCGATCTTCTCATCCATGATCGCGTAAGAATTATAAGCCATGCCGTTGGGCACAACATACTGGCCCTCAAACAGATCTACCTGATGGTCGTTGACTCCGATGTATTTGATATCGTTGGTAATGGTCATGTTCGTTTCTCCTTCATTGTTATTGTGGCTGTATTATAAACCTGCGTGCAGGAAAAAAACAGTGACAAAATCACATAATCGATATTTTTGTATAGAATAAGGCTGCCCCCAGGAAACTCCCGGGGGCAGAAACGGTTTTTTACGGATCCTGGAGCGCTTCCAGCTTTTGGGGCTGCAATATCTCAATGGTTCCCCGGGTCAGTTTTACCATTCCCTCGTTTTGGAAATAGCGGAGCATCCGGGTAACCACCTCCCGGGCCGTTCCCATATGGTTGGCGATCTTCTCATGGGTGATCTGCAGCACATTGCTATTTTCCAGGCGCGCTTCTTCCATCAAGAAGGCTGCCAGGCGCTTATCCATGCTCTTCCACATAATCTGTTCCATCAGCCACATCAGCTCTGAGAAGTTGCTGCCAAGCAGGCTGCGGGAATAATTGGAAACCGCCAGGCTTTCATCCGCCAGGTTTTTGAACAGGCAGGCCGGAATACTCCAGAACTCGCTGTCCTTCTCCACCTCAATCATCACATTAAACTGCATATCCGGCATCACACAGGAGGCACTGAGCAAGGTCACATCGTATTCAAACAGGCGGCCGATGGTGATCTCTCTTCCGTCCTCTGACAGAATGTATGCCCGAAGCTGGCCGGATTTTATCATCACCAGGCCAAGGCATTCGGCGCTGCTGTCATGGATCACCGTACCTTTTTTCACTTTCCGGTACTCCAAAACGCCTGCGATCCGCTCCTGCTGCTGACTGGTCAGCTTGTCCCAAAAGGGCAGATATTCCGAAAACTCCACTGAACCACCGCCTTTTCCTTTTTTCATATTGTATCATAACATCTTCTAAAAGTACACGATTTTTTTCTTTGTTGCCTTCGTGATAATATCACGGAATTGCGCAGCCCATCCGGGTATACTAAAGAAAAAAAGAAAGGAGCTGGCAACTATGGCAGCTATGAATTTAAATCACGAGGAATTTACCCGTTTTCAGAATGAGGGCAAGCTGATGCTTGTGGATTATTGGGCACCCTGGTGCGGCTACTGCCGCCGCATTGGTCCGGCATACGATAAAATCGCACAGCAGTACGCGCAGGACATAGTGGTGGCCAAAATCAACATCGACGAGGAAGCGCAGCTTGCCGACAGCCAGCGCATTGAAGTAATCCCTACGCTGGTGCTTTACCGGGGAGAGACACCTTTGGGCTTCATCGTAGCGCCGGAGTCCAAAGCCCAGATCGACGTATTTATCCGGGAGACCCTGGCTCAGTAAGGAGGCACCTATGGAAAAGATCTATGATATGCTGGTGATCGGCGGCGGTCCCGGTGGCTATACGGCAGCCCTGTATGCCGCCCGCGCCGGTCTGACCGTAGCCGTTTTGGAAAAGCTCTCTGCCGGCGGGCAGATGGCCCTGACCGCGCAGATCGATAACTACCCCGGCTTTGAAGATGGCATCGACGGCTTCACCCTGGGAGAAAAAATGCAGCAGCAGGCGGAGCGCTTCGGTGCGGTTACTGAGCTGGTGGAAGTCACTGCCTTGCGCCTGGAAGGTGCAATCAAAGAAGTGGAAACCGCCGAAGGAACCTTCTACGGCAAAACCGTAGTGCTGTCCACCGGTGCCGGGCCGAAGCTTTTGGGATTGCCGAAAGAAAAAGAGCTGACAGGCAAGGGTGTCAACTACTGCGCAGCCTGCGACGGCATGTTCTATAAAGGCAAGACCGTGGTCGTCGTGGGCGGCGGCAATACCGCAGCGGCCGATGCCATGGCTCTCAGCCGCATTGCGAAGAAAGTGATTCTCGTTCACCGCCGTGATACGCTGCGCGCTACCAAAATCTATCACGAGCCGCTGCGGAACAGGCCCAATGTGGAATTCCTTTGGAACAGCGCTGTCACGGAGCTGCTGGGTAACGGCAAGCTGACCGGGGTCAAAATTTCCGGTTTGCAGACCGGAGAAGAAACCACTGTAGATTGTGACGGCTTGTTTGTAAGCATCGGCAGAAGCCCCGCAACATGGCTGGTAAAGGATCAGTTGGTCTTGGACGAGGCGGGTTATGTGATTGCCGGTGAGACCACTGCAACCAGTATACCGGGCGTATTTGCTGTAGGTGATGTCCGTACCAAGGCTCTGAAACAAATTGTTACAGCCGTTGCTGACGGCGCTGCCGCCGCCCACTACGCAGAGGAATATTTGGCGGGCCAGGCATGACCGTCTCATCGCGAAGTACCGCTAAGACTCACATCCCATAAGGCAGCAAAGTGCGTGCTTGGCTGGCCGAAGCGGAGAATCAAATCATAACCACCGGCCGTGTCGTGACCGTGCCGTGACCGCCGGTGGTTTTCTTCATGCAAAACGAAAAGACCACCCAACGGGTGGTCTCTCTTTTTGGTGGACGATATAGGACTCGAACCTATGACCTTCCGCACGTCAAGCGGATGCTCTAGCCAGCTGAGCTAATCGTCCAGGCGCAGGACACATTATACCTATAATACGCGCGTTTGTCAAGACATTTTTCTATATTTTTCAAAAAATTTATCCGACTGCCGCATCGATCTCCTGCTCTGCTCTGAAGCGGATCACAAGTCGGTTCGGCAGGCATACAATTTCTGTTCCGCCGTTGCAAAATCCCCGCTTCTTGCAATATCCGTCAGGGCAATCCGCCCAGGTTACAGCAATGGCGCCGTCTTTTACGGTAATCACATTGATCCCATATTTGCTTTCAACCGCCTTCTCCTGGTCGATACGAAGATCTACAGTGTGCAAAAGCTTCCCATCCGAATAAATGTCCGCAAAATCTGCCTGTCCGTCTTGCATCAGCAGCAAGCTCAATACCGTACACACAAGCAAGATTCCGCCGATGATCAAAAGCCAGTTTCGTGTTTTCACCGCTGCTCACCTCCCAGGATAGCTTTCCAACCTTTTTCCCTTCTCATGCTGCCCAGTATAGCAAAAACCCATAAAAAACGCAAGAAAAAGTTGCGAAAAGTCCTTGACATTTCTATACCGCCATGGTAAAATAGGCGAGCCGCATCGAATGGGCTCAAGTTGGTGCGCCCAAACGCACCCGCCTTCAGAGCGAGTCTGCAAATAATAAAGTAGGTGAAAAAGAAATGAAAGCTGTTATCGTAACCGGTGGCAAGCAGTACACTGTCGCTGAAGGTGATGTCCTGTACATCGAAAAGCTGGAGGCTGAAGCTGAGGCTACCGTGAAGTTCGACCAGGTTCTGGCTGTCCTGGACGGTGAAAACTCCAAGATCGGCGCTCCCGTTGTTGAGGGTGTTGCTGTCGAAGCTAAGGTCATCAAGACCGGCAAGGCTAAGAAGATCACTGTCTTCAAGTACAAGTCCAAGAAGGGCGAGAAGAAGAAGCAGGGCCATCGTCAGCCCTACACCAAGGTGGAAATCACCAAGATCGCACTGTAATTATGACAAGATGCGAATTTTTTACCGAGAATGACAGAATCACCGGATTCTCCATCTCCGGTCACAGCGGTTATGCTGAAGCGGGTCAGGATATTGTCTGTGCCGCTATCTCCGCTGTCGTGACCATGGCCGAAACCACCATCAATGATGTGTGCGGTGCAAAGGCCAAGGTCCGGGTCAAGGACGAGCAGGCTCGTATCACCCTGACCCTCCCCACTTCCTGCGACGAAGAGGATGCCGTGCAGGCAGTTCTCTCCGGCATGATGCTGACACTGATCAGCCTGCGGGAAGATTATCCTGATTATATCGAAGTTTTGGAGGTGTAACACCATGCTGAAGATTGGTATTCAGTTCTTCGCTCACCACAAGGGCGGCGGTTC
>JAZNLC010000224.1:0-25517 GCA_045578895.1 Faecousia sp. | reverse complement strand
AATGTCTCTTTCAACAGCTTTTTTTGCAATATCATCTCGTTTGTCGTGAAGTTGTTTACCTTTGGCCAAAGCGATTTCGCATTTTGCCCAACCGTTTTCCAAGAAAACATTCAATGGAACAATCGTATATTTTTCTTTTTTGACCTTACCTGCCATTTTTAAAATTTCATTTTTGTTTAAAAGCAGTTTTCTTTTTCTTTCAGGTGCAGGATTTCGTATTTCATACTGTAGTCTCCTTCATTTTTCTGGCAACCGCCATGGCAACTTTGGCGCAGCGGTCAGCGGCGATGGCTTCAAAGGTGGGATAGTCCATTTCCGCGCTGTCGTCAGCCTTATCGGAAATGGCACGGATGATCACAAAGGGGATCCCGTTACGGTAGGCCGCCTGCGCAATGGCAGTACCCTCCATCTCGGTGCACAGCGCCCCGGTGACGGAAATGATCTTTTCTTTCAGTTCTTTCACCGCTACGAACTGGTCACCGCTGGCCACCCGGCCCATGCGGGTATGCCCGGGGTTCACCGCTTCGGCAGCGGCAAAAGCCAGCTCTGCCATTTTTCTGTCCGCTTCATAGGTCACCGGCATACCGGGCATCTGTCCCATGGTGTAGCCGAAATGGACACAATCCACATCGTGATACATTGCGTCGGTACTGACGACCAGATCGCCGATATCCAGCGCGGCATTCAAAGAGCCGGCGATACCCGTATTGACCACATGGGTCACGCCATAGCAATCGCAAAGTACCTGCACGCACAGTGCCGCATTCACTTTACCGATGCCGCACTGCACAACCACGACATCCAGGCCATCCAGTGTGCCTTCATAGTAGGTGCTGCCGGTACGGACAGCAGACTTTTTATTTTCCAGCAGGCCCAGCAGGGTCTCCACTTCCTGTTCCATTGCGCCGATAATTCCAAGCTTCATAGTTTTCTCCTTACTCCGGGTAGACCAGCCGGTCTTCTGTGATCGTTTCCAGCAGGGCAGCATAGCGCTTGCCCCAGTAGTTTGCCATGGGCAGATTCATGTCCAGATAATTTCCGCAGTCCTTTGCGCTTGCACCGGGGACCTCGCCCCGGAAGTCACGGATAAACCGGAAGCAATCTGCCACCAGCGGCAGCACATCTTCGGATTCCAGATCCCCTGCCAGCAGCAGGTAGAACCCGGTACGGCAGCCCATAGGGCCGAAGTACAAAACCTTCTGCTTCCAGTTGGGCTCGTTTCGCAAATAGGTGGCCGCCAAATGCTCAATGGTGTGCATCTCGGCGGTATTCATAACCGGTTCTTCGTTTGGGCTGGTCAGCCGCAGGTCGAAGGTGGTCACGGTTTCATCCCCCACCCGGTCCTTTCGGGAAACATACAGACCCGGCTGCAGCTTGATATGGTCAATGGTAAAGCTTGTGATCTTTTCCATAGCATTCTTCCTTTCTTTCTTTGCTCCATATTATACCCCACAGCCTCTTCAATTGCAAGAAAAACCCTGCTCAACTGCCCGTTGAGCTGCCCTCAACAGCCGGTTGATTGCCCAATTCCCGAAAATTAACAAATAATTGATAGCTTTTTTCATTCATTTATGGCATGATAGGGGCAAAGAGATCAAGGAGGTAATTTTATGGAACAAACCCTTGGAAAGCGGATCGTACAGCACCGTAAGCGGTTAGGCCTGACCCAGGATCAGCTGGCGGAAAAGCTGGGTGTCACCGCCCAGGCTGTGAGCAAATGGGAAAATGACCAATCCTGCCCGGATATCACCATGCTGCCCAAGCTGGCGGAGATCTTCGGTACGACCACCGATGCCCTGCTGGGAAGCGCCCCGTCGCAGCCGGTCTATCAGGGAGAAGTGGTTGAGCCGGAGCCGGAATCCCACGGGGACAGTCACTTTGAATTCACCTGGAACAGCGGCCGCAAAAACGCTTTGGGTTTTGCCCTGCTTGTGCTGGCTGTCGGTATCCAGCTGATCATCGGCAAAATCCTTGAGCGTGATATTTCCTTTTGGAATGCCCTGTGGCCCTCGGCGCTGCTGATCTTTGGTATCGCCGGTCTTTTCTCCAAATTTTCCTTTGTCAGTATGGGCTGCGCCCTGTTCGGTACATATTTCATTTTGGACCGCTGGCAGCTTCTCCCCTTTACTTTGGGCGGCGAACTGGTATTCCCCATCATTTTGGTGGTATTCGGTTTAAGCCTGCTGGTGGATGCCTTTAAGAAGCCCCGCAAGCCTCACGTTTCCGTGAAGCACAACGGCGTGCATCACGGCAGGCATAAGGACGACTACCGGCTGGATGCGGAAGGCTTTGAACTGGATGCCTGCTTTGGCGCATCCTCCAGGCTGGTCTCCCTCCCGCTGCTTCGCTACGGCGATATTTCCACCAGCTTTGGCGATTACACCGTGGATCTTTCCGCTGTGGGCGCTGTCGCTCCCGGCTGCGCCATTGATGCCAGCTGCAGCTTCGGTGAGCTGACGATTCTGGTCCCCGGCCGATTTGATGTCAAGCTGGATTCCTCCACCGCCTTTGGCGACATCAACATCAATGGTCAACCCAACCCGGAGACCGACGGTACCATCCTCATAGATGCCAGTGCCAGCTTCGGTGAGATCTCCATTCGTTACATTTCATGAATTTCAGAAACTTTTTTGCAAGGCAGCCGCAGCTGCCTTGCTTTTTACTTGCTTTTTTTATAAAAGGCATGTATACTGGATGTACCAAAATATAGAAAGGTAGGAACCGTTATGGAGAATCAAGAAACAATGAATAACGGAGCTCCCCGCCGGCCCAATCCCCGGCGCAGAAAACGCAAATCCTGGAAACGGATGGTCAGAGCCTATCTGCCCCTGGCAGCCGTAGTGCTGGTCATCGTTCTGTTCATCATTTTCGCTGTAGGCTCCGTCAACCGTGCCAACGAAAAGCGGGAACAGGAGCGGCTGGAAAGTCTGGCGATTGAGTCCTCCATCGCACAGCAGCAGCTGGACTGGGAGGCGGAAGCCAACGCTCTGATCGTGGAATCCGAGCAGTATGCCATCTCCTGCGAATTTGACAAAGCCATTGAGGTGCTGGACCGTTTCTCCGGAAACATTTCTGACTTCCCCAATCTGCTGTCCGTCCGCCAGTCCTATGAAAACGGCGATGCCAACCTCGTCAGTTGGGAAGACCCCACCACCATTCCCTTCCTGTCCTTCAGCAAGTTTGTGATCGACCCCATTGCCGGCTTCAGCGGTAATGACGGTGACAACAACCGCTATCTGTACATCTCCTGCGCGGAGTTCACCGCAATTCTGCAGCAGCTGTATGACAACGGCTTCATGCTGGTGGATATGGACGATATCTTTACCACTACCAAGGCCGAAGACGGCTCCGCGCTCATCGTCAAGAACGATCTGCGCCTGCCCTCCGGTAAGAAACCCATCGTGCTGATCCAGTGCCAGCCCTCCGGCTATGAGAATCCCCTGGTGGTCAACGAGGATGGCAGCTTTGCCTCCAAGGTCACTCCCGCAGAGGGTGAGCCCTACTACGGCGCTTATGACTTTGTTCCCCTGCTGGAAGAGTTCATCGCTTCCCACCCCGGCTTCTCTCTGAAGGGCGCAAGAGCCGTTTTGGCACTGACCGGCTACCAGGGTCTGTTCGGCTATCCCCTGGAAGAAAGCGAGACCATTACCAAGGTAGCCAACGCCCTGAAGGAAACCGGCTATACCATCGCAAGCAACACCTACGGCAACATCTCTTACAATAAGGCCGACCTCACCGCTATGGATGACGACCTGGCCAGCTGGGAAGCCACCGCTCTGCCCTTGGTTGGTGAAACCGAGATTCTGGCTTATGCACGGGGCGGCGACATCAGTGACGGCAAGGGCGCTTACACCGGTAAAAAATATGAGTATACCTACTCCTATGGCTACAAGTATTACATGGGCATGTGCTACAACAGCACCCCCTGGATGAGCATCACCGACAACACCATCCGCATGGGCCGTATCATGGTCACCGGTGGTAATCTGAAGGACTCCCCCAAGATGTTCTCCAATCTCTTCGACGCAGCCAAGGTCTACGGCACTAAGTAACCCACATACATAAAACCTGCCTGTGCATCTGCACAGGCAGGTTTTTCTTATAAACCGTTTCCCCGGAGTTCGATGATCTGATCCCGCAGGATGGCTGCGTATTCGTATTCCATCATCCGGGCAGCTTCCTTCATCTGCTTCTCCAGCCGGGCAATCTCCTTTTCCTTTTCCGCCCTGGTCATCTTGATGCCGCTGCGTCCCTTCCGCTCGGCAGTGGGGGAAGAAATCTCGATCAGATCCCGCACCGACTTGATTACCGTTTTGGGTACGATGCCGTTGGCCTTGTTGTAGGCATCCTGGATCTCCCGGCGGCGGGCGGTTTCATCCATGGCCACTTGCATAGAATGGGTCACATTGTCGGCGTACATA
This sequence comes from Faecousia sp., assembly GCA_045578895.1. Lineage (GTDB taxonomy): Bacteria > Bacillota > Clostridia > Oscillospirales > Oscillospiraceae > Faecousia. Next base: position 21,096 of record JAZNLC010000224.1, on the reverse strand, counting down.
ATGACTCTGCCTTCCGCGTTTCTCGCCGCGCGGCCGATGGTCTGGATCAGGCTGGTCTCGCTGCGCAGGAAGCCTTCCTTGTCCGCATCGAGAATCGCCACCAAACTCACTTCCGGCAGATCCAGGCCCTCACGCAGCAAGTTGATGCCGACCAAAACATCAAATTTACCCATACGCAAGTCCCGAATGATCTCCATGCGCTCCATAGCGCCGATGTCCGAGTGCATATAGCGCACCTTGATACCCGCCTTTTGGAGATATACTGTCAGATCCTCTGCCATCTTCTTGGTCAGGGTGGTCACCAGCACCCGCTCGCTCTTGGCGGTACGGGCATTGATCTCCCCGATCAGGTCATCGATCTGCCCTTCAATGGGCCGCACCTCCACTATGGGGTCTAAAAGGCCTGTAGGACGGATCACCTGCTCCACCGTCTGTGCGGAGCGGGTCTGCTCATATTCGGCAGGTGTCGCTGAAACATAAATGGCCTGGTTGATCTTGCTGTCGAATTCCGTAAAGTTCAGCGGTCGGTTATCGTAGGCCGAGAGCAGCCGGAAGCCGTGGTTGACCGGTGCGTCCTTACGGCTGCGGTCACCGGCGTACATAGCCCTGCACTGGGGCAGTGTCACATGGCTTTCATCGACGAAAAGCAAAAAGTCATCGGGGAAATAATCCAAAAGCGTGGTGGGCGGTGTACCCGGCGCTCTTCCCTGGATCACCCGGGAATAGTTCTCGATGCCGTTGCAGAAGCCGATCTCCGTCAGCATTTCCAGGTCGTAGGCGGTGCGCTGTGCGATTCTCTGGGCTTCCAGCAGCTTATCCTGCGCCCGGAAAAATGCCACCTGCTCATCGCACTCCCGGCGGATCTCTTCCATGGCGCGGCTGAGCTTTTCTTTCGATGCTACATAGTGAGAGGCGGGATAAATGGCCACATGGTCAACATACCGCTCCACCATGCCGGATACCGCGTTGATCTCCGAGATCCGGTCGATCTCGTCGCCGAAGAACTCAATGCGGATCGCCCGTCCCGACCAGTAGGCGGGATACACTTCCAGGGTATCGCCCCGAAGCCGGAACTTGTTACGGGAAAAGTCCAGGTCATTGCGCTCATAGCGGATCTCCGTCAGCTTGCGCAGCACCGCATCCAATGGGTACTCGTTGCCCACCCGCAGGGAAATCACCATGCTCTTATAGTCGATGGGGTCACCCAGGCCGTAAAGGCAGCTGACGGAAGAAACCACGATCACATCCCGCCGCTCAAAGAGCGCGGAGGTGGCGCTGTGGCGCAGACGGTCGATCTCCTCGTTGACGGATGCGTCCTTTTCGATATAGGTATCCGTATGGGCGATATAGGCTTCCGGCTGGTAATAATCGTAGTAGGAAATAAAATACTCCACCGCGTTGTCGGGAAAAAACTCCCGGAACTCAGTGCAAAGCTGAGCCGCCAAAGTCTTATTGTGGGCCAGCACCAGGGTGGGCCGGTTCAGCTTTTCAATGACGGAAGCCATGGTAAAGGTCTTACCGGAACCGGTAACACCCAAAAGCACCTGCTCCCGCAGGCCGTTTTCCACGCCGAATACCAGCTGCCTGATCGCCTCCGGCTGATCACCGGTGGCCCGGTAGGGAGAAACCAGCTTAAACTGATCCACAGTAAAACCTCCTTTATTCATTCATTCCTGACGATTGTTGGCTCTTATCGTTTTTTAATACCCTGCTTTTCCGGTCACGGATTCTGCTCCATCACCCGACGGATCTGACTGCCGTTCAGGTGGTTTTGAGACAGCAAGGCTTCCACCAACGCGTCGATCTTATTTTGATTTCTGCGGATCAGCTCCACGGCTTCCTCCATCTGCTCTTTCAGGATCCGGTTGACGGACACTCTGATTTCAGCAGACAACGGACCGCTTTCCGGATCCGGGCCATTCACCACCGCCAGGCCGAAATCTTCATCCATACCGTAGCTGCACAGGATCCTCCGGGCGAGTCCGGTGGCAGAGGCCAGGTCTCCGCCGGCACCGGTGGAAATACCGTCCTTCTGCCCGTAATATACGATTTCCGCAGCGCGGCCGCCTAAAGATGTCCGGATTCGGGCAAGGAGTTCTTCTTTTGTGTAAACCGCCTTTCCTTCCTGATCCCCGTGGCGCATATAGCCGCCGTGGTTGCCCCGGGCAACAATGGTAAGATACGACGGTGTTTCACCGCTGAGCCAGCAAAGCAGCGCGTGGCCTGCCTCATGTCTCGCAATACGCTCCAGCTGGGATGCATCCCATTTCTTTGCCTCTCCGCCGTTGAAGGTCTCAAAGGCTTCCTCCAGGATCCCGTCATTGACCACAACGCTTCCGTCCCGGATCGCAGAACGCAGCGCAAGCTCCATAACGGAATCCAGTTCCGCCAGGCTCATGCCGGTAGATCGCACCGCAATATCGCCGACCTTGGATTCGGAAATCTGCAGAGCCGGATTTCCGGCGATCTTCATCCGCAAAAAGCGGATTCGGTCCGCCTTATCGGGCAGATCAATATACACCCGTCTGTCGAAGCGGCGCATCAATGCCGGATCCAGGCTCTTACTGCCACCGGGTTCCACATCAAAGTTCGTTGCCGCAAGGACAAATACCGGCTTGGAGGGGTCATTGGCAAAGCCGTCCATCTCTGTCAGAAACGCGGTCAGCGTTTCTTCCCCGGCGGCACCGCTGTTGGAACCGCCCTTGCGTTCCTTTGCGATGGCATCGATCTCATCGATAAAAAGAATGGACGGTGCGTATTTCCGGGCAGTTTTAAACAGCTGGTGAACCAGCTCTGCGCCTTCGCCCACATACTTTTTCAAAAACTGATTGCCTTCGGCAACAAGGAAAGTCACATCCGCTTCGCAGGCCATGGCCTTTGCCAGCATTGTTTTGCCGGTGCCGGGAGGCCCGTACAGGATCACGCCCTTGGGCGCTTTCACGCCGGTTCCCACATACTTTTGGGGATCTTTTAAGTATTCCACAAAGTATGCCAGTTCCTTCTTGGCATCTCCCGCGCCGATCACATCCGCAAAGCGCACATTGGGCTTCGATACGGAGCTGAGAATATTTTTCGCGTCTTCGGAGTCCACAGCAACGCCGATCTCAAAATCAAACAATTTGATCTCTGCCTCTTTGCCGTTTTCCGATATCCGCTGTGCCGTTTCAAAGGAGATCAGTTTATTCTCCTTTGCCAGTTTGACCATGCCGGCCTGCTGGTGCAGCATGGAAGCAATGCTATCCAGCTTTGACGCAAACGCACCGCTGTCCTGCCCGATCTGCAGAACACCCCGTACGCCCTGCCTTACAAAGGATACCCGCTCCTCTTCACTGATATCCCGATTCTCAATGATGTAAACAGGAAGGTCTCTTCTTTGTTCCCGCAGGAATTTAAACAGATCCCGGGCAGGAGATTCCACATCCTCCACATTCAAAGCAACCGTCCTATCCATCTGCGCGCCATAAAAAATGTCCAGCAGAACAAAATCCACATTCTGTTCCCGGAGGATCCCCACCGCGTCTTTGACACTCTGCGCTCCGGCAATGTCCAACCCGGGAGCCATTTTTGCACACCGGGCAATCGTTTCATCATCTGAGAAAACCATCACCTTTGTCTTGGCAGCAGAGGTGAACAGTGCTGCGATCTCCGCTTTGGTTCCCCGCAGATCCATGCCGATACGGATTTTTTCCAGATCCGTGATACCGGTTTTTACCTTTTCGGAGCCCACAAAGCGCAGCAGCTCATAGAGTTCATCATTGAAGAAGGTCTCCGCCCGGCTTCTGACAGTTCTCGCATCTGCCGCGCTGCCCTCCGAGAACAGCAGCGCCGTATACACGCGCTCGTCAAACTCCATCTGTATGCCGGTTTCTTTTTCCAGATTGGCGGCATGCCTTTCGATCTCTTTTTTCGCGATGGCCCGGAGGTTATGGGCACCGATATGATTAAACATAACCACATTGCCGGAAGCGAACCGGGAGCAGATTGCCCCCGGAAAGAAGGGCACACCGGTCTCGGGATTTACATCCTTCTGCAGTGCGCGGATGACCACCTTTCTAGAAACGGCAGACAGATCTCCGCTTTCACTTTCCTCATAAAGCTGCCTGCCTGCGTTGGTGGTAAGGATGATGATCGCGTCAGAGAAAGACACTTCCCTGTCGGTATAGTTATCCCGCAGTCTGCCGGCGTCCAGCATTTGCAGGAACAGGTGGATGACGCTGATATGGGCTTTTTCAATCTCATCAAACAGCAGCACACACTTGGGATGGTCATCCACAAAACCGGTTACATTGCCGGATTTTGCGTTTTTGTACACCTTATCGGCACCGCAAAATTCCAGATTTGCTTCCTTATCCGAATACTCGCTCATATCAAAGCGCATGAAAGGCAGGTTCAGCGCTTCCGCGGCCTTTTCCGCCAGGAATGTTTTGCCCACGCCGGGAGGTCCGGCAAAAAGGAAGGTGGCTTTGGGCCGCTTTCTGGACCGGTCGATCATAGACAGCATACTTGCCTGAAAGTATCCGCTGGCAAATACATTGATGGCATTGTCCTGGCCGTATACGCTGCTTTGCAGCTGTCCCCGGATGCGTTTGACCTCTTCCACCAGGTTCTCCATATCCGATCTGACTTTGCCTGTCTGATCCCGGGAATCTTCCCCGGTAACAGCCATCTTGCTTTTCTCTTTGTCACTGCCGGAGCGGTCGTCATAAACCAAACCGGACAGCAATGTCTCCATATTTTCAACCGGAGCGTCTGCAGATTCCCGGGCTGCCCCGTCACCGGAGAATACCGGTTTCAGCGCGTCACTGGGATCATCCGCAATGCGCAGGAAGAGTGCGACGGAATCCAGGGTTTTCCCTTCTTCCCCCAGGTTTTGCTGGGATTCCTGTAATTTCTTTTTCATATACAGGTCGTCCAAAAACAGCATTCCGCTTCCCTGACAAATGTAGGACAGAAGCGCTTCCCTGGCTGCTGCCGGATCTTTCACCCGGGCTTTCACCAATTTCTCCAGTGCGGACAGTTCCTCTGCCGCATCCGGAGCTGCCGCTTCTTCGGACTCACACACCCTGTTAATGACCGCCACCACAAATCTTTCCGCGGTAAAGGGAGGATTCTTTTTATCACCGATCTTCTTTGCCGTCTCTATCAGGCCGGACAACAATTCACTGAAATGGATCTCTTCCATATTTCGCTCTCCTTATCTGTACGCTTAGCGGTATCCTGTATACGCACCATTATACTTCGCCTCCGCAAAGGTGTCAATGCGGCATTTGGCAGCACTTCCGCAAACAGAAGAATAGCGGCGGCAACCATTGGTCACCGCCGCCTGGCTATACTGTTTGAAATACCGCGCCTGGGGATCAGGTCTCCTTCTTGATAAAGTCCGAAATGCTCAGCAGGCCCTTGTTGATGGCCATGAACAGATCGTTATACTTATCCACCATTGCGCAGGAGCAGGAGATCATGTACTGGAAGAGGCCCTCACCGACAGTGCTTTCCTTAAAGGAAGCGGTCATCCGGAAGACGATTCTGCCGTCGGAAAGATCAAAATCAAAGCTGCCGTCCACCATTTTATAGGAAGCGACGCAAGTTGCGATGGCACCGTCCATCCGCTTGTCCTCACTCATTTTAAAGGGCAGCGGCGACAGCAGGCGAACCAGCTCCCGGTCCGCATCCACCATAAGAATAAACTGCATGGGAATATCTTCACCGTTTACGCCGAAATGGACGATCAGCTTTTCTTCGTCTTTTCCGAATTTCCACTGTCTGTTTTCGATGGCGCTGCACAGCGTCTCATACACCCGCTTTGCCTGTTCCATTTTCTTTTCGTCAGCCATGGTCTTATCCTCCTCTTGATCAGATGTTTTTCAGGAACTGCTCCAAAGAGAGCATTCCCTTGGCAAGCATCAGGAACTTATCATTGTAATCATCAATGGTCTTGGTGGCACAGAACAGCATGTACAGCAGTGCCGCGTCGCTCAGCCGGCTGTCGATAAAACTGTTTGTCAACCGGAAGAACATGTGTCCGGATGTAATGTCATAGTCAAAGCTGCCATCCACAAGCACATTGTTGATCGCGCTGACGGCGACTGCCACATCCAGGCGCTTATCTTCCTGAACCACGCAGGGAAGGTGGGAGTACAGCATCACAACCAGTCTTTCGGGATCCACCTTCCAGGTGATCTCAATCGGCAAGTCCTCGCCCTGCACACCGCAGTTGATCGTCAGCTTTGCTTCATCCTTCTTGTAGTGCCATTTGTTGCTGTCCATCGCTCCGCAAAGAGTGGCAAACACAGCTTTTGCCTGTTCCATTTTATTCTGTTCTACCATAGTTTTTCTCCTGTTCCGATTATTTGATTTTCATCGCAACGCGATAGAAGGTGTGGTTGGGCGCAGCGTATTGTTCCGCAGCCGGTTCCGTTAAGCACAGCATATCATATTTCCCTCCCGTCTACAAGAGATTTATGGCGATTTTGCAATAAAAACACAGCCTTTCTCTTTTCACAGACGATTTCCCCGGGGATATATCTGCCGTGGGATCCTATAAAAATCGTCTGCAGGGTTTAGACATTTCCCCGCAGACGATTCTTCTTTATACACCGGTCTCAACACTCTGGAATTCTTCTTCCGGTTTTTCTTCCCTGGCCTGGGCTGCCATATCCATCATCTGCTGTTCCAGGGCGGTTTTCTTTGCGTTGCCCCACTCCCCGGTCACAGCCAAAACATAGACAGCAATTCCCAAAAGGATCACGCCAAGCAGGCAGCCGCTCATGACGGTATAGGCAAACTGCGCCTGATCACCGTGGCGCTGCACATAGTATTCCATGTATCCGGCGCCGCCCAGCATACCCAAAATCGGCACCCACAGCCCCAAATACCACCAGTGCCACCGGCGGCTCTTGCACAAGCGCACAGAGAACCACACCACAGCCAGCACAACGGCTGCCGCACCTGCAATCTGCACCAGGCTGACGAAACCGTTGCTGCGCAGATACAGGGAATCATAGCGGGTGCTGTCGAACATGGCCTGAGACGCGCCGTACATCAGCGCGAACAGCAATGCGGTATCGCCGTTCTTGCCCTTGCGCTTCATCAGCAGCCAGAATACCAGAAGTATCACAAAGATGCTCCCCGCCACCGCAGACTGCAGCACAAAGGTGGCAAACCGGTATTCCACCGCGCCGGTAACGCTGTTTGTCACCGGATACACCATGGGAAGGGAGGTAATTCCCTCCAGGATATCCCCCCGGTCAGAGCTGTTAAAGAAGCTGTTGCAGCGGCCGATGCAGATACCGGCAGCGCCGGCCAGTGCCATGCAATCCAGCATTTGGGGCAGATCCTTCACCACCCGGATCAACCGCAGAACACATGCTGCCAAAATGCATCCCAGCACAACGCCCAGCAGCGCGTAGCCGCCGGAGGTATAGTCGGTCATGGCAGCGTGGAAGCTGGTATAGCTGTCAGTGCGGCAGTACCAGTGGATCAGACGGCTGATCACCATGGAAAACACAAATGCCAGGGGCACAGCCATAAAGGTGCCGATACCGTTGCAGGAGCGGCTCAAATACAGGCCGAGAAAGAAGCAGGCAGCCACCAGTGCCGCCAGAGCCAAAATAATAGGACTCCAAAAAATAAAGGATTCTCCGATAATAAACGCAATGCGATCCATTTTCTTACTCTCCGTTCGGTATCGCCGTAGCGAAATAGATGATATCACTGATGTCGCGCTCGCTGTCATAGGAGGGGCGGTTTATCAGCTTGTCATTCATAACCAGGGTGGCCGTCTGTCCGCCATCCAGTGTGTAGGCCTTCTTGCAGCCGAATTCCACGATATGCTTTTGGAATTCCGACAGTGTGATCAGCCGGTAGCAGTTGTACTTTGCATCCTGGCCGGCAATGGCAACGAAATAATGCAGGTCATCCCGCTGGCACAGGGCAATACGGGAATGCTCACCGTCCACCGAGCCCATGAGATAATTGGCATACTCATGCTGGGGTCTTGGAACACCGTTTTCCACCAGCACCGGGCCGAACGCCACACTGAAGCGGATGTTGTTTTCATCCACAAAGGCCTGGGCGCTTGCTTCATCCGGAAGCTCCCCGCAGTAGCTGAAGGACATGTCGCCCTTGTCGTCTATGTAGCAGGTCTCCAGGAATTTGCTGTGTACCCGCTGCACCACACCGTCATAGACGATAACTCCGTGACGGCGGTGGGCATAGAAGTCACCGCTGGATGCCACCACCGCGTTGACGCTGCTGGCCATTTGGGTGGACAGCAGCTGCAGCTCCGAGCCGTAAGCACCGCCGGACAGAAAACGGCGGAACTGGCTGGGGTGGGCCAGCTTTACTTCGCTGATGGTGTACATGCAGTTGTCAATCGCCTGCTTCCAGGTGATCGCCAGAATCGTATCATCCAAATAGTATTCGATCTGGGTTCCGGGGGCAATGACCGTGTCCGTTGTAAACAGGGTGTCCTGCCCATTCAAAAGCTTTTTGGCAGCTTCCAGCAGCCAACCCAGCTCCGCAGCACTGTCGGCTGTTCCGAATTTGGATGGATCCGGCTCCGGTGCTACTTTATCATCGTCGCTGAGCCAGTACACCCGTTCGATCACCACAACCCCGTCCAGGGCGCTGCTGATCTGGTTGGTCATATACATATCATAGCGGTCCATGATTGCCATATCCGGCGCAGCGGCAGCTTTTCCCTCTGCCGAACCGGCGATCTGCATAACCGCCAAAAGCAGCGCTGCCGTTACCGCAAGGCTGGCCGCCGCCACTGTCAGTGTAAGAAAGCACCGGCCGATCTTCTTCAATACTGTCATAATGCGCTCCTTACTTAACGATCCCGCCGGAAACAGCCGACATCAGTGCGCTGTCAGGAACGACCATCCAGTTGCCTTCTCTGTACACCAAATTGAGGGTAAACTCAGCGCCGGTCATTTTTGCATCCTCTTTCAGGGCATCCTTCACGGCATCCTGCAGCACCGCCATTACAAAGGACTCTTTATAATCATTATTCTCGTCATAGATCTCATCCATGTCCTCTGCCTGGGCCACACGCTCTTCCAACAGGGTCTGAGAGCGCTGGCGGAGGTTGGCGGTGACACTGCCGATATCCAGATAGCTGACCTTTACCTTTTGGGCAATGCCGGAGTCGGTAGCAAAGCTGTCACCTACCATCTCATAAGAGTAGCTTTCCACAAAGACATCCCAGATCATAATTCCTGCAGCATCGGTAGGTTCCCGATCTGCACCCAGCTTAGGATTTCCCAGAAGCCGTGCTTCCGCTGCGGTATAGTCACCTGCTGACACGGCATCCATCAGTTCCCGGGCGCAGTTTTCCGCTTCTTCCACCGGTGCCAGGAGCACAGGAATGCTGTTAAGGTTATCTCTTGTCACCTCAACGGCAAAGCCGGCAACCGCAATGCCCGCCAAAATAAAGATCAGGCCAAAAATTTTCGCAATCCATTTCATAATCGATTCGCTCCAAAAATGTGTTAATCCCTATCGGGAACTGCCGTCGCAAAGTAAATAATATCGCTGATATCACGCTGATAGCCGTAGACCACATTGTTGATCAGCTGATCATTCATGGCAATGACCGCCGTCTGACCACCGTCCAGGGTGTAGGCCATTTGGCACCGGAACTTCATCAGCGCGCTTTGGAATTCCCGGATGGTGGGCGGGTTTAAATAGTAGGGCTCCGTATTGGCCGTAACCAGCAGGTAATGCAGCTCATCCTTTTGGCACAGTGCCGCCCGGGCGTACTTCTGATGGATCTCTCCCACGATATAATCCGTGATCCCGGCAGGTTCCCCGTTTTCCACCAAAATCGGGCCGAAGGCTACACTGAAGCGGATGTTGTTTTCATCCACAAAGGCCTGGGCGCTTTCCATGTCCGGCAGTTCTCCCCGGTGGGAAAACAGAAGATCGCCCCGGTCGTTAATGTAGCAGGTATCCACCTTTTCACTGTCGCAGCGCTGCACGGTACCGTCGTACACGATCACGCCCAACCTGCGGAAAATATAGAAGTCGCCACTGGATGCCACCACCGCGTTGACGCTTGCGGCCATTTCCGTGGTGGTCAGCTGGATAGGCGCGCCAAAGCTTCCGCCGGCCAAAAACCGCCTGAACTGGCTGGGATGGGCAATTTTGACCTCGCTGCAGGTGTACACGCAGTTGTTGATCACTTCTTTCCAGGTGATCACCATCATCGTATCATCCAAATAATAGAGGACCTTGGAATTGGGCCGGATCTTCACATCCGTTGTAAAGATCGTCTCCTGGCCTTTCAGCAAAGGCTTAGCCGCGTCCAAGAAATCCTGCATCGCGGAAGGGTCGTCTGTTTCGCCGAATTTGTTTTGATCCGGCTCCGGGGCGATCTGATCATCGTCGCTGAGCCAGTATACTTTTTCGATGTTCAGCACACCTGCCAGCGCGTTGCTGATCTCATTGGTCACAAACATATCATAACGGTCCAGAATGGCCACATCCGCTGACTTTGTACCGGAAGCGGATTCCGGATTTCCGGAAGTCAGCGCAACACTCAGCGCCAGGACCCCAAGGATCCCCACGGAGCAAGCCGCGGTCAGCACCGTCAGCATCCCCAGCAAAACTTTTTTGACAATTGCCATGATGCGCATTCTCCATTCTCCCGTTTGAGTCACAATTAGAGTTATTATACCAATTTTCACAATGCTTGTCAATTTCCGGCGAATAAACATTGAAAATAAAATGGCGAAACCCTTGTTTTTTCCAAAGGTTTCGCCGTTTTTTTAAACATTGTACATAGTCAGATAGGCTTTGGTATTTTGGATCATTTCGTCAAACAGCTGTTTGGACTGTTCGTCGGGAATATTTACCAGGGGATCGTTTCTGAAAGCCGCGTAGGCTTTTTCCAAATTCCGCTCCATGGCGGCCTCCACGACCATTTCCTGCTCCGTTACCGCCCGGGTGATCTGACCGTAGATGGGCATAGGAATGTTCCCGGCGAATACAGGGGTCAAGGTACCGTCCCGGAACACTGCATTGGTTTCCACCACCGCACCCAAAGGCAGATTGGGGATCTGTCCGCAGTTGGGGATATTCACATTGGTCACCAGCGTGCAGAGTCCCAGCAGTGCCCGCATCTGGTTGACACCTTCTTCACCGGTACGGTTCAGTGTCACCTCCAGCTCGCCGCTCAGGAGCTTGCGGCTCTTTTCCTGGCGGGCAGCCAAATCCTCCCAGCGCCAGGACACCGGTGTCAGGCCAAAGCCCCATTCCCTTGCCTGCTCCGGAGAGGCCAGATACTGCTTGCCCTCGCTGTACTCCGCCAAATGCCGGTCACCGGCTGCGGCAATCACACCGTATTTGCGGAACAGATCCATTTTCACCCGGTTGGAGCACTCGAATACATTGTTCATCCAGTTGTCGTCCTTACCCTTGGTAAAGCCGGTTTCATGGTACTTTTCGCAGAAGTCCTTATAGACCTCCATTACATCGATATTGCCGTAGTGGGCTGAGGTCAGCCAGGTAAAGTGATTCACGCCCACCACATTGACTTTGATTGCTTTGTGGTCAGGCTTTTCGATCCCCAGCATATCTTCCAGCGCGGCAGCCAGAACTTTCTGTGTTCCAAACACCTCATGGCAGCACCCAAAGGCCTTGATGCCGGGGAAGGTCTTATACAGGGCGCACATGCACATGGTCATGGGGTTCGTGTAATTGATGACCCAGGCATTGGGACAGAATTCCCGGATCGCTGCCGCAATGGTCTCAAACATGGGAATCGCGCGAAGGGCACGGATGATACCGCCCGGGCCAACCGTATCGCCTACGCTCTGCCAAATGCCGTATTTTTCCGGTGTATGGACATCGCTCTCCATTTCCTGGAATGTGCCGGGCAGTATGGAGATCACCACAAAGTCGGCCCCTGTCAGCGCATCGCCGATCTCCTTTACCGCATAATAGTGCCATTGGGATCTGCTCATAGGCGCGTCATTATACTTGTTGCCGATGATCTCATTGGCCCTGGCAGCTTCATAATCAATATCGTACAGGGCTACCTGTCCGCTGATATCCTCCGCTTCCGCCAGATCGCTCATCAGTCCCCAGGCCCAGCCGCGGCTGCCGCCGCCGATGTAAGCGATCTTCAAATCCTCTACATGATTGTTTATGTATTTCATACAGTGACCCCCTCGTTGCATACTGTATTTTCAGTATATCAATATTTTCTGTTATTTCCTTGAATTATTTGACTCTTTTCCTAAACTGTCTTGATTATTTTGATATAAACATCTATACTGAAACCAGTGAAAGGCGGTGACAAGGATGGACAGCTACTTCCAGTTCCAAATAGCGGACAAAGAACCTGCCTACTCTCCCCGTATCCATTACCATCCGGATTACGAGGTCTATTATCTGACCGAAGGTAAGTGCCGCTATTTTATACACGACAAGACTTATTCCATGACCGCCGGAGATCTGGTCGTGATTCCTCCCGGCAGCATCCATAAGGTCATTTACGAAACCCCGTCCCACAGCCGGATCCTGTTCAACTGCACCGCAGACTATCTGCCTCCCTCTGTGCTGCCTTATTTGGGAAAGATCACCCATTTCCCGGAAAACGCGGATACCGCAAAGCAGATCACAGTCCTTTACCGCAGACTTCGGGAAGCAGTGTACCGGCCGGACACCTTTTCGGAGGACACTATCCGCTGCTGCGTTATGCAGCTGTTCCTGCTGATCGCAAAAGCTTCCGTCCATACCAGGCCACTGCCTACCTCCAGCCCTTTTGTAGAGCAGGCAGTTGCCTATATCCGGGCCAACTATATGGATCGGTTCACCCTTACGGATACTGCCAGACACTGTGCGGTAAGTCCCGAGCATCTTTCCCGGGTGTTCAAAAAGGAAACCGGCTTTGGTTTCAATGAATATCTGAATCTTTACCGGCTGAAAAAGGCGGAATCTCTTTTAAAGAGCGGGCAGATACACAGCGTATCTCAGGTAGCGCTGCTGTGCGGCTTCAGCGACAGCAATTATTTTTCCGGTGCTTACAAAAAAATGTACGGCATTTCCCCATCCCAGGTTAAAAAACAATCCGAACAGGAGGCGCATTATGTTTAATACCATTACTCCGGAACAGGCAGGTATTTCCTCCAAAGCCGTAGCCAAATTCATCCGCAAGCTGGAGGAGCGCGGTCTTTACACCCACGGCTTTCTGATGATGCGCGGCGATGATATTTTCTGTGAATGCTACTGGGCTCCCTATAACAAAGATTCCATTCACAGAATGTACTCCCAGACGAAAAGCTTCGCGGGCATTGCCATCGGTCTTTTGGAGGAGGAAGGCAAACTGCGGCTGGACGACACTCTGGCAAGCTGCTTCCCTGAGAAGATCCACGGGGAACTGCACCCCTGGCTGCGGGAGCAGACAATCCGGCAAACACTCATGATGGAGACCACCGGCCACAGCAGCTACTGGTTTACGGACGAAACGGCCATCGACCGGACGGAGCATTACTTCCGCACCAAAGCTTCTACCCATCCGGCAGGTACATTTTGGGAATATGACTCCCCCGGCTCTCAGGTGCTGTGCAGCCTTGTGGAAAAGCTTTCCGGCATGACCATGCTGGAATATTTGAAGCAGAAGCTGTTTGACCCCATGGGCACATTTCAAACCGCAAAGCTGCTGAAGACCCGCAATAACGACAGCTTCGGTGATTCCGCTATGGTCTGCACGCTGCGGGATATGGCCTCTTTTGGCCGCCTGCTGATGCGCGGCGGCAGATATGAAGGACAACAGCTGATCAACGAAGCATATGTCAAAGCCGCCACCTCCTGCCTGGTGGACAACGACGAGAGCGGTTTCTCGGAAAATTTCCATCTTGGCTACGGCTATCAGATCTGGCAGGCCCCCAGAGGCGGCTTTGCCTTTGTTGGCATGGGCGGTCAGCTAACTGTCTGCCTGCCGGACAAGGATTTCCTGTTTACCATCATGTCTGACGGTCAGGGACACCTGAGTGCCGCCGGCCCCTACGCGCTGATCCTGACGGCACTGTATGACTTCATCGTGGATGCGCTGGGTGATGAACCCCTGCCGGAAGATCCCGCTGCCTATGAGGACTGCCTTTCCCTGGCACAGAGCATGCAGCTGAAGCATCTGCCCGGCAACACGGATTCACCCTTTGCCGATACCATTGACGGTGTCACCTATCTGTGCGACGAAAACCCCACCGGAATCAAAGAATTTACCTTCCGCTTTGGCCCGGATCATACCGGAGAATTTCACTATACCAATGCTCAGGGCGAAAAAATCCTTCCCTTCGGTCTGGGAAAAAATGTTTTCGGCAAATTCCCGCAGTTAGGCTACAGCACGGAGCATGCCTGCGTCCCCACCACGGATGGCTCCATGTATGACTGTGCCGTTTCCGCCGCCTGGCGGGAGAATCAAAAGCTGCTTTTAAAAGTACAGATCATCGACGAATATTTGGGAAACTTTATCGCCATCTTCTGCTTCCGGGAGGACCGCTGCACTGTCCGTATGGTCAAATCCGCGGAAGCCTTCCTGAATGAATATCACGGCATCATCAATGCCGCTGCCAAAAAATAAAACATCCGCCTCCGGGACGCACTCCGGAGGCGGATACTTTATTGCGCAGTGTAATTGGGATCCAGCCGGCTTTCGCCGGTGGCATAGTCGATGATCACACCTGGCTGCACATTGTACAGATAGGTGTGGAAGCAGATGCCTTCGCCGTAGTCTTCCACAGACCAGCCTTCCACCTGCACGCCGCTGGCGACCAGATTCGTTCCCTCATAAATGGGTGTAACCCGGTACAGCACATGGTTGCCGGTTTCTTTGATGTAGTCCGCGATCATGTTCTCGTAAGGCAGCATGCCCTTGGTGTTCAGATACCGGGTGCCGGTGATGAGATTGCGCTCATTGGCATTTTCTCCCGTCAGCTGGAAGCCGATCAGATGACAGCGGTTGTACAAGCTCTTGCCTTCCACGATGTCATACTGGGCCTGCACCCAGCCGGAGGGCTTGACACTGCTGATGCTCTCCCGGTCTTCCGTGGGCATCAGATCCCTGCCGATACAGGCCATGGCATAGCCGCAGCGGCCCAAATAGTCCAGCTCCGAGTAAAACTCATAGGACTCCGCCACCATTTCCGCAGCGTCAAACAAAGGCTCATTGTTATTGATGACCACATAGGAATATTCCTCATAAGGCGGAACCTCAGAAACATCCAGCGCATGGGGCGCCGCACCCGGGCCAAAGAAGTTCGTGTAGATAAACAAGCCTGCCGCCACCAGGATAAAGAAGATCACTTCAATGATCCGGTTACGCACCCTTGCTTTTCTATCCATTTCTTTATAAAAATCTCTCTCTGTCAAAGCTGATACACTTCCTCTGTAATACATGCATGGGAGTTTCCCATAAAATCTCTTCTGCTGACCATCGTCCGGCTGTTTATCTGTTCTGCCAGGTCAAACCGAACATCCGACGGATACAGCCGATTCCAGCGGTAGACCGCGATTTTGCCGATCTGTGATAAATACGGCATCAACGGGCAGTTTTCCACAAAGCACCAGGCATCCGCCGGCGCGTTGTCCAAAAAGGAATCGTCCACCCGTACCTCACAGCCATCTTCGGCAAACTGCCGGGCGGTATAGCTGTTCATCCAAAGTGGCTGCCCCTGGGCCAGTTCCCTTGCCTGCTGCCGCAGGACCCGGTCCTTACTTTGGCGGCGTCCCGCAAACAGCATGCCGCCTTCCTCGTCAATACACACAATTACATTCATAAATAACCTCACAGCAACCGGCTGAACTGCCTGGGATCATAACACCGGGACTGAACCATGGATACATAATCCGCATCCGCCACCACCACATGATCCAGCAGGATGATATCCATTGCGCCCAGGGCGTTTGCCAACCGCTCTGTAGTTTCAATATCTTCCGCAGAAGGGATCGCAAGGCCACTGGGATGATTGTGGGCCATAATGACCATGGTGGCATTGGTCCGCAGGGCGATCTCCACCGCCTTTCGAAGGGGCACATTCACGCAGTTGGCATCTCCCTCCCCCAGTTCCCGGCAGCAAAGCACCTTGTATTTACTGTCCAGGCACAGCAGATATACCTGTTCGTCCCGTTTGCCGTAAAACATGTTTACCAGATATTCCCCGTATTTTTGCACACTGTCCAGACACATCTGCTGCTCCGCTTTCTGTTTGCGGTAATATCTGCCCGCCGCCGTGATCAGCGACAGAAATGTAGCCACATTTTCACCCACACCGGGAACCGTCCGCAATTCCGCATCTGTAGCCTCCAATACCAGGGGCAAAGAGCCGAATTCATCCAGCAGTTTTCTGGCCAAAGGTTTTGTGTCGATCCGGGGTATCGCGTAAAACAAAAGCAGTTCCAGGGCATGTACCTCTTCAAAGCAGTCCAGGCCCTCATTGCGGAACCGGTTCTTCAAACGCTGGCGGTGTCCTGCGTCCGTGTTCATATTTTTCACCTCATTAGTACTTGCTATTTCAAAGAGTATTCGCTAAAATAGCTTCATAGGAAAATGTCGAATATTGTCGAAAGGCAATCCCGATACTTTGCCGGAATCTGAGCATGCTATGTCAGAGGAGGAGCGAAATGGAAACATCTTTCAATTTTTCGGCAGTGCTGGATCTGATCATCCGCCCCGCCTTTGCCGTTTCTGACGGTATCATCCAATATTGCAACCATGCAGCCCGCCAATGCATGATCCGCACCGATATTCCTGTCGATTCCCTTTTGGAAACCGGCAAGGAGGAATATCCCGCTTTCACCGGCGGCAGCCTATACCTGACATTGCAGCTGGAAGACCAATCCTTTGGCGCTACCGTCAGCCGGGTGTCCGGTTTTGATGTCTTTGTCTTAGACCCGGAGGAAGACCAGCCTCAGCTGCAGGCTATGGCACTGGCTGCCCGGGAGCTGCGCGAGCCTCTTTCCGAGATCATGATCGCGGCTGACCACCTGCTTCCCCCTGACGGCATTGCCAATCCCAATCATCAGTTGCTGCAGCGGAGCCTGTATCGCATGCTGCGTCTGGTAGGCAATATGTCCGACGCGGCCCGCTATGCTGAGCAAGCTTCCCCCCGCCAGCAGCTGCTGAACATTCCTGCCCTGCTCGCTGATATATTTGACAAAGCCGCTGCGCTTGCTGCTCATGCCGGCATTACCCTGCGCTTTACCAATTATCCGCAAAGCGTGATCTCTTTGGCGGATACGGAAAAACTGGAACGGGCGGTTTATAACATCGTATCCAACGCCATCAAGTTTTCCGTTCCCGGCAGTACCATCGATGCTGCTCTCACCCGCCACGGCAACCACCTGCATTTGACCGTATGCGATAACGGCAGCGGCATCCCGGACGAGCTTCTTGGCAATGTTTTTTCCCGGCATCTTCGCCAGCCTTGTATAGAAGAACGGCGGCAGGGTATCGGCTTGGGCATGTTTATGATCCGCAGTGCAGCATCCGCTCACGGCGGCACCGTTCTCATTGAGAGAGGCGCGGAAAAAGGTACGCGCCTGACCATGACCCTTGCCATCCGCAAGGGTCTCAGCGGCAATCTGTCGGCACCGAGATTGGTCTTTGACTATGCAGGCGAGCTGGATCACGGTTTGATCGAGCTGGCGGATGTACTGCCATCCTCTGCATTCCAAGCAAACGAATAACATTTCCGGGCGTACCGAACAGGGTACGCCCGGTTTTGATTATACAATGGCAGCTTCTGTTTGGCAAGATGTTACAGGCAGCGTTTCAGATATTGGCCGGTATAGCTTTCCGGCACAGCCGCCACCGCCTCCGGTGTACCCTGAGCCACCACAAATCCGCCCTCGTCGCCGCCTTCCGGGCCAAGATCGATAATGTGATCCGCGGTTTTGATCACATCCAGGTTATGCTCAATCACCAGCACCGTATTGCCCGCGTCCACCAGCTGCTGCAGCACATCGATAAGCTTATGCACATCGGCTGCATGGAGGCCCGTGGTAGGCTCATCCAAAACATAAATGGTCTTACCCGTGGAGACTCTTGCCAGCTCCGTAGCCAGCTTCACGCGCTGGGCCTCGCCGCCGGAAAGAGTGGTGCTGGATTGCCCCAGCTTTACATAGCCCAGGCCCACTTCCACCAGGGTTTGGGCTTTTCTTCTGATTTTCGGCAAATTCTCGAAAAAGTCCACTGCTTCATCGGCGGTCATTTCCAACACCTGGGAAATGTTCTTGCCTTTGTACAGCACCTCCAGAGTCTCCCGGTTGTACCGCTGGCCACGGCAGACCTCACACGGCACATACACATCCGCCAGGAAGTGCATCTCGATCTTCACAAGGCCGTCACCGCTGCAGGCTTCGCATCGGCCGCCCTTGACATTAAAAGAGAACCGTCCGGGTCCGTAGCCGCGGATCTTGGCATCGTTGGTGGAGGCGAACAGGTCACGGATATCATTGAATAAGCCCGTGTAAGTGGCAGGATTACTGCGGGGGGTACGGCCGATGGGACTTTGGTCAATGTCGATGACCTTATCCAAATACTCCATGCCCTCAATGGCATCACAGATGCCGGGACGGGTCCTGGCATGATTCAGTTTCGCGAGCAAGCTCTTGTTGAGAACCTCTCCCACCAGGCTGGACTTACCGCTGCCGGAAACACCGGTGACGCAGGTGAGTGTTCCCAAAGGAATGGAAACATCAATATTCTTTAAGTTGTTTTCCCTTGCGCCCCGCACCTGCAAATACTTGCCGTTCCCCTGCCGGCGACGGCTGGGCACGGGGATTTTCTTGAAACCGGAAAGATACTGGCCGGTAACGGACCGGGGTTCTGCCAAAATGGCATCCAAATCACCTGCCGCGACGATCTCACCGCCATGGATACCGGCACCGGGACCCACATCCACGATATAATCGGCAGCCCGCATGGTATCTTCGTCATGCTCTACCACGATCAGGGTATTGCCCAGATCCCGCAGCTGCTTCAGTGTCCCCAGCAGCTTGTCGTTATCCCGCTGGTGCAGGCCGATGGATGGCTCGTCCAGGATATACAGCACACCCATCAGGGAAGATCCAATCTGTGTGGCCAGGCGGATACGCTGGCTCTCACCGCCGGACAAGGTAGCGGCACCCCGGGAAAGGGTCAGATACTGCAATCCCACATCCATCAAAAACTGCAGCCGGGACTTGATCTCCTTGACGATCTGCTCGGCAACCAAGGCCATATTGCCTTCCAGGCGCAGGTTTTCCATAAATTCCAGTTCCTGCCGCACGCTCATCCGGCAGAAATCCATAATGCCGATACCGCCTACGGTCACGGCTCTTGCGATCTCCGAAAGCCGCTCGCCGTGACAATGGGGGCAGGGCGCGGTGGACATGCATTCTTCCAGTTCCTTCCGGGCGGCATCCGATTGTGTCTCCCGGTAGCGGCGGCTGATGTTATTGAGAATGCCCTCAAAGGGCTGCTCCAGCACACCCATGCCGTTGCCCCGGTTGTAGGTCATGCGCAGCTTTTCACCCTTGGTGCCGTAAAGGATCACATTCATGGCCTCCTTGGACAGCTCTTTCACGGGCGCTGTCAAAGAAAAGCGGTACTTCTGCGCCAACGCTTCAAAGTACATGCGGAAAATGGAATCGGTGCGGGCGCTCTGCCAGCCGCTGGCCTGGATTGCGCCGCCAAAGATGGACTTATCCTTATCCGGGATCACCAGATCCGCGTCCGCTTCCAGCTGAAAACCCAAACCGCTGCATCCGGGGCAGGCGCCGGCGGGATTGTTAAAGGAGAACATTCTCGGTTCCAGCTCTGTCAGGCTGATGCCGCAGTCCTCGCAGGCGTAATTCTGTGAAAAGCTCAGCTCTTCTTTTTGATCCGGCAGTTCAATGGTCACCAGGCCGCCGGAGTGAGCGCAGGCGGTTTCAACGGAGTCGGTCAAACGGCGGCGCTGGCCCGCCTTCAGCACCAAACGGTCCACCACCAGCTCAATGGTATGCTTCTTATTTTTCTCACAGGGGATCTGCTCGGAAAGATCGTACAGGATCCCATCCACCCGTACGCGGGCGAAACCGCCCTTCCGGGCATCCTCGAAAACCTTTTGATGCTCACCCTTCTTACCCCGGATCACCGGAGAAAGCACAATAAAGCGGGTTCCCTCGCCCAGGGCCTCCACCCGGTCCACGATCTGATCGATGGTCTGCCGGGAGATCTCTTTGCCGCACTTGGGGCAGTGGGGAATGCCCACTCTCGCCCACAAAAGGCGCAGATAGTCATAAATCTCCGTCACCGTGCCGACGGTAGACCGGGGATTCTTGGTAGTCGTCTTTTGGTCGATGGAAATAGCGGGAGAAAGGCCGTCGATGGAATCCACATCGGGCTTATCCATCTGCCCTAAAAACTGGCGGGCATAGGAAGAAAGGCTTTCTACATACCGCCGCTGTCCCTCCGCATAGATTGTATCAAAGGCCAGGCTGGATTTACCGGAACCGGAAAGGCCTGTGAACACCACCAGCTTGTCTCTCGGAATGGTCAGATCCACATTTTTCAGATTATTTTCTCTTGCGCCCTGGATCACGATCTTATCGTTCATAAGCTGCTCCTGTATAAAATGTATTATTCTTTAGTTTACCACAGATCTTCCCATTTCACAAGAGGAATCTCAAACATAATTTCGCTTTTGCTTTACTGTCTGTGATTCCCGACGCTTGCGCATTGGCCCGGATATCCTGCAGAATTTATCTCGGCTACCGGTTGCATTTTGAGCCATATTAATGATATAATACAAAATTAGGAATAAGAAAAATCGAATCCCTTCGGAGTGTTTTGGAAAATGAACGAAACTTGGTTAATTGTTGGCCTGGGCAATCCCGGCAAAGACTACACCCGTACCCGCCATAACTGCGGTTTTCGGGCGCTGGACATTCTGGCTGAAAAGCTCAGCTGCAAAGTCGACAAAGGAAAATTTCAGGGTCTTTACGGACAATGCAATTATCAGGGCAAAAAGCTTCTGCTTTTAAAGCCACAGACTTACATGAATCTCTCAGGCAAATCCGTCCTGCAGCTCAGTGCTTATTTTCATGTACCGCCCCAGCGGATCA
>JAZNLC010000223.1:0-5079 GCA_045578895.1 Faecousia sp. | reverse complement strand
TAGCATTTTCTACACAGCGGGCGGCATAGGTAGCGAGTCGGGCGCCTTTGGAGGCATCAAAGGTGGTGATACCTTTGATCAGACCGATGGTGCCAATGGAGATCAGATCCTCCTGATCTGCCGATTGCGAGTAGTATTTTTTCATCACATGGGCGACCAACCGGAGATTGCGTTCAATGAGAGTATTCCGGGCTTCCAGGTCGCCCTGGGCACAAAGGGCAAGGTAGTGCCGTTCCTCTTCCTCGGTCAAGGGTTTTGGGAAGCTGCCAGTCTGCAGCTGCAAAGAGTAAAACAGTCCGCTTAATACAAGCCATAGTGCGGCGGTCATAGCCTCACCTCCATGGAGTAAGCCTATTCCCTACCGCCCGTCCTTTTTCCAAAACATTTCGCCAAAGCCACCGCGGCAGGCACTTGTCACGCTTTGATTTCGATCTCCAAACTGCAAAAAAGGAGCTGTTGCAAAATGATGCAACAGCCCCAAAAAATATGCAATTGTCTACATCCTGCAGACGCAGGGGGCGGTCATTGACCGCCCCCTGTGAATTCTATCAGACACTTTTCGATTCCTGCAGCAGACCCTTTGGTTGTTTATTCAGCAGAGAACTGGTCCTTTTCGACCATGCACAGAGGGCACAGAAAATCTTCCGGGACATCCTCCCACTTGGTGCCGGGAGCGATGCCACCCTCGGGATAACCTGCTGCCTCGTCGTATTCCCAACCGCAAACGTCACATACATACTTCATAATGAATACCTCCGTTTATTTCATTTGGTCTTTCAATGACCGTAAAGATTTTTTGTTTTTCTTTATGGCCTTATTCTATCAGAAAGGTTTTAAATTCTCTGTGACTTTCTCACATTGAAACAGGGAGGCTGCTGTTCTGCCGGATCATTCTGCCAGAAGTTCCTGGGCCAGCGCTTCGATTTGCGCCTTGCTGGCATCATTCATGGCGCACAGAATTTTTACATTATTCTGGGTGTAAGTAAGGTTCTTGCTGCCTTCCAGCATCTTGGCCATACACTTTGCGGCTACAGGCGCCCAGGAGCCGTTTTCGATCATGCCAATGGTGCGGTTCTGGAAGCCGCGCTCTGTCAGGTGGTTGATAAACTCTCTCATAAAGGGGAAAATCTCGCCGTTGTAGGTGGTGGTAGCCAAAACCAGCTTGCCGTAGCGGAAAGCATCCTCCACAGCTTCGGCCATATCGCAGCGTGCCAGGTCGTTGACCACTACCTTGGGGCAGCCCTTTTCTTCCAGCGTCTTTGCCAGCAGTTCCACCGCGGCCCTGGTGTGGCCGTACACGCTGGTGTAGCAAATGAGAACGCCTTCGGATTCCACCTTGTAGGAGGACCAGATATCATACAGGTTGATATAATAGTCCAAGTTCTCCGTCAGCACGGGACCGTGCAGCGGGCAGATGATGGCAATGTCCAGACCGGCAGCTTTCTTCAGCAGCGCCTGGGTCTGTGCGCCGTACTTGCCCACGATGCCGATATAGTAACGACGGGCTTCGCAAGCCCAGTCTTCGGTTGCGTCCAGCGCACCGAACTTACCGAATCCGTCAGCGGAAAACAGCACCTTGTCACAGGAATCGTAAGTAACGATCACTTCCGGCCAGTGGACCATGGGCGCGGTAACAAAGGTCAGCACATGCTTACCCAGGGCCAGGGTGTCGCCCTCGCCCACCACAATGCGGCGGTCAGCATAGTCGATCCCGAAGTAGCCTTTCATCATGGTAAAGGCTCTGGCGGAGGAAACAACGGTTGCCTCAGGATAGGCCTCCATGAAGTTGGCAATATTGGCAGAGTGATCCGGCTCCATGTGCTGCACAATCAGATAATCAGGCTTTCTGCCTTCCAAAACGGTAGCCACATTGCCCAGCCATTCCTCGCTGAAATTCTGATCCACTGTGTCCATAACGGCGATCTTCTCATCGAGGATCACATAGGAATTATATGCCATGCCATTGGGCACCACATACTGGCCTTCAAACAAATCGATATTATGATCGTTTACGCCCACATATTGGATATCTTTTGTAATAAACATACGCGCTCTCCTTGTGTTGTTGTTCGCCCTATTATAGCAGAAAAATGTCGATTTGAAAAGATACGCAAATCCTTTTTTTGCTGTTTCTGAGCGGCCATTGTGAAATGGGATAATGAGAGCAACCTCCCTCTTCGTGTACAGCGGACCGCAGGGAGACGGTTGTTACGGTCGGCAGCGGGTTGCATACACGGTGCGGGTGATTTAAACTGCCCCGGTTTGTGCTATCGCACAAACCGGGGCAGTTCCAGCTTAAGTTTTGGAGAGGGCTATTTTTCAGGCCCCAAAGCCGCAAAGGGTAATGTCAATCCCGACGGAAGAGGTCGCGGGTGTAGACCTTCTCCTCCACATCGTCCAGGCAGCTGTCATAGCGGTTGGCAATGATGGCATCGGACAGCTTCTTAAACTGCTCCAGGTCATTGACCACCCGGCTGCCAAAGAAGGTAGTGCCGTCTTCCAAAGAAGGTTCATAGATGATCACGGATGCGCCCTTGGATTTAATGCGCTTCATAACGCCCTGGATGGAGGACTGGCGGAAATTATCGGAATTGGCCTTCATGGTCAGCCGGTATACACCGATGGTCACGGGTTTTTCCATAGCGCCGTCCCAATGGCTGTCGGTGCTGTAGTAGCCGGCCTTCTCCAACACCCGGTCGGCAATGAAATCCTTACGGGTGCGGTTAGACTCCACAATGGCCTCGATAAGGTTTTCCGGCACATCGGCATAGTTTGCCAGCAGCTGCTTGGTGTCCTTCGGCAGGCAGTAACCGCCGTAGCCGAAGCTGGGGTTGTTATAATGGGCACCGATCCGGGGATCCAGGCAGACACCGTCAATGATCTGCCGGGTGTTCAGGCCCTTCATTTCCGCATAGGTATCCAGCTCGTTGAAGAAGCTGACACGAAGTGCCAGGTATGTATTGGCAAAGAGCTTTACCGCCTCTGCTTCCGTAACGCCCATGAAGAGGGTATCTACTTCAGGTTTCAGCGCGCCCTCCTGTAAAAGCGACGCAAAGGTATGGGCTGCTTCCACCAATCTGGGATCTTCCATGTCAGTGCCGACGATGATGCGGCTGGGATACAGGTTATCGTAGAGGGCCTTGCTCTCCCGCAGGAATTCGGGGCTGAAGAGAATGTTCCGGCTGCCGGTTTTTTCCCGGATGCTCCGGGTGAAGCCAACAGGGATGGTGGATTTGATAACCATGATGGCATCGGGGTTGACAGCCATGACCTGCCGGATCACGGATTCCACGGCAGAGGTATCGAAGAAATTCTTCTTGCTGTCATAATTGGTGGGGGCGGCGATGACTACGAAATCCGCATTCTTGTACGCTTCTTCCGCATCCAGGGTAGCGGTAAGATCCAGAGTCTTCTCCGCCAGGTACTTTTCAATGTAGTCATCCTGGATGGGGGAGCGGCGGCTGTTGATCAGCGCCACTTTCTCGGGGATGATATCCACCGCGTAGACAGTATGATGTTGG
The DNA here is from genome assembly GCA_045578895.1 of Faecousia sp. Lineage (GTDB taxonomy): Bacteria > Bacillota > Clostridia > Oscillospirales > Oscillospiraceae > Faecousia. The sequence continues at coordinate 1,558 of JAZNLC010000223.1, read as the reverse complement.
GCCAGCAGTGTGGCAATGGACAGACCCACATAGCCGGTACCGGCAACTGCGATTTTCATAGTGTTCCTCCTTTTATAGATAGCGATGCGGGCGGCCATTGGCCGCCCTGCAGAATATTAAACCTGATAAAATTCCTTATACCACCGGGCAAAACGGCGCAAGCCCTGGCGCAGGGGGGTGTTGGGACGGAAGCCCAGATCTTCTTCCAAGGCTGTGGTGTCGGCGTAGGTCACCGGCACATCACCGGGCTGCATAGGCACCAGCTTTTTGTGGGCCTCAAAATCGTAATCTTCCGGCAGTACACCGGCGGCAGTCAGCTCCTGCTGCAGAATATCCACAAAGTCCAGCAGGTTTTCGGGGCTGGAATTGCCGATATTATAGACCCGGTAGGGCGGCAGCGGCAGACCGTCTTCTCCTACGGCCTTTTCGGGGGCATTCTGCATCACCCGCTTGACACCTTCGACGATGTCATCGACATAGGTAAAGTCCCGCTTGCAGTTGCCATAATTGAAGATCTCGATGGTCTCACCTTTGCGCAGCTTGTTGGTAAAGCCGAAGTAGGCCATGTCGGGACGGCCCGCAGGGCCGTAGACCGTAAAGAAGCGCAGACCCGTGGAGGGGATATTATAGAGCTTCGAGTAGGCATGGGCCATCAGCTCGTTGCTTTTTTTGGTGGCAGCGTAGAGGGACACCGGATTATCCACCTTGTCCTCAGTGGAATAGGGCACCTTTTTATTGGAGCCGTAGACACTGGAAGAGGAAGCATACACCAGGTGCTCCACCGGATGATTGCGGCAGGCCTCCAAAATATTGTAGAAGCCGATGATGTTGGCTTCGATATACGCGTCGGGGTTCGTGATAGAATAGCGGACACCGGCCTGGGCCGCCAAATTCACCACCACATCAAACTTGTAAACAGTAAAGATTTCCTCAATGAGCGCCTTGTCAGCCAGGTTGCCTTTGATAAAGATCCACTGGGATGCAGGATAGCCGGCAGCCAGCTTTTCAATTTCAGAAAGTCGCCAATGCTTGATGGACACATCGTAATAGTCATTGACGGAGTCCAGGCCCACGATGCGGATATTCTCTGCCGTGCGCAGCAGCTCCATGACCAGATTCGCGCCGATAAAGCCGGCGGCACCGGTGACCAACACGGTCTTTCCGTTTAAATTCACATTGGGTGTCAGCATACGGTAATTCCCTTATATTCCTGCTTGATCTTGTTATAGCTTTCCAAATTGCCCACATCGAAACGCTTGCCGGGCATTTCCATGGCATGAACGGGGGTTTGGGTGCAAAGCCACGCGATATAGCTGCCGGGGGCATCCGTGCCGCAGCCGGAGGCAATGCCCTTTTCTACCAGCTTGGCATCTTCGCGGGTGTAGTAATAGAAGGGCGGGCAGCACCAGTGGGACTTGGGCTGAGCGGGCTTTTCTTCCATAGACTCGATGCGGTCGTTTTCGTCCACCGCCACAACGCCGCACTTGGTCAGCTTCTGCTCACTGGGTTCAAAGTAGCGCATGATGCAGGAGGTCTTCTTTTCGGCAGCATAGCGGAC
>JAZNLC010000222.1:0-2375 GCA_045578895.1 Faecousia sp. | reverse complement strand
CCATGATGAAAACACAAACCGGACGCATTGTGCGTTCTCTCAGTGGATTTTATGAAGTGATGACCGACAGCGGCTGTATTACCTGCCGTGGCCGTGGCAGCCTGCGCCGTACGGGTGAAACGCCGCTGACCGGTGATCTGGTAGAGATATCGGTGGAAAAGGGTAAGGGCATGGTGGAAAAGATCCTGCCCCGGAAGAACAGCTTTGTGCGGCCTGCGGTGGCGAACATCGACGCACTGGTGATCTTTGCAGCCAATGTCAATCCGGTCACCGAACCTTTTTTGATCGACCGGGTAGCGGCCATCGCCGGTGACCGGGAGGTGCCGGTGGTGCTGTGTATCAATAAATGCGACCTGGATCCTGCGGTGGATCTTTCCCGGATCTATCGAAACGCTGGATTCTCGGTGATCTGTGCCAGCGCCGAAACCGGTGAGGGCGTAGATCTGCTGCGGCAGCTGATCAAAGGGAAGCTGACAGCCTTTACCGGAAATTCCGGCGTGGGCAAGAGCAGTATGCTCAATGCTCTGTGTCCGGAACTGGCTTTGGCCACCGGTGAAGTATCGGAAAAACTGGGAAGAGGACGACATACCACGCGCCATGTAGAACTCTATGACCTGGGGGAGAATACCCTGGTGGCGGATACGCCCGGTTTTTCTTCCTTCGATACCGATCAGATGGATGTAATGCTGAAGGAGAATCTGCAGTACGCTTTTCCGGATTTCGGCACGCATTTGGGCAATTGCCAGTTCCATGACTGCACCCACAGAAAAGAACCGGGCTGCGCTGTCCGGATGGCTGTGGAAACAGGACGGCTGGAGCCTACCCGTTATGACAGCTATTTGAAGCTGTATGAAAAGGCCAGCCAGATCAAACAGTGGGAGCTGGACAAAAAGTAAATCAAAACCGCACCTCATTGCTTCCGGCGCTGAGGTGCGGTTTTGCGGAAAAATCCTTGCGGACAGTAAGAAATGTTTGAAAAATGGAATTTTATGGAGTATAATAACGGGCAGAAAACCATTCTCAAAGGAGAGCTGATTATGAAAAAGGTATTTGGTCTGCGCAGTGACGGCGTTCAGGCATATTTATATACCATTCGCTGCGGTAAGATCACTGCGGAAATCTCTGACCACGGCGCTACACTGGTAAAACTGTTTGTACCGGACAGCGAGGGAAATGTCGCAGACGTTGTTCTGGGTTTTGACAGCCCTGACGAATACACCGCCAGCGGCACCTTCTTCGGCGCGACCGTAGGCCGCAATGCCAATCGGGTTGGCAAGGCGGAATTTGTGCTGAACGGCAAACGCTGTGCGCTGGATGCCAACGATAACGGTGCAAACAACCTGCACAGCGGCTTTGATCCTTTCAAGAACCGGTTATGGCGGGTGATGGAGCATACCGAAAGCAGCATTCGCATGGAATTGGAAAGCCCCAACGGTGATCAGGGATTCCCCGGCAAAGCGGTAATCTCCGTGACTTACCGCCTGGAAAGCGATGGCAGCCTGCGCATTCTCTATGACGGCATCTGTGATCAGGATACGGTCTTTAATATGACCAACCATACATATTTCAATCTGGCCGGTCACGATCATCCGGAAAAGGCCATGGATCAAATCTTGTCCATGCCCGCCCGGGTATTTACCTTTGCTGACGAGATGAGCATTCCTACAGGGGAGCTGCGGCCCGTAGACGATACACCTATGGACTTCCGGGAGCCTAAGCCCATTGGCCGTGATTTGGGAGAAGATTACGATGCTTTGCGGCTGCAGGGCGGCTATGATCATAACTTTGAAGTGTTTTGCAATCCCTGCGCTACGCTGAAAGACCCGCAATCCGGCAGAACCATGACCGTTTCCACAGATTGCTGCGGCATTCAGTTCTACAGCGGTAATTTCCTGGAAGGGGAGACCGGCAAGGACGGCGTCAGCTATTGTTACCGGGGCGGCATCGCACTGGAGACCCAGTTCTACCCGGACAGCGTCAATAAGCCCCAGTGGAAGCAGCCCTTTGTCAAAGCAGGCGAGCGCTACCACAGCGAAACAGTATATAAGTTCCTGTAAATGAAACAGCCGCCATAGGCGGCTGTTCTTTTTTCTGCTGTAAATGATCGTTTATGCGGCGAGCCGCCGCTCCCAATTCGCACCAAGACTTCTACTTTTCGTTCGTGCCATGCTTTGCCCGGTATCGTTCCTGCGGTGGTAAATGATCGTTTAGCTAAGCACTTGCCTAAAACGCACGTCATTCCGAGGGAGCGAAGCGACCGTGGGAATCCCGTGAGGTTTCCGCAGTGTTACGGGATTGCCACGCCAGTGTGCGCTACTTATCGCAATGACGTGGAGGTTTGGTAGTTAGTGCGCTAAACGATCATTTACTACAGC
>JAZNLC010000221.1:0-2083 GCA_045578895.1 Faecousia sp. | reverse complement strand
AAGATGGCTGTCCGTGCCGTTACCGAGGGCGTGGATCCCGTCGGCGCATGCGTCGGCCCCCGTGGCGGCCGTGTCGGTGCCGTTGTGGAAGAGCTCCACGGTGAGAAGATCGATATCGTTGTTTGGAGCGAAGATCCCTGCGAGTATGTCAAAGCAGCCCTGAGTCCCGCGGATGTCATCTCCGTGACCCAGATCCCCGGCCAGAAGGCATGCCGTGTCATCGTTCCCGATGATCAGCTGAGTCTTGCCATCGGCAAGGAAGGCCAAAATGCCCGCCTGGCAGCGCGACTGACCGGCTATAAGGTGGACATTAAATCTGCTTCTCAGGCAGAAGAAGAGTAACTTACCAAAGGAGGCAGCTTTATGCAAAAGAAGATCCCGATGCGGCAGTGTATGGGCTGCCGGGAGCGCAGGGAAAAGCGGCAGCTGATCCGTGTGGTGCGTTGCACCGACGGTTCTGTGAGTTTGGATTTCAGCGGTAAGCTGAACGGTCGCGGCGCTTACATCTGCCCCAATATGGAATGCTTGAAGAAGGCGCAAAAAAGCAAGGCCCTGGACCGCAGCCTGGAAGTTACCATCCCCGAGGAGGTATACGACCGGTTACTGAAGGAAATGGAGGGCAGCCATGGATAAAGCACTCAATTACATGGCACTGGCACGAAAAGCCGGCCGTATCGAACTGGGTGAAGAACCTGTGGGCGGCGCAGCTAGAGCAGGAAAGGCCTGTCTGGTGACCGTTGCCGCAGATGCCGGAGACCACACCTGGCGCCGTGCCAAAAGTTTTGTGGCAGGTACCAACCAGGTAGCCGTGAAGATCCCCTTTACCAAAGATGAAATAGGCATGGCCATCGGCAGAACCAGCCTTGCAATTGCCGCGTTTACAGATCCCGCTATGGCTTTGGCTTTCTTAAAAGCCCTGCCCCAGCAGGAAAAATACAGTGAGGAATTAGAAGCTTTGGAAAGCCGTACCAAGCGTGTGCGGCAGCGCCAGCAGGAGGCCAAAGCCCACGAGAAGAACAAGCGTGTGGGAAAAGTCCGGGCTGGTGTGAAGAAGCATTGATCGTGGAGGTGCGTTTATGAGTTTAGTGAAGTATCGCTTGAAGGATGTGGCCACCGATTTTGGTGTCGCGCCCAAGGAGATCGTGGAGATCATCTCCCAATATTTTGAAAAACCCAAATCCAATACCCAGGTGCTGACGGAGGACGAGCTGAATGTGGTCTTTGACCGCATGACCGCTACCCACCAGATCGCATCTATCGAGCAGGTGTTTGCTGTTCAGCCTGCCAAGCCCAAGGAGCAGCCCAAGGCAGAACCTGCCAAGCAGGAGAATAAGTCCCAGCAGCCCAAGGCGGAAAACAAGCCCGCGCCCAAGCAGGAAGGCAGACCCCAGCAGACCCAGGCTCAGCCCCAGCAGCCGAAGCAGGAGAATAAACCTGCCAAGCCTGCAGAGCCGGAGCGTAAGCGGGAACGCCGTGTTGTCGACACCTCTGCCGTGCAGGTGAACGCAAACCGCTTTGCCGATGTGGACAACCTGGTTTCTGAGAGAGTACAGAACTACCAGGGCGGTAAGCAGCGCATTGGCGGCGGCAAGGGTGCCAAGCAGCAGAAACAGCAGCAGAACAACAAGAAGGGCAATAAGTCCCGCAATGAAGAGCAGGAGAAGCTGCGCCGCCTGCAGATGGAGGTTGCCCGCAAGGCACCTGTTACCGTGAAGATCCCCGACGAAATCACCGTCGGTGAACTGGCCAGCCGTATGAAGAAGACCGCAGCGGAAGTGATCAAGTGCCTGATGAAGAACGGTGTTATGGCCGGTATGAATCAGACCATCGACTTCGATACCGCTGAATTTGTAGCCACCGAGCTGGGCTGCAAGGTAGAAAAGGAAATCACCGTTACCATTGAAGAGCGGATCATTGACGATCATCAGGATACCGCCGAAGAGCTGGAAACCCGTGCTCCCGTCGTCGTTGTCATGGGTCACGTTGACCACGGTAAGACCTCTACCCTGGATGCCATCCGGAAAACTTCCGTTACCGCAGGCGAAGCCGGCGGTATCACCCAGCACATCGGTGCGTATACTGT
>JAZNLC010000220.1:0-5111 GCA_045578895.1 Faecousia sp. | reverse complement strand
TCAAAGGGAGGGGGACCGCGTAAGCGGTGGAGGGATTCATCGCCCGTAGGGCGATATGCTGCTTTGCAGCATGGAATCCCCCAGTCAAAAATCAAAGATTTTTGCCAGCCCCCTTTAGGCAAGGGGGCCTTGGATGGTGCGATAAACGATCATTTAGCACCGCAGTAACGAATCGAGCGGGCACAGGGAAGTAACGATAAGCACAGCACCGTGCACGAATTGGGAACGGCGGCTCGCCGCATAAACGATCATTTACATTCCTTTCACTATAGCGGTTCTGATCGTCCTTGACTTGCGGGAAATATTGGGATAAAATATACACTAAGAAACTGTGCGAAAGAAGGGAAGGCATGGAAAACAACAACTGGAAAGGCTGGCTGTATCTGCTGCCCGCCATTGTTTTCTTAGGCGTTTTCATGGTATATCCGCTGGTGGATGTGCTGATCTATTCCTTTGAAGAAGGCTTTAATTTTGCGTCCCAAACCTCTTTTGGTGTGGGCACATACAACTATTCCTATGTGCTGCACGATCCCTACTTCCTGCAGGCAGTGAAGAACACGCTGATCCTGGTGGCCATCACGGTGCCGGTATCCACGGGTCTGGCGCTGCTGATCTCTTTAGGACTGAACCACATTAAGCCGCTGAAGGACCTGTATCAAACGGTCTATTTCCTGCCCTATGTGACCAATACCCTGGCAGTCGGCTTGGTATTTATGATCCTCTTTAAAAAGACCGACTATACCGACGGCCTGGTGAACCTGATCATCAGCTGGTTCGGCGGGGAATCCGTTGATTTCATCGACGGCCCTTACTGGGCGAAAATGCTGGTGCTGTGCCTGTATACGGTGTGGATCGTCCTGCCCTTTAAGATCATCATTCTCACCGGCGCTTTGGCATCGGTGGGGCAGAACTATTACGACGCTGCCCGGGTGGACGGCACCACCGGCATGCGGATGTTTACCAAGATCACCCTGCCCATGATCTCTCCGTCTGTGTTCTATTTGGTTATTACCGGCTTTATTGGCGCATTCAAGGCCTACAGCGACGCGGTGGCTTTGTTTGGTACCGATCTGAACGCGGCGGGCATGAATACCATCGTCGGATATGTCTATGACATGCTCTACGGCAACAGCGGCGGCTACCCCTCCTACGCATCGGCGGCAGCCATGATCCTCTTTGCCATTGTGCTGACCATTACCTGCATCAATCTGTTGGTCAGCAAGAAGCATGTCCACTATGTGTGAGGGCAGTGCCATGGATAATAAGATCAATTATGAAAAGCTGGAGCGGTCCGCGAAGCGCCGCAGCCAGGTGAAAAACGGTGTGATCTACACCTTCCTGACAATATGGGCGCTGGTGGTGCTGTTTCCCTTCTACTGGATGATCCTCAGCTCCCTCAAGAGCTATGCCTCCTACAACTCGGAATACATTCCCCAACTGTTCACCTTGTCTCCCACATTGGAAAACTATGTGGAAGCCTTTACCGCAGTGCCTTTGGGTAAATATTTTACCAACACGATTGTTTTCACTTTGGGTACTACCGCCATCATGATCGTGGTGACAGTGCTGGCGGCCTTTGCCTTTGCCCGGCTGAACTTCAAGGGCCGGGATCTGGCCTTTACCCTGTTTCTGGCGCTGATGATGATCCCCAGCGAGCTGGTGGTCATTACCAACTTTGTAACGGTCACCAATCTGGATCTGCGCAATACCTTTACGGGCCTGATCCTGCCCAGCGTGACTTCTGTGTTCTACATCTATCTGCTGAAGGAAAATTTTGCCCAGATCCCCGATGAGCTGTATTACGCAGCCAAGGTGGACGGCACTTCCGACCTGAAGTATCTGCTGAAGGTTATGGTGCCCATCTGCAGACCCACTTTGGTTACGGTGACCATTCTGAAGGTCATCGAATGCTGGAACAGCTATGTATGGCCCCGGCTGATTACGGACGATGCCAATTATTTCCTGGTGTCCAACGGCATTCAGGAGATCCGGGAAAACGGCTTCGGCCGTGAAAACATCCCTGCCATGATGGCGGCGGTGGTGGTCATTTCCGTGCCGCTGATCATCTTGTTTTTGATCTTCCATAAGAAGATCATGGCCGGTGTGGCGAGAGGAGGTACCAAAGGATGAAAAAAACGATCGCTGTTTTGGTACTGCTGGCGCTGGTGCTTTCCGGCTGCCACGGCAAGGTAGGGCACAGCCAATTCCAGGTACCGGAGGAATTTGATGCCTCCCGCAATTATGAGATCACTTTCTGGGCCAAGAATGATACCAATGTGACCCAGACCCGAATCTACGAAAAGGCCATTGCGGATTTCCAGGCGCTGTATCCTAATATCAAGGTAAATCTGCGGCTGTACACGGACTATGGAAGAATCTACAATGATGTGATTACCAATCTGGCCACCGATACGACCCCCAATGTCTGCATCACCTATCCTGACCACATTGCTACCTATTTGACCGGCGGCAACACCGTGGTGACCCTGGATGAACTGCTGACCCACAGTAAATACGGCCTGGGCGGCAGTGAGCTGAAATTTGACGCGCCCACCGCAGACCAAATCGTACCCAAATTTCTGGAAGAGTGTTCCTTCAACGGCCACCACTATGCCATTCCCTATATGCGCTCCACGGAAGCCTGCTATGTGAATAAGACCTTTGTGGAAAAGCTGGGCTTTGAACTGCCGGAAAAGCTGACCTGGGATTTCGTATGGGAGGTTTCCGAGGCGGCTACCGCCAAGGATGCCGAAGGGAACTACCTGATCAACGGTCAGAAAACCATGATTCCCTTTATCTATAAGTCTACGGATAATATGATGATCCAGGTGCTGAAACAGCAGGGGGCGGGGTATTCCACCGCTGACGGAGAGATTCAGTTATTCAACGACACCACCAGGGAATTCCTATACACCGTTTCTGAGCATGTGGGAACCGGCGCGTTTTCCACCTTCAAGATCTCCAGCTATCCTGCCAACTTCCTGAACGCGGGCCAGTGTATCTTCGCGGTGGATTCCACTGCCGGTGCTACCTGGATGGGCAGTAATGCGCCCCTGCTGGACATCAGTGAGGATAAGCTGGTGCAGTTTGAAACCGTTGTTATGGAGATCCCCCAGTTTGATACGGAAGATCCCCAAATGATCTCTCAGGGCCCCAGCATGTGCGTATTCAATAAGGACGATCCCCAGGAGGTTCTGGCATCCTGGATCTTCGCCCAGTATATGCTGACCAATGAGGTGCAGATCGCCTATGCGCAGACGGAGGGTTACGCCCCTGTGACCACCAAGGCCCAGGAAAGCGCCCAGTACCTGGATTACCTTTCCCGGGCAGGTGAAGACAATGACCTGTACTATGATGTGAAGCTGGCGGCCACGGAGCTGCTGCTGCGCAATGTGGAGAACACATTTGTAACGCCGGTATTCAATGGCTCTGCCTCCCTGCGGGATGCTGCCGGGCAGATGATCGAGAACACAGCCAAGTCCGTTCGCAGAAAGCAGACGGTAGACGATGCCTATATCGATGCGCTGTATGCGGAAATGATATCCCTGCATCGGTTGGATCAGCTCCAAACAGGACTTGGGAGCCGCGACGCGCTGGGCCCGCTGCCGGGTACTGCCGTGCTGCTTTTGTGCATATTGGCGACCTCGTGGGTGTGTATCGGCGGTTACTGTATGAAAGAAGCCATAAAAAAGAAAAAAGGTAAAGAAACCCATTGATTTCTGAATTTTTTGATGTATAATGAAGTCGTTCGTTTACAAACGCACACAATAAAAGGAGATTGAATGAATATGAAAAAGTTTCTTGCACTGCTGCTGGCTCTGACCATGCTGGTTGCATTTGCCGGCTGCAACACTGACAAGCCCGAGGAGACTACCGAAGAGACTCTGCCCGAGGGCGTTATGACCCATGAGGAATTCGTGGCTGCCGCTATGGACACTCAGGTCACCGTTCATACCTATGTTCAGGCTGTTGAGTCCTGGTGGGATGGCTGCGTCCAGATCTATGCCCAGTCCAAGGATGGCGCTTACTACATCTACGACCTGGCCTGCACCGAGGAAGAGGCTGCCAAGCTGGTTCCCGGCACCAAGATCGAAGTCACCGGCTACAAGGGTGAGTGGGCAGGCGAAGTGGAAATCATGGATGCCACCTACAAGATCCTGGAAGGCTCCTACATCGTCACCGAAGCTGCTGACGTTACCGCTCTGATGGGTACCGACGCTTTGGCTGACCACATGAATGAACTGGTTGCCATCAAGGGCCTGACTGTTGCTGCTTCCAAGGATGCTGACGGCAACGATGTTCCCTACCTGTACAAGTGGGACGGCTCCGGCTCCCAGGGTGATGACCTGTACTTCAACGTCACCATCGGCGACGCAACCTACACCTTCACCGTCAATGCTTACATGATTGGCACCGGCTCTGATTCCGATGTCTACAAGGCTGTTGAAGCTCTGAAGATCGGCGACAAGATCGACATTGAAGGCTTCCTGTACTGGTACGATGCTGCTCAGCCCCACGTCACTGCTGTGACCCCCGCTGCTTAATCGAAACCAAATGAATCTGCCCCGGTTTCCGTTTTGGAAACCGGGGGTTTTTATGGAAAAGGGGAATCCTTTGCTGCCATACTTGCCAGCGTTTCGATTCTGTGATATAATCTGCTTAATTCGACATGATCGTGCGACAGAATCCGGAAAGGAGATCACTATGGCTTATTTGATCCAAACCCCCTGCGGTGTAGTAAAGGGTACCGCCGGTGAGATACCCGGTGTGGTGGCGTTTAAGGGCATTCGCTATGCAACTGCCGGCAGATGGGAATATCCCCAGGTCGTAACCGGCTGGAAAGGTGTGTACGATGCTTCTCAGTACGGTGCTGGCTGTTGGCAGGAACGGTCCTTTCAGACAGAAGAAGAGCAGGCAAAAAGCTTTTATTACAAGGAGTTCCGGGAAGGCGATACCTATACTTACAGTGAGGATTGCCTGTTTTTGAATATTTGGATCCCGGAAACAGTGACCAAAGGCAGTAAGCTGCCGGTGCTGGTTTATATCCACGGCGGTGCCTATCAGGGCTGCTGCGCCCATGAAAAACCATTCCGGGATCCTGTATGGCCGAC
>JAZNLC010000219.1:0-2281 GCA_045578895.1 Faecousia sp. | reverse complement strand
GGGAACTTCGCTCTCGGACTCAGAGGTGGGGCCGCGGAAGGTGACCTTGTAGCCCTTCTCAGCGCCGGCAGCCTCTGCGCCGGCCTTAACAGCCTGCCAGAAAGCGTGGGTCTCGCCCTTAGCGATAACGGCGATGGTCTTCTCACCGGAATCGGCGTTGCCGCAAGCAACCAAGCCACAAACCATGACCAGAGCCAGCAGCAGTGCAATCAGTTTCTTCATTAGTGTTTCCTCCTAATAATTTATATAAACCTGTCGGTTTACTACGAAATAAACGGGTCTTACTTCTTTGCCTTTTCTACGGGCTTTTCGATCTTGACCTTGTTTGCGTTCTTCTTCTTCAGAACGTACAGCATAACAGCACCAACAACGATAACACCGGTAACCGCGTAAGTAACGTTGGTTGCGGAAACACCGACACCGCCGGCCATAGCCAGGTTCAGGCCCTGGCGGATGATGACCAGGATCAGTGCGCCCAGGACGGAGCCGATGATGGTAGCGGAGCCGCCGGTGGTGGAAGTACCGCCGATGTACACACCTGCGATGGCATCCAGCTCCATGCCGTTGCCGGCAGCCAGGTTCAAGGAGGGGTTAGCGGCAACATAGAACAGGGCAGCAAGAGCGGCAAAGGAACTACAAATAACGTAGGCAATGATCTTGTACTTGTCGGTATTGATACCGGACAGACGGGCAGCCTCTTCATTGGAGCCGATGGCCAGAATGTAGCGGCCGATCTTGGTCTTGTACATAACGATCATGCAGATCACGGTCAGGACCAAAACCCAAACCAGACCGATGGGGAAGCCGTTCAGGTTGGTGAAGATCTTCTGGAACCAGCCGGTGGAAGGATACTTGACAGCGGAAGAGGTGCCACGGGCAGCTTCCGCCACAACAGCGGTCAGACCGCGGGAAACCAGCATGGTGCCCAGAGTAGCAATAAAGGGAGCAAGCTTGCACTTGGCGATCAGAACACCGTTGGTCAAACCGAAGATCACGCCGACAGTCAGGATAATGGGAATGGTCAGCCACAGGGTGCCTTCTTCAGCGGTAACACCGGTCTTGCACAGCGCGCCGGCCAAAACAGCGGAGCCGAAGCACACAGTACCCAGAGACAGGTCGATACCGCCGGTGGCGATAGCAAAAGTAACGCCAAGGGACAGAATCGCATAGGGAACGAAGGATTTTGCCATAGTCAGCAGGTTGCCGCTGCTGGCAAAACCGGGATTAATCAGGGTGAATACGGCAAACAGGGCAATGGCAGCCAAAATGATGATAAAGTTCTGCATGCCGGAGGTGCCTTTTTTGTTCAACTTCTTGATCATATCAATTCTCCTCTCGCATAGTAGCAAGTTGCATAATGTTTTCCTGGGTGGCTTCGGAAATGTCCAGCTCGCCGGTCTTGCGGCCTTCACACATGACCAGAATACGGTCACTCATACGCAGGACTTCCGGAAGCTCGGAAGAGATCATAATAATGGATTTGCCCTGCTTGACCAGCTCGTCCATCAGCGCGTAGATCTCGCTCTTGGCACCGACGTCGATACCGCGGGTGGGCTCATCAAAAATGAAGACATCGGAGTTCTTCATCAGCCAGCGGGCAATAATGACCTTCTGCTGGTTACCGCCGGAGAGGTTCTTCAGCAGCTGCTCCATGGAGGGGGTCTTGGTGCGCAGTTTCAGGTTATAGTCTGCGGAGGATGTACGCATATCATTGTCGTTGATCAGTCCGCTGTGAATGAAGCTGTCAACGGAAGCGATGGTGGTGTTTTCGGTAACGGACTTGTCAAGCATCAGACCGAAACGCTTGCGGTCCTCGCTGAGGTAGCAGATGCCGTGCTTAACGGCCTGCTCAGGAGTCTTGATCTTGACCGGTTTGCCGTTTAAGTAGATCTCACCGGACTGGCTGGGATCCGCACCGTACAGAGCACGGGCGACTTCGGTACGGCCTGCACCCATCAAACCTGCAAAGCCCAGGATCTCGCCCTTGCGCAGGGTGAAGCTCACATCCTTAACTTCCTTGCCGGCATTCAGGTGCTTGACTTCCAAAATCACAGGTGCATCACAGGCAACGCAGCTGCATGCCTTCTGCTCACCCATGATTACGCGGCCGACCATCATCTTAACGATGTCATCACGGGTCACATCCGCGGTGTTCACGGTACCGACATACTCGCCGTCACGCATAACGGTGACACGATCGGAGATGCGGGTGATCTCATCCATACGGTGGGAGATGTAGATCATGCCGATGCCCTTTTCCTTCAGCTCGTTCATGATCTTG
>JAZNLC010000218.1:0-4789 GCA_045578895.1 Faecousia sp. | reverse complement strand
GTAGTGGTGCTGAGCAGCTGCTTTGCGGTATCTAATGTTAACATACACACTCTCCTATTCGTTGCGGAAGCTGCGGAATGTAAAAGCTTCCCAAGGGATATTGACTTCTTTCTTTTGGGTAAGGATCTCGTCGATGTGCATCAGGAGTGGGAAATCCTTCAAATCCAAAACACCCAGTTCGGCGCTCTTTTTGACAGCACGGGCTACACGCTCCGCAACGACAAGAGACTCCAGCGTCACACCGTTGAGTTCTGCCTTCGCTTCGTCGATGTTGAGGCCTCTGCCCAGCAGGATTCCTACCAAGCGGGTACGGCCACCGTAGACCGTCACATACAGGTCGCCAACACCAACCGCCAGATTGTCCAGTGTATTTGCGCCCTGGAATTCCAGCAGACGGGACATTTCCTTCATACCCTGGCCAAAAACCGCTGCCTGGGAATTGAAATGCAGCTCACTGTCGATGCCGAATGCTTTTTGATTCAGGCCGATGGTCAGAGTAATGCCCAAAGCATAGCCGTTTTTCAGCGCCACAGCGCTTTCAATGCCGGTTACATCGGTAGTTAAGCTGATATGGTAATAATCGGTAGCCATGATGCTGCGGATAAATTCCAAAGTGCGCATATTCTTACCGCAGAAAGCAACCTCAGTCTGATCATGCGCCACCAGTTCATAGCTGGTGCAGGGACCGCCAATGGCATTGAGATCCAGCTTCTTACCCATGGCCGCCAGCTTGCTTTCCCAGTAAGCAGGATAGGTGATCAGCTTTCCGTCAGGCGTGTCAATAAGGCCCTTGGTGACTGTGATAACGGGCACATCCTCGTGGAGAATGGGCAAGATCTGATCTGCGAACCATTCCACACCGAAGCTGCTGACACCGCCAATGATCAGGTCAGCGCCGTTGATAGCCTCATTCACCTGCTCAATCTGATAATACTTGACACCTGCGGGAAAATCTTTTACGAATTTGGGGTGTCTGCCGGTGCAGATGCAGGTGTCGATGATCTCTCTGTCCAAATGGGTACCAACAAGACGGACTTCATGACCGTTTTCCCGGGCGGGAAATGCCAGTGCGGAACCCATCATGCCGGAGCCGATGATTGTTACGATTGCCATATCAAATCTCCTGTCATTTTACATATTTTCCAATTATGAATTCAATTTCCGTATCCAATTCCGCATAAGCTGAAAGTTTTTCCTTATCCGCTTCGGAAGTGTGGAAATAATAAGGTGTCATACGGAATATCGCATCGATATCTTCTTTTGTTGCCAGGTGGATTGCTGAAGTGACCTTTTGCATTCCCACAAACTGCATCAATTTGGTTTCAGGCAGTTTCTCGTCGTTAAGGTAAGGCGTATCATAAATCGCCTGCTTCAACCCCCATAGGTGGTGACTTCCGGGAATAACCGTGTACAGCGTTCCACCGGGTTTTAAAACACGGGCAAACTCTCTTTCATTGAAGGGTGCGAATAAGTGGGTAGCATAGTCAAAACTGGCATCTGCAACGGGAATGGAAGCCATATTGGCAACAAAGGCCGTGATATTGCCCCGCTTCGCGGCAAGACGAACCATTTCCTTGGAAATATCGAAACCAAAAACCGAAAGGCCAGGATTCTGACCAAGGGCGCTGGTATAGTAGCCTTCACCACAACAGATATCCAGCAAACTGCCCTGCTTACCGAAAAACAACATGACCAGCGCGTCCTTCAAAGGCGCATAATATCCTTTATTCAAAAAGTCACGGCGGCAGCGGGCAGCCAGCTTATCATCACCGATCTTATCGCCGCTTTTATTAGTGCGAAGCAGATTGACATACCCTTCTTTGGCCATGTCAAACCGGTGGCCGCTGTCGCAGGACACGCTGCGATCCTCCATATTCAGCTTTTTTCCACAAACCGGACAGATCAGCATAGTCTATCTCCTAAACATTTTTTGTCATTATAGAACAAATCGCATTCATTTGCAATAACCTTTCTAAAACGGGGCATACTACCGAAAAAGTAAGAAGGTGCGTTATGGCAAAACTGAAAACTGGAAAACAAAGCTTTCACCTGCCGGACAAGCCGGTCGTCACAGCCTGGGCATCGGTGGCAGGTAAAAAAGAAAAAGAGGGTCCTTTGGGCCGTGGATTTGATATAACAAATGAAGACAGCTATTTCGGCGAGTCTACCTGGGAGCAGGCAGAAAAGAAAATGCAGCAAACCGCCCTGGAGACATTGGTAAATAAAGCAGGCATTTCCCAATCCGCTGTGGATCTTGTATTCTCCGGTGATCTGCTGAATCAGTGCATCGGGTCTTCTTTTACGCTGCGCAATACCGGCATCCCCCATCTTGGCCTGTACGGTGCATGCTCTACCATGGCAGAAAGCCTTCTTCTGGCAGCCATGGCAGTTGAGGGCGGTTTTGCGGACAAGGTTGTAGCAATGACTTCCTCCCATTTTGCCTCATCTGAACGGCAGTACCGATTCCCTCTTGGCTACGGTGGTCAGAGAACGCCTACAGCCCAATGGACAGTGACCGGCTCCGGCGCTGCACTGGTATGCCGGGAAGGAACCGGTCCAAGGCTGGAGGGTGCAACGATCGGTACAATAACTGACTTGGGAATCAAGGATGCCAATAACATGGGTGCCGCCATGGCACCGGCTGCCTTTGCCACCATACGCACGCATTTTGAAGATTTTAACACCTCAGAAGCAGATTACGATCTGATCGTAACCGGTGACCTGGGGCAGGTGGGCAAAGAGGCATTGCTTGCACTGGCTCGAAAGCATGGCATCAGCCTTGGAGGCAAGCTGGTGGATTGCGGTACTATGGTTTTTGATCTGGATCATCAGGATGTGCATGCCGGCGGTTCCGGCTGCGGTTGCAGCGCCATCACCCTGTGCTCCACCCTTTTGAACCAGCTGCACACAGGAAAGCTGAAAAAAATCCTTTTTTGTGGTACAGGTGCTTTGCTTTCCCCTACTTCTACACAGCAGGGGCTTCCCATCCCCGGTGTGTGCCACGGCGTTGTGATCTCAGGAGGAAACTGATATGGATTTTTTGAAAGCGTTTATTGTAGGCGGTGTACTGTGTGCCATCGGACAGATCCTCATTGACAAAACCAAACTGACCCCTGCCAGGATCCTGGTGTGCTATGTGGTGGCAGGTGTGATTCTGGGTGGCATCGGCTTGTATGAAAAGCTGGCGGATTTTGCTGGGGCAGGCGCCACGGTTCCTCTCACCGGATTCGGCTATACTCTTTCCAAGGGTGTCAAAGAAGCCATTGATCAGGATGGGTTTATCGGAATTCTGACCGGTGGCCTCAAAGCAACAGCCGGAGGTATCACCGCTGCCATTGCCGCAGGCCTTGCTGTCAGCCTTATCTTCAAGCCGAAGGATAAAAGCTGAATTATGGGGCAACCTATTACCGCGGCATTGCCGCAAATGACTTTACGGAGGAACTTACCATGAATAACAAGAATCAGAATCAGAACAACAACCAGAACCAGCAGAACAACTATCAGCAGAATCAGAACAACAATCAGAATAACAACCAGCAGAATAATTACCAGCAGAATAATTACCAGCAGAACAACAACCAGAACCGCAACAGCCGCTAAACAACAAGGGCATCCTCACGAGAGGATGCCCTTCCAGCTTGTCAAAAAAGTCTTTTTGACAAGCTGTCTGCGTTTTTCAAACTTTTCGATAAGTTTGAAAAACGGTTTGATTGGACGCGAAAGACAGCCCTGACGGTTTTCTTTCACACTATCTTTCCCTCCGATACTTTTGGACTTGCAAAGTCTTTGGTAGACTGCAAGGGCATCCTCACGGGAGGATGCCCTTGATTCTTATAGCCAGCGGAAATCGCCTATATGGAAATAATACAGAGCCTTTGCTTTAATAGGAACTTCAAAGATCCGTCTCAGCGCATCGGCATAGGCCTCTACCTGGGGACGGTAGCGTTCCGTGAGCATATCCAGTGTATCAACGGTCACATAGTCGGTTTTGAAATCCACAACAGTGATTCCGTCCGGTTCCATGAGGGCACAGTCTACCACGCCCTGCAGCAGCACCTGCTCCCCTTCCAGACCTTCTCCGTAGCCGGAAGCATCGTCCAGTACGGAAAACTTGAATTCACGAAGCACATCTTTACTTTGCCGCAGTTTGATACCCAAGGGTGTTTGGAAAAATCTCCCGATAGCATCGCAATCGATCATAGCGCCTTGTTCTGGTGACAGAAACTGTTCCTGAATCAGCCGATCGATCTCAGAGCGGACACCCATCGCATCCACGCAAGCCTCGTAGCGGATATACTGCAGCACTGCATGGACCGCACTGCCGTAGGTCGTACCACTTTGGGATCTCGCCACGAATTCGGGCTTGCGCCAGGTACGGTGAATATGCTTCGGTTCCTGTGCCTGCTCCGCAGCCTCTCTGTCTTTCTCACGAACCTTGCGTTGGGTTGCTGTCTGTTTGGATGGTGTTACTGTTGCGGCTCGATAAGCATAGCTAAAATCCAGCTGCTCTTTGATCTGCGCAATGTCCTCTCGGGGCAGCCGGGGCGCCTGTGCATCCGGAACGGCAGGCAGCTTACTTTCATCCAAGAAGCCGTCACAGACACGGATCAGCCAGGGTGTACCGGAAGAAACCGTTTCAGCAGGTTTGCCGCCAATGCCAAAGAATTCCCCAGCCTCTGTACGCTGCAGGGCACTGTAAAGCACCCATAAGCCGGGGCAGCTGACATTGCGGGTCATGGCCAATTTACCGGAAATGTCCATCCGCAGTGCGATGTCCGAGATATCCTTT
>JAZNLC010000217.1:0-36968 GCA_045578895.1 Faecousia sp. | reverse complement strand
CCGCATGCATCCTCCTGCCGAACCCATACTCGGATCTTGTCATGAAATGTTTTATCTTTTATCCCTTTGGGTGTATCTGGCCATTTTCCTTGCCGATACAAATCCACACACATTAACTTAAATTCGTAACTGTACTTCATAAAATACCCCCAATACTGGGTGTCCAGTATTGGGGGTACATATCATTTGACCCGGTCAAGTTTTTACAGTCTTTAGAGTCCCATCTATAAACAAAAAAGAAAGGTACCGTTGGTACCCTTCTTTTTTGGTGCGAGAGATGGGACTCGAACCCACACGGCGAAACCACACGCACCTCAAACGTGCTTGTCTACCATTCCAACACTCTCGCAAGTGACTAAGGTATTATAACCCGCAACCCACTTTTTGTCAATATCTTTTTACGCATTCGGGTATTCAAAGGAATAAGACATGGTACAGGCGCTCCATGTTACACTGCCATCTATATAAGCTGCGTGTTCCGAAATCCTTTTAAAGCCACATGCAAGATGCGCATTAATGGAACCTAAATTCCCTTTATGAATATGAGAATAAATAGTTTTGACCGAATGCGTCTTTAAATGTTCCAAAACGCCTAGCATAAGCTTAGCTGCGTAACCTTTTCGTCTGTAATTGGGATGTGTCTCCAATGCCTCCAAAAGCAGCCCGTCTTGGTAAGGCTCCATGCGTAAAGCAGAGACATAAACTGTGCCTTCTTCCCAAACAGCGTAGAATGCGCCCTCATTAGAAAAAAAGCTCTCCCGCAAATATTGGTAAAAATCCTGCTCGGCTTTCATGATCCCAACCGGTCTTTCATCCGTTGGATAGAATGCCAAAGCATTATCCGCATTCCCCTCGGCATACAACTCCATCAGTTTGCCGAAATGAATATCACAGAGTTTCCGATAAATTTTAAGCAACTCAATCACCAGCAACTTTCTCCGCAAGTATATCTTCTTTTTATGCTACCATAGTACTTGTTGTTCTATAATTGTCAAGTGTTTTCCACATTCACTATCTATAGAAAGAATCAGAAGTAATTACATCAAATTACAATCATTTACAAGACAAAAAGTTCGGTTTTTTAACATATTATCTTTTGTTTTAAATTTTAAAATCGTTGTTTTTCCAACATTTTAAGATAGTTTTCAACAGTATCCACAGGTTTTTCCACAAGCTTACTGTTTCAATTTCGTGTCGAATTCGGAAAAAACGTGTCATTTCAGCCATTTTCTTAACTATTTTAGTCAATTTAAGAAGCACGCCCCTGTTGCAATTCATAACTTTTTGCACATAAACGGTACTTAAGAGCAAAATAACAACAAATGCAGGAGGAAATTAAGCCTCCTGCATTTTGTTATAAACTCTCACCTAAAATGGATTTTGTGGCATAGGCATTCAGCTCCATACCAGCAGTGTTACCTGCCAAATACTCATAGTAAGCCTGAGAACCGATCATGGCACCGTTATCACCACACAGTGATAACGGCGGCATATAGACCGTCGCTCCCAACTGTTCAGCAGCTGCCAGGATATCCTTGCGGATCCGTGAGTTAGCCGCAACGCCACCCGCTACAGCAATTTTGTCTCTTCCCGTCTCCTGCAATGCCCGAACAACTCTCGGCACCAATGTATCGGAAACAGATTTGCAAAAACTTGCACAAAGGCTGTTGGTATCCAGTTCTTCTCCAACCTGTTGGGCATGGTGGATCAAGTTCAGCGTTGCCGTTTTCAAACCGGAGAAGCTCATATCATAAGGATTGCTTCCCGGTTTTGCGCAGGGCAGATCGTATTTTGTCTCATCTCCCTGCTGCGCAGCTCTATCCAATGCCGCGCCGCCGGGGTACGGCATACCCAACACGCGGCCAACCTTATCAAAACACTCACCTGCTGCATCATCCAAAGTCGTTCCCAGGATCTGCATCTTCGTATAGTCCTGGACATCGATGATCATAGTATGCCCACCGGAAACTACCAAACAAAGGAACGGAGGCTCCAGTTCCGGATATGCAAGATAGTTAGCGGCGATGTGTCCACGGATATGGTGTACCGGGATCAGGGGTTTCCCAAAAGACAAAGCAGCAGCCTTAGCAAAATTGACACCAACCAACACGGCACCGATCAGTCCTGGTGCATAGGTAACCGCTACAGCATCGATATCTTTTCTTGCGAGGCCGGCTTGCACAAGCGCCTGATCCGCAAGACCGAAAATGGCTTCGATGTGCTTTCTGGATGCAATTTCCGGCACAACACCACCGTAAATACGGTGCAGGTCTACCTGAGAAGCAATACAGTCTGTCAGAACATGGCGGCCGTCGGCCACAATTGCTACAGCGGTCTCATCACAAGACGATTCAACAGCCAATATATTCATCTGTGCCACTCCTTTCTCAGGATCAGCGCACCCTCTTTGGGATTGCGATAGTAATTGGGACGAAGGCCTACTTGTTCAAATCCAAGTTGACCGTAGAGCTGCTTTGCAGGCTCGTTAGACTCTCGGACTTCCAATGTCAAGGCATACACACCGCGTTCAGCAAGAGCCGCCACAAGGGCTTCTACAAGCTTACGCCCGACTCCCTGCCTGCGATAACGGGTAGACACAGCAACATTCATCATGTCTGCTTCCCCCATAACGGATTGAGACCCTATATAGCCGGCAACTTTGCCGTTATCAACTGCAACTAACCACAATGACAGTGGGTTTGTCAACTCAGAACGGATACTGTTTTCACTCCAGGGCAAAGAAAAGCATTCTTTCTCCAACGCGCCAATCTCAGCTACATGGATTTCTTGCATAAAGACGATTTCAATCATTTGGCATCATACCAGCTCTTTCCCCACTTTGCCTCAGCAACAAGCGGAACCGTAAGGGACGCAATTTCCTGCATTTCCTTACTGATCAGTGCTGCGACCGCTTCGGCAATTTCTTCCGGGCATTCCACGATAAGTTCGTCATGGACCTGGAGCAGTAGTTTTGCATCAGGATAATGTTCTTTCAGCGCACTGTCAACACGAATCATGGCCAGCTTAATCAGATCAGCCGCAGTACCTTGGATCGGTGTATTCAGTGCAATACGCTCAGCACCCTGGCGAATATTAAAGTTGCTGCTGGTCAGTTCCGGGATATACCGCTTGCGACCATATAGTGTCCTTGTGAAGCCTGACTTTCTGGCATCATCCACCACTTGTTTCATATATTCCCGTACACCGCTGTAATTGGCTAAATAGCTGTCAATATAATCCTTGGCCTGGTAGCGGGTGACACCAATATCCTCCGCTAGTGAAAACTCAGAAATACCGTAAACAATGCCAAAATTGACCGCCTTGGCATGTCGGCGCTGAAGAGGTGTTACTTCTTCCGCCGAAACACCAAATACCTGAGATGCCGTTGCAGTGTGGATATCCTGACCACTGACAAATGCTTCACGCATAACCGTATCCTCTGCAATATGGGCAAGGACGCGCAGTTCAATCTGGCTGTAGTCCGCATCCACCAGCACATACCCTTCCTTGGGAACGAACATCTTGCGGATCTCCGCACCCATGTCGGTGCGCACAGGAATATTCTGCAAGTTTGGCTCCGTAGAAGACAGACGACCGGTTGCTGTAACCAGGTTTTGGAAGGTCGTACGAATTCTTCCGTCCTCGCAGATCGCTTTCATAAGACCGTCGGCATAGGTGGAATTCAATTTTGTCAGCATCCGGTAATCCATGATTGCGGGAATTATGGGATGCTTGTTTCTCAGTTTTTCCAGTACATCCGCATTGGTGGAATAGCCGGTCTTGGTCTTTTTGATTGGGGGCAATCCCATTTTCTCAAACAGGAGTTCCCCCAACTGCTTGGGCGAGTTAATATTAAACGGGCCGCCGGAATAGGTAAAGATCAGTGATTCACTATCCGCAATTCGTTGCGTCAACATGCGCCCAAAGGCCACAAGCTGCTCTTTATCAATGGCGATACCCTCTTTTT
This sequence comes from Faecousia sp., assembly GCA_045578895.1. Classification (GTDB taxonomy): domain Bacteria; phylum Bacillota; class Clostridia; order Oscillospirales; family Oscillospiraceae; genus Faecousia. Next base: position 33,001 of record JAZNLC010000217.1, on the reverse strand, counting down.
CCATGCGGTAAAGAACCCCGCAAAGAGGGAGCTCGATATCGTAATAAAGCTTATCCATCTCCTGGCGCTGCAGTTCTTTCCGTAAAATGTCATGCAGATTCCAAATGGCCTCCGCACAACTGCAGGCATCGCCATCATCCACTGAAATACCCAAGAAATTGGTTGCAAGCTTGGACACAGGATAATCCGATTGGGAAGGATTCAGGTCATAGGCAGCCAAAGCAGTGTCAAAGAAAACACCACCGATCTCAATTCCAATATCACTGAGTGCGTGCATCATCGACTTACTGTCATGAAGAATCAAGTCATGCGCATTGTCAAGCAGGGAGAACAGTGCAAATGCTTCCATGGGTGTGACGACCGTTACTCCCTGTTCCCAGGCAACACCCATGCTGCCATCGGTAGCATGATAGACAGCCATCTTTGTCCCCTTTTCCGGCAGAAAATCTACCTTGGGAAGGGATGATGTCTTCTTTTCTTCTGTTTTCGGTTTTTCCTGTTCAGTGCCCCGCAGACCATACTTGTCGATCAGACGCACAAATTCCAATCGTACAAACAAATCATACAGCGCAGGGCGGTTATAAGGCTGAATGACAGCATCCATCGGTTCAAAATCGATGGGCGCTTCACAGCGGATGGTTGCCAAATCGTAAGACAGATAGGCATTATCCTTGTAGGTGATCAAGTTTTCACGCTGTTTCGGTTTAATGACCGGATCATCCAAATGTTCATACACGCCATCCAGGCTGCCAAAGGTATGCAGCAGGTTCAGCGCAGTCTTTTCGCCAATGCCCTTAACTCCGGGAATATTGTCGGAACTGTCGCCCATCAAAGATTTGAGGTCGATCAGCTTTTTAGGCTCAAACCCATACTCCTCGCGGAACTTTTCTTCCGTATACAAAGTGGCGGTTGTCTGGCCTGGTTTGGAGATCACCAGCTTTACATGCACTTTTTCATCAATCAGCTGCAGACTGTCCCGGTCACCGGTAACAACAACACACTCCCAGCCGTTATTGCTGCAAATGCGGCCCACGGTGCCGATCACATCGTCTGCTTCCCATCCCTGACACTGATAAATTGGGATGTTCATAGCAGTCAGAACCTGCTTCATCACAGGCATCTGCTGAGCCAGCTCTTCCGGCATGCCATGGCGGGTTGCCTTATAGCCATCATACTTTTCATGGCGGAATGTGGGCCCATGAAGATCAAAGGCAACGCAAACTGCGTCCGGCTGCTCTTCCCGCTCCATGCGCTCAAGAATATTCAGGAACCCATAGATGGCATGGGTATATAAACCATCCCGGGTAGTCAGCGGTTTGACACCGAAATAGGCTCTGTTAATCACACTGTTTCCGTCAAGGATCAGTAATTTCATACTTTTCTCCACTTAGCGCCCTGTGGAGTATCAATGATCTCAATACCACGGGCCTTTAGTTCATCACGGATACGGTCAGCTTCTGCCCAGTTCTTAGCCTTCTTGGCTTCCGTACGGGCAGCAACCATTGCATCGATCTCGGGATCGGCAGAAGCGGCTGCTTCCTCCTCTTCCTTCCTGCGCAGAGCATCCGCAGCCTTCATGAGGTTCAAAGACAGCACCTGATCAAAGTCTTCAATAGCAGCCAGTTTGGTAGCATCATTAGTCTTTGCTTTCAAAACATCATACAGTGCGGTAACTGCTACAGAAGTATTCAGGTCGCCGTTCAGAGCACCGGCAAAGCGGGATTTCAGTGCATCAAAGGCAGCGGCATCCACTTCCCCGTCATCTTTCAAAGTTGCGATCTTCGCAACCAGCTTATCGTAGGCAGCAACAGCATTGTCCAGGTTTTCCCAGCTGAACACCAGATTACGGCGATAGTGGCTCTGGAGGCAGAACAGGCGGTATGCCATGGGGTCATAGCCCTTGCTCTCCAACAGAGAAACCGTCAGGAATTCTCCTTTGGACTTACTCATCTTACCGCTATCGGTATTCAGATGATGCACATGGAACCAGTAATTGCACCACTTGTGGCCCAGGAAGCTTTCACTCTGGGCAATCTCATTGGTGTGGTGCGGGAATGCATTGTCGATACCGCCGGCGTGGATATCCATATCTTCACCCAGGTGCTTCATGGAGATGCAGGAGCACTCGATATGCCAGCCGGGATAACCGACACCCCAGGGAGAATCCCACTTCAAAGCCTGATCCTCAAATTTGCTCTTTGTGAACCACAGCACAAAGTCATTCTTGTTGCGCTTGTTGCCGTCCTCTTCTACGCCTTCGCGAACACCAACATCCAGATCATCCTCATTGTGATCGTTAAAGACATAGTATTTATCCAGGGTGGAGGTATCAAAATACACATTGCCGCCGGCAAAGTAAGCATTACCCTTCTCCAGTAGCGTCTGCACCATGTGGATGTATTCATCAATGCAGTTGGTAGCAGGCTCTACCACATCCGGCCGCTTGATATTCAGCTTGTCACAATCTGCAAAGAACGCTTCGGTATAGAATCGGGCGATGTCCATAACAGATTTGTTTTCCCGCTTGGCACCCTTGAGCATCTTATCCTCACCGGTATCTGCGTCGGAAGCCAGGTGGCCAACGTCGGTAATGTTCATAACACGCTTGACATTATAGCCGGCATAACGCAACGCCTTTTCCAGCACGTCCTCCATAATATATGTGCGCAAATTGCCGATATGGGCATAATGATACACCGTAGGGCCGCATGTGTACATTTTAACAATGTCAGGATGATTGGGAACAAACAGTTCCTTCTTATGGGTCAAAGAATTATACAAATACATAAACGATTTCCTCCAATCGATTTTTACAAAATAAAAAGCCCCCTATGCCAAAGGCATAAGAGGCGGTTGTAACCGCGGTTCCACTCTCATTTATCACTTTTTAAAGTTCGCTCCCGGACGCACTTTCGCACATTTCCTCAACCGGGGCTTACAGCCGATGACCCCGACTCTCTACTGATTCAAACAGTGTTACTCTTTCCGTTCACAGCGATATGAAGTTATGGTAATTCTACCATTGTGCACCACCGTTTGTCAAGGTATCTCCCCGGAAAATCCGCCTGCGGTTGCATTATATGCATATATGTGCTATACTATTTATATCAAAAACGACACTTCAATACTGAAATAAAAGGGTGCCTTATGAGAAAATTCATGATTATATTATTATCAGCCTGCTTACTGTTTTCCGCAACAGCTTGCAAGAACGAATCGGCGGCTCCAAGTACAGACCCGGTCCAAACGCAGCCCACACAAACACAATCAACAGAAACCGTGGAAACGACAATCCCTCCGGCCATCGTTGATCTGCCTCTGCTGGCTTTCAATGCCCCGCTCCGGTCACAAGACTATTTTGCCGATGATGGTACACTTCTTTTCACTTATGCATATCAGGATTTCTCCTTGATACTGGAAGATCCGCATGTCGCAGACGCGATTGTTTTGGATCTGCTTAACCAAGTTGATTTTGAGAATTCTGCCGCAAAGAGTGTGCTTACTGCCGCACAAGCCGCTTATGAAGGCCAGGATGAATGGACCGCTTTTACTTACAGTACATATTTCACACCGGAACGGTTTGACCAAAGCGTTATGAGTTTATACAGTGTACATGCTCTGCAAAGCGGTTCTCCCCGCTCCACTACTACCATGAGCTCTATTACATACGATCTCCTGAGTGGCAGACAGTTGACCTTAAAAGACATTCTGACGGATGATTATTCCGCGGATGCCCTTAGCCAACTGATAACAGAAGCTCTCGCGCCTATTGCAAAACAAGGCTTACTGTTCAGTGATTATGCTTATGTAGTTTCGGAACTGTTTTCTACTAACCGCCCTGTCAACAGTTGGTATCTGTCCAATGAGGCTTTGTGTTTCTATTTTGCGCCATACGAGATCGCGCCTTACAGCTCCGGTACGATCGTTGCCCAAATCCCCTATGCTTCTCTTGTAGATCTGTTGCGGGATGAGTTTTTCCCGTCGGAAGTAACGGAAGGCAGCGGTGATCCATATATGGTGCCGTTTCAAAGTGTCGATCTCAAGCAATTTGATACTTTTTCCGAGGTTGTTATCGATAATAGCGACGTACAATTCATACTGTACACAAATGGCTATTTGCAAAATCTTCGGATAGAATGCGGCACTTATACGGATGACGGTACATTTCTGTCGGATGCAACGGTCTTTGCAGCACCTGCACTTTGTGTTGGAGACGGCATTGTGCTGGAAGCCACCCTTGACACAATACGCAACCTGCGCTTGACCTACGAATCTAACGGTGAAACAATCGTCACGCATGCTCCCTTTGTCTACGGTTAATCTAAGGAGAACGCCCAAGTTTTTCATAAGAAGTCACAGCTGCAAGAAATGCCGGCGTTAACACCGCAAGGCAAATCAGATTTGGAATTGCCATTAACCCATTGATGATCTCTGCCAACAGCCATACCGTTCCTGTTTTCAGCAGCACACCGGCAACGCAAACAAACGACTGAAGCAATACAAACGGTTCCCACGCACGATCCCCGAACAAATACTGCGCACACCGCAATCCATACATCCCCCAACCAAGCATGGTTGCAAAGGCAAAGCAGCAAAGAAACAGTGCCAGCGGAATACTTACCCAATCACCATAAGTGCAGGCGAAGGCTCTTGTTGTCAGCACCGCGCCTTCATCCACACCGTAATGGATATCGGTTCCGCTTGTAAGGATCACAAGTGCGGTAATCGTACAGATCACAATCGTATCCAAAAATACTTCCATGATCCCCATCAATCCTTGTTCTATCGGATGTTTCACTGCAGATGCGCCATGGGCGATGGCCGCGGTCCCCATACCCGCTTCATTGGTAAACGTGCCTCTGGATGCACCAACCCGTAACGCCGCAAAAGCTGATCCCAGGATGCCACCTGTCACAGCTTTGGGTGAAAAAGCACCTTGGATAATATCATGAAGTGCCGCCGGAATTTGATCCATATGGAAGATCAGGGCCCCGAATCCCATTATGATATATGCCGCAGATGCAACCGGAACCAATACACTGGTAATATCCCCTATCTTACGAATTCCTCCCAGCAGACACCCGGCAGACAGTACGGAAAATACAAGACCGATCACCAGGTTGATGGATAGGCGCTCACCCATCCCGGCATAATTGAAGACGGAATTTACCGAATCTATCACGGCATTGATCTGTGTAGCATTTCCCATTCCAAAAGCGGCTACAACACCAAAGATGCAGTAGCATGTCCCCAGCCAACGCCACCTTTTGCCCATACCTTTTTCAATCATATACATGGGGCCACCGACAAAGTTTTCTTTGGTGTCCTTCATCCGATATTGTACAGAGAGCGTCGCCTCCGCAAATTTTGTAACCATCCCAAGAATTGCGCAGATCCACATCCAAAATATGCTTCCGGGTCCGCCTACAGCAATCGCACCGGCAACGCCCGCAATGTTACCTGTGCCCACAGTAGCCGCCAGAGCCGTGCACAGAGCGCGAAACGATGATTGTCCTGTTACATCATCTTCTTTTTTGAAATGCCGCAAAAATGTCTGAAAAGCCTTTGGGAACAATCGCAGCTGCGCAAACCTGCTGCGGACCGTTAAATACACGCCAACCGCTAAGATACAGAGCAGTGCCGGTACACCCCAAACAAACTCATTGATACGGCTGATTGCATCATTCATTCCATCACCTCAATAGAAAAAGCAGTTTCTCTTACGAGAAACTGCTTTTGTTTTATTCCCATTTTGACCAAATCTCCGGCTGATAACCTACTGTTGCCTGCTTGCCGTTTCTTACCACAGGTGTTTTCATAAGAGATGGATCGTCGAAAACCTTATCCTCCTTGGCTCTCGAATCATCCATATACTTCATTAGCGTAATCTCCTGAGATTTTCCTTCCCAATCGACCAAATTATCTATGCCGCCTACTGCGCGCAATACACTGTCAAATTCTTTGCCGGACATGCCGTAACGAAGCAGATCAATGTATTGATATTTGATTCTCCGTTCTTTAAAGTAACGCTCTGCTTTCTTCGTATCAAAGCATTTTCCTTTGCCAAATATTTGAATATTCAATAGAACACCTCCATCAAACACAACCCCTGCGGCGGTGCCATTGGACCGGCATCCGCTCGTTTACCGCCAAACAAGAGCGGAATGCTATCCGGCCTCCGTGTTCCCATTCCAACTTCCAGCAAAGTTCCCGTGATGATGCGCACCATCCCGTGGAGAAAACCGTTTCCGGTGACCGATATTCTGATTTCTTCTCCGGAACATGCAATTTCCAGGCTGCGAATAAACCGGACTGTGGATTTTTTCATTTTGGGATTGGCACAGAAAGCAGAAAAATCATGTTCTCCAAGGAAATGCTCTGCCGCTGCGCGCATATCTGCAATACTCAGCTTTTCCGGCACCACTGTCACATATTTTCTCTGAAATACGCATGGAGCACCGCTGTTCCATATGCGGTAGCAGTACGTTTTTTCCTTGGCATTCAGCCTTGCGTGAAACCGCTGTGAAACTTCTTTACAGGAATATATGCCAATATCCTCCGGCAAATACCTGCGAAGCTGTTCAAGAATCTCTTCGCATGACATATTGGACTGACAATGGAAATTTACGATCTGTCCTTTTGCGTGGACACCGGCATCAGTCCGTCCGCTTCCGGATACTTCTACATTTTCTCCAAGAATTCTGGATAGTGTCTGTTCCAGTTTACCCTGGATGGTAGCATCTGAATTGGCAAGGCGCTGCCATCCCCGGTAGCGAGAGCCGTCATAGCATACATGAAGCCGCAAATTCCGCATAGCATTCCTTTCCGGTGTTACCTGATCACCTTGTCTTCGATCCAGTTTTGGATATCTTCATACACCTGGATGTTATTGATCTCATTTAGTATTTCATGACGGTACATAGGATACAGTTTCAAGGATACATCCTTCATACCATGCGTACGGAAAGCCTTCGCTGCCTGCTCAACACCCTCGCCGTAACCACCGACAGGATCCGCACTGCCCGCCACAAACAAAACAGGTGTCTCCGGCATCATTGCATTCAAGGTGTCTTTTTTCTGAATATAGGCAATACCGGTCATCATATCCCGGTACAGGCCGGCTGTAGCTGTAAAGCCACACAGAGGATCCCGGTTATATGCATCCACGACCCGGTCGTCTCTGGTGAGCCAATCATTCTCGGTACGGACGTGTTCCACCTTTTGGTTATAGCCGCCAAACATAATCTTCTTCAAGGCAGGGCTGGGCTTTTTGTCTCCGCCATTGCGGCAAAGGAATTTGCACATAGGCAGCGCCACCTTCAGCAGTGCGTCCGGCTGCCAAGCTGTGCCGCAAATGATACAGCCTGCAATGCCACTGTCAGGATGCTTAGCCAAAATCGTTCTGACAATGAAAGAACCCATAGAATGACCAAATAAGATATACGGGACACCGGGATACTTTTCCTTGGTTTGCCGCAGCAGATTGTATGTATCCTCGGCAGCCGAAAACCATCCGCCATGGAAGTATCCGGTAATACCACCGCTACCGATGGATTTTCCGTGGCCCATATGATCCTGGGCAACGACCAGGTACCCGTGCTCATTTAGCCAGCAAGCATAGTCGTCATAGCGTTCCACATGCTCCGCAATACCGTGAACAAGCTGAACGATGCCTCTCGGCTCCTGTTCAGGGGTCCAAATGCAGGCACGGATCTTTCCCTCACCCAAAGAATCGTAATAATACTCTGTACGCATCGTCATCACCCGATCACATCATAGCCGGCATCGGTGATAGCCTTCTTCAGCATCGCAACATCCGCGTTGCCACTAACGGTGACCTGCTTTTCCTGCAGGTCGACCACAGCATCCACTGTACCCGCAACTGACTTACAAACGCTTTCCACTCTTGCTTTACAATGGGGACACATCATGCCTTCTACTTTGATTACAGTTTCCATAGGTGCTTCCTCCTTATGATTTACATTATTCGCTTGCGGATGCGACTGCTTAGTTTTCACGGCACTGGGTCGGAAAAAGCGCAGACGCAGCGCATTGGTCACAACAAAAACAGAACTCAAGCTCATAGCCGCAGCACCCAGCATGGGGCTCAGCAGGATCCCGAAAGCAGGATACAGCACACCGGCCGCGATTGGGATTCCCAAAGAATTATAAAAGAACGCCCAAAACAGATTTTGCTTAATATTGCGCATGGTTGCACGGCTCAGTTCCACTGCACCAGCGACCCCAGTCAGAGAATGATTCATCAATACGACATCTGCTGATTCGATGGCAATATCTGTACCATTGCCAATGGCAATGCCAACATCGGCAGTAACCAGTGCCGGTGCGTCGTTGATACCGTCACCAACCATCAAAACATGTTTCCCTGCGTCACGGAGCTTTTGGATAACACCCGCCTTATCACCTGGAAGCACTTCCGCGATCACACGATCGATTCCGGCGGTCTCTGCGATCACACCGGCCGTTGCAGCATTGTCGCCGGTGAGCATAATCACTTCAAGGCCCAGTTTCTTTAGTGAATTTACAGCATCTGCAGAATCCGGTTTCAGCACATCTGCCGCCATAACTGCACCCAGATATGTCTTATCCTCCCGTGCGAAGTAAAGAGGTGTTTTTCCTGCCTGCGTTTCCGCCTCAAAGGCAGGTACAGCTATCCCCAGATGCTCCATAAGTTTTCCGTTGCCACCGTAATACCGAACACCCGCAATCACGGCTGTTACGCCTTGGCCGGGAAGTGTTTCAAAGCTTTCAGCAACAGGATGGTCAGCATTGCTATTGTACTCCAGGATTGCCTTTGCAAATGGATGCTCAGACTTTGCTTCCAGCGCGCAGGCAATTTGCAGCAGTTGCTTTTTTTCTAAACCACCGGGGAAAATATCCGTCACCGAAGGTTTTCCCAGTGTCAGCGTACCCGTTTTATCCAGTACAACTGCATCGGCCCTATGTAGGTTTTCCAATGCTTCCGCATTTTTAAACAGCACACCAATGCCGGCGCCTCTGCCGGTACCTACCATAATCGCAACCGGCGTTGCCAAACCCAATGCACAGGGGCAGGAGATGACCAGCACTGAAATGCCAACAGACAAGGAAAACTCCAGACTCTGCCCGGCGATCATCCACGCAGCAAACGCATCCGCTGCTATGGTCATCCCCACCGGTACAAAAATACCGGCGATCTTATCGGCCAGACGGGCGATGGGCGCTTTTGAGCCACCGGCATCTTCTACAAGACGAATGATCTGCGCCAGAGTTGTGTCCTCTCCGATTTTATCAGCGCGAAATACAAAATATCCTTCCGTATTGATCGTGGCAGCAGCCACGGAATCGCCAGGCTGCTTCTCCACAGGAATACTTTCGCCTGTCAGAGCGCTTTGATCAACAGAGCCCCGTCCGTCCAATACTGTACCGTCCACCGGAATTCTGCTGCCGGAACGAACTACGACCATATCACCCACGAGAACCTGTTCAACCGGTATCTCCAATTCTTTTCCATCCCGTAAAACAACCGCTGTTTTCGGGCTGAGGTCCATCAGTTGACGAATGGCATCTCCGGTCTTTCCTTTGGCTTTCGCCTCCATGTATTTGCCAAGTGTGATCAGTGTCAGGATCATCGCAGCAGATTCAAAATAGAGATTCTTACTGTATAGTTCCACGGTTTCCCACTGTCCATGGCCAATCGCCCATGCCATGCGGAACAGCGCAGCCACACCGTAGATCAAAGCCGCCAGTGAGCCAACCGCGATCAGGGAATCCATGTTAGGTGCGCGATGAAACAGTGCCTTCAATCCACGGCTGTAATATATGCGGTTTAAATATACAACCGGTAATGTCAACAAGAATTGCAACAGCGCAGCCACAACAGCATTCTCCAAACCGTGATACCACGCAGGCAACGGAAGTCGGAGCATGTGGCCCATGGTAAAATACATCAGCACAGCAAGGCAGACGGCGGAACCAATGATCCGCACTTTCATATCCTTCATAGGATCGCGCGCCGGTTCTTCCCGCTTTTTTCTTTCGTTTTCCACACTGGCTCCATAGCCGGCATTCTGAATTGCCGCAATCACCGGATCGATCACAGACGCATCCTCCGCCTCCAGTACCATAGTTCCCTTCAGCAAATTTACCTCTGCTTTCATAACGCCCTGAACAGCGGATGAAACCTTCTCTACCCTGGCAGAACATGCAGCACAGGTCATGCCTGTCACCTGAAATTTAATCTTCATAATCTCACCTTCAGTTTATATTATCAAACATTCCCACCGAAAAATCAATCCAAATATTTGCATTGACAATATTTCGTTGCTATGTTACTATTTTACCATGCGATTTTATTAACGCAAGTATGCACTATTTTGTACCATACTACCCTTTTGGAAACTATGGAGGTGTTTATGGAAGGCAAAAAGATCTGCCCAGTTGAATCCACACTGGAACTGATCGGCGGCAAGTATAAGGCGTTGATCCTTTGGCATCTTTCCGGCAGCACCCTCCGCTTCTCGGAATTGAGAAAAGCAATCTCAGGCGCCACCGCTAAAATGCTAACACAGCAGCTGCGGGAATTGGAAACACAAAATCTTGTCCACCGTGAAGTCTTCCCTGTGATCCCGCCTAAAGTGGAATACTCTCTTACAGATCTTGGAAGAAGTCTTCTTCCGATTTTAGTCGCTATGCGTGATTGGGGCGCGAACTATCTCAAAACAAAAAATGTCGAACCGAACTGCTTTATGATGAAGCAGGATCCCGTGATGCAAAAGAATTAAGTGAGGAATTGTTATGAAGATTAAAATTATTTCTGACAGCACCTGTGATCTGCCCAAGGCACTTGCGGAAAAATACGATGTAACCATGTCCCCTCTGACCATCATTAAAAACGGTGAAAGCTTCAAGGACAATGTCACCATTACCCCTGATGAAATTTTCGCCCATGTAGCCGCAGGCGGCTCACTGTGTTCCACCGCAGCCGGTAATGTCGCAGATTACCAGGATCTGTTTGCCCAATACGCCGGTCAGTATGACGGAATTCTCCACATCAGCCTGGGTTCCGGCTTCTCCTCCAGCTACCAAAACGCTTGCCTGGCAGCAGAAGAATTTAACAATGTAAAAGTCGTTGATTCCCAAAATCTTTCTACCGGTCAGGCTTTGGTTGTCGTGTACGCCTGCAAGCAGGCGGAAAACTGCGAAAGCTTGGAGCAACTACATGCGGACGTGCAGTCTTTCACAGAACGTGTCGAAGCCAGCTTCCTGCTGAACCGGTTGGATTATATGGTAAAGGGCGGCCGTTGTTCCGCCGCCGCTGCCCTGGGTGCCAATTTGCTGAATCTGAAGCCATGCATTGAAGTGAAGAACGGCAAGATGGGTGTCGTTAAGAAATACCGCGGCAATTATGCCAAGTGCCTGGCCAACTATGTAAAAGATCGGCTGGACGGTCGTGAGGATCTGGTTGGCGATCTGCTGTTCCTCACCTACACTACCGTATCCGATGAGTGCCGTCAGGCCGTGCTGGATGCCATTGGGCAGTATGGGCATTTTGAAGAAATGGTGGAAGGCACTGCAGGCTGCACCGTTTCCTGCCACTGCGGTCCCGAAACGCTGGGTATTCTGTTCGTCAGAAAGTAACAAACTATACCGGAGGCCTTTTGGTCTCCGGTATTCTTTACTTTTTCTGCCGTCTATGATATACTAAAGTAGTTTATTAAGCCATCCAAGGAGTTCTGTATGGACTATTATGCTTTAATGGATCTCGTCATCAACCTCGGCTATAAATTGGCTATGAGCGGTGCCGAGACCTTCCGCGTGGAAGAAAGTATTAATCTTATCTTAAAAGCCTATGGTATTGAAGCCGAAGCCTTTGCAATTCCCAACTGCTTGCATGTCAGCATCAAAACCGAAGGTGGAAAGCCCATGACCCGCATGCGCAGAATCGGTGATCACGGCAATGATTTGGATGCCGTGGAGCGCTACACCAATCTTAGCAGAAAAATCTGCGCCCAGTGCCCCGATCCACTGACCGCACTGCAATGGTTAAAGGATACGGATCAATCCCGTATCTACTACGGCAAAGCCTTGTATCTGCTGGGTAATATTCTCGGTGCCTGCGGTTTCGCGATCTTGTTTGGCAGTACATATGTTGACTGTGCTATCTCAGGCTTTTGCGGTTTGATCGTTGGTCTGGTCGGCCTGGCCATGGACAAGCTAAAGGCGAACCAGTTCTTTCAGATCATCATTGCCTCTTTCATTATGGCTGCCGTCGCTTATATTCTTGAGGTATTCGGTATCGTATATAATGCGGACACGGTTATCATCGGTGCACTAATGCTCCTGGTTCCCGGACTGCTCTTCACAAACTCGATGCGCGATATCATCAATGGCGACACCAACTCCGGTATGAACCGCATTATTCAGGTTTTTCTGATCGCGGTTGCCATCGCCTTAGGCACAGGTGCGGCATGGCAAACGGTCGCAGGTATTTTCCAGGCTCCTGCCGGCAATGCCATTATCAGTCATTCTCTGGCAATGCAGCTACTTGCCAGCGCAGTAGGTTGTATCGGTTTTGCCATTATCTTTAATATCCACGGTCCCGGCATTCTGATCTGTGCCTTGGGCGGCATGCTTGCCTGGGCTGTATACTGGACAGCGCTGAAACTTGGATACAGCGATCTGGCGGGCTATTTTTGGGGTGCCGCTGTCGCTTCCGCCTATGCGGAGATCATGGCCCGTATCAGGAAATACCCTGCTATCTCTTACCTTGTAGTTGGCATCTTCCCCCTTATCCCCGGCGCAAGCGTGTACTATACCATGAACTACGCGGTGCGCGGTGATATGACTAGCTTTGCAAATCAAGGTATGCATACTATAGCGATTGCCGGTATCATGGCCGTTGGCATAATTTTAGTGTCTACTGTATTTCGCATTTGGTCCGTTTGGAAACGCAGCAAGCATAAATAAAGAGAGGGCTTCGGATTTTCCGAAGCCCTCTGTATTTGATTACTTTTCCTTGTTCTTCTCTGCCTTCTTGACGGCCTTGGCCTTTTCGCGTGCCTCACGAGCCTTCTTAGCTTCTTCAGCAGCAGCGGCAGCAGCAGTGTCATTGGAGGAGATTGCCCACTTAGCAAACTCAATGCGGACCTGGTCAGCGCTGGTCTCCATGACGAATTTGTCTTCCTTCACATGAACTACAGTGCCAACGATACCGCCAATGGTGGTAACCTGATCGCCATTCTTAATAGAGTTGCGGGTCTGCTCAGCTTCCTTCTTACGCTTGTTCTCAGGACGGATCAGCATAAAGTAGAAAATACCGAACATGATGGCCAGCATCAGCACAGTGCTGCCCAGGCCGCCACCCATACCGGGAGTAGTAGTTGCTTCGAGAAAATGTAACATGGATATTGCTCCTTCGTTTAATAGTCCGTATCATTATACCATCGATACGGCAAAATGCAAGCAAAAAACTAAATTCTGCGGGCTAATTTCTCAGAATTCTCTTTACGGAACTGCTCAAATGTGCCCTCGTCCAAAGCATCCCGGATTTTCTCCATCAGTTTATTGTAGAAATAGAGGTTATGCATTACGCAAAGACGCATGGCAAGCATCTCTTCAGCAACAAACAAATGGCGGATATACGCTCTGGAGTAACGGCGGCACACGGGACAATCACACTGAGGATCAATGGGATTCAGGTCCGTGGCATACTTGGCATTTTTCAAGTTGATAGCACCTTCCCAGGTAAACAGCCGGGCATGGCGGGCATTTCTTGCAGGCATGACGCAGTCAAAGAAATCCACGCCACGGGCAACCGCTTCAATAATGTTGGTAGGCGTACCAACACCCATCAGATACCGGGTCTTATCCGTCGGCATATAAGGCTCCACCGCTTCAATGATATCGTACATTTCTTCAGCAGTTTCGCCTACCGCAAGGCCACCAATGGCATAGCCCGGCAGATCCAGTTCAGCGATTCGCTTCATATGATCCACGCGGATATCACTATAAGTGCCACCCTGGTTGATGCCCCAAAGCATCTGTTGGGGATTAACCGTATCGGGCAGCGCATTCAGTCGCGCATTTTCCTCCTTGCAGCGCACCAGCCAGCGATAGGTTCTGTCCACACTCTTGAGTACATAGTCACGAGGCGCCGGGTTCTCTATGCATTCATCAAAGGCCATGCAGATATCACTGCCCAGATTGGATTGTATCTGCATACTCTCTTCCGGACCCATAAAGATCTTATGGCCGTCGATGTGAGACGCGAAGGTAACGCCTTCTTCCTTAATCTTTCGCAGCGATGCCAAACTGAACACCTGGAATCCACCGGAATCCGTCAGGATAGGGCCATCCCATGTCATAAATTTATGGAGACCGCCGCATTCTTTTACCAGCTTATCGCCGGGACGCAGGTGCAGGTGGTAGGTATTTGACAATTCCACCTGGCAGCCGATATCTTTCAGATCCTTTGCGCTCAACGCACCCTTAACGGCGCCCTGCGTGCCGACATTCATAAACACGGGAGTCTGTACTGTACCGTGGGCACATGTAAACTCGCCACGCCGTGCTTTTCCCTCAGTTTTTTTAAGTTCAAACATACAATTAATCCTCTTTTTTTCCACACGCATCCGTTGGTTTATAGAAATAGACACCAGTAGCGGCAATACAGGTTTTATTGGGTTCAGCAGCACGGCAGGCCTTTGCGGAAAGATGCATCAAATGCTTTGTGGCAGATTCCAGCCGCACATGGATCAGAACGTCTTCCTCAGGAATCAAAGGACGGTGATATGTCACATTCATCTCGATAGTAGGCGCGATTCCCTCTCCCGGTTTTGCACAATAGGCAACACAGCCCATGGCCTGATCCACCAATGTAGCACACAGGCCACCGTGCAGGGTACCCGCGATATTGCGCATCCACGCAGCCGTCTTACAGCGCATCACATAGATGCCTTCTTCCGGTTCACAGGAGACCAGCGCAAGGTCCATTTGGTCTCCAATACTTCCCGGGGCCAGTGTGTGAAGCTGCTTCAATCTTACTTTTAGTTTTTCTTCCAAATCAAGCATTTTACCATTATCTCATTTCTTAGTGTCATTGCCAATATACATTGCATCACCAAAGGAGAAGAAGCGGTATTTCTCCTTCACCGCCTCCTCATAAGCGTGCAGGACATTTTCTCTTCCGGCAAATGCGGATACAAGCATCACCAGCGTGCTTTCCGGCAGGTGAAAATTGGTAATCAGTGCGTCCATCGCCTTAAAACGGTAACCGGGAAAGATGAAAATCTCCGTCCATTTCGTTCCTGCCACAAAAGATCCGTCTTCATTCGCAAGGGATTCCAAAGTACGGCAGGATGTAGTTCCAACGCAGACGATCCTGCCACCGGCTGCTCTGGTTTCATTCAAAATTTCAGCTGTTTCTTTACTGAGCATGCACAGTTCGCTGTGCATATGATGTTCAGAGATGTTCTCAGCCTTTACAGGACGGAAAGTGCCCAGGCCAACATGAAGTGTAATAAAGGCAGTTTTAATGCCCTTCGCGCGAATTTTATCCAGCAGTTCATTGGTAAAGTGCAGGCCGGCAGTAGGAGCGGCAGCAGAGCCCGTTTCCTTGGAATATACCGTTTGATAGCGCTCCTGATCCGCCAGTTCCGCCTTGATATAAGGTGGCAGAGGCATCTTACCTAACCGCTCCAATACCTCAAGGAAAATACCTTCATAGTGGAATTCCACTACCCGGTTACCGTCATCCTGCACTGCGGTCACTACCGCTGTCAGTTCGCCGTTTCCGAAAATGACTTCGTTGCCAACCTGCATCTTTCTGCCGGGCTTACAAAGGCATTCCCATTTTTTATCGCCCAGATCACGCAGCAGCAACACTTCTACGGCACCTCCTGTGGGACGGTGACCCAAAAGTCTTGCAGGAAGCACACGGGAATTGTTCATAACCAGGCAATCTCCCGGATGCAGATAATCAACGATATCATAAAAATGCCTATGCTGCGTCCCACCGTTATCCCGGTCCAGAACCAGCAACCGTGAAGAATCCCGTTGCTGCAAGGGTGTTTGGGCAATCAATTCTTCAGGCAGATTATACCAAAAATCAGATGTTTTTAAATTCTGTGCGTCATTTTGGCGTTCCATATTTTCCATTCTTATCGGTTCCTCTCTGGCAGGCTAACACAAGAGTCTTGACATGGTCAAGGAATTATACCACATCAAGGCTCAAAAATCTACTCTATTCTTAACTTCACAGGGGTTTTTTACTCCAAATAGTACATTCCCAAATAGTCACGCATTTCAAAATAATTCTTTGTATTGCGCCAGGCATTTCCGGTAGGATGAGACGCTGTATAGTCGATCTTTGTATTGGGCAGAGCATTCTGCAGCTCAATGCACTGTTTATAGGGAATACCGGTGTAGGCGATCCAAAGCCGCTTCAGCCAGGGCATCTGCTTTAAGAAGGTGATGTCATCGACTTCGGTAAAAGCGATGTTCAGGTCTTCCAAAGCGGTCAGGGTCGTTAAAACCTCAGTATCCTTAAAATCCGTTAAGAACAACTCCAAAAATACCAGTTCTTTCAAGTCCTTTAAGTAGGAAAAATCAGTGCCAATGGTATCTGCCAGGATCAGATATTTCAGTTTCGGCATGTATTGGATGAAGGAATAGTCCGTAACACCCATATGGCCCAGGTCCAGACACACCATATCCACGCAGTACTTGAACTCCTCGCAATCCTCATCAAACAAACGGTTTGCTCTGTCCTTAAAGGGATCGGTGATTTTACCGTTTGCCAAATAGCCGTGCTTTGGACCGGTAAATTCGGTGCAATCCGTGCGTAAGGTAATGCGGCCGATCTTCACCGACCAAATAAACCGCACCTGCGGATTACGCTTCCACAGTGCGTCCATCTCCTCGCTGGGAATACCGCAATTGCACATCTCTACTTTTTGCAGGTTCGGCAGCAGTGGCAGGATCTGTTCCACAGCAGAAACATTTTCAATTGGGATATCGTTGAAGTTCAGTTCCACGGTCTTTGTATCAA
Organism: Faecousia sp.; assembly: GCA_045578895.1. Classification (GTDB taxonomy): domain Bacteria; phylum Bacillota; class Clostridia; order Oscillospirales; family Oscillospiraceae; genus Faecousia. Next base: position 15,951 of record JAZNLC010000217.1, on the reverse strand, counting down.
AGGAGATACCGTACAGTTCCAGCTCGCTGGTGATCTTAGCATTATATGCTTCCTGGATCAGTAGCAGTTCCTCTGTAGTACAGCCGCATCCACTGAGGTCAATACTGCTTACATTGGGAAGGCGGCTTGCGGCAGATACCAGTGCCTCCACATCTACCGGCATGCCGGCATAAGAAAGGTTGGTTTCCGTGTTCTGCCATGTCTTACCGGAAACTTCCACATTCCACAGGAAAGAAATGCTGGGATATGCTTCTATCAGTGCCAGTTGTTCCTCTGCAGAAAAGGTCACATCCGTCATTTCCACACGATTTAGGTTAGAAAAACGAATCAGTTTTTCTAGCATCTCGTCTGCTGTTACACCTGTACCGTTCAGATTCAGTTCGCTCACATCCGGATCAAATGATCCATTACCCATATGCACACGCCAGATTATCTCGCAATCCGGCAGCATCCTCTGCAATTCCATAAGTGCGTCATAGTCCTTGCAATCCTCCGCATGGATCGTACGCAGGTTATCAAAGAACATGTACATCGGAATGTGTTCCGAGTCTAAAGAAGAAATCATAAATATGGTCGCGGCGGAGTCATTGATGCTGTCCCCGATTGGAATCATCCAGCGGATATTGCAACCTGGCAGTTCAGCTTTTAGTTGCTCGTATTGCTCCGGTGTCAATTCCATGTCGCGGAGGTCGATTTCCTCGCTGCTGCGCAGCAGTGCCCGGTCTTCAAAAAAATAATACCGTTTATGAACACCTTTGAACGCAAGTACCGCCAAAAGCACCACTGCCGCAACGACAGCGACCCAGACCAGGATTTTTCTGTATAACGTTCTGTTCATAATTTCCTCCTGACACCCCGTTTTCTTAAGTATAGCCTTTTTTCGCGGAACATGCAATAACCAATTATCGGCCAGCCGCATAGATTGGTGTGGAGGTATCCGCTTATGAAAAAAACATTCTTTTCCGGAGTATGCACTGCCCTTGTAACACCATTTCTGGATGGTAAAGTCAATTATCCAATGATGGAAATGCTGCTAAAACGGCAGATCGATGCCGGTATCGAGGCTGTTGTGGTATGCGGCACTACCGGAGAATCCCCTACCCTAAGCGATCACGAAAAACTGGAACTGTTCAGACGTTGCAAAGCCTATGCAGGAAACGCTTGTAAGATCATCGCCGGTACCGGCTCCAATGATACCGCACATGCATGTATGCTCAGTCGTGCCGCCGAAGAAGAGGGCGCGGACGGCCTTCTGGTAGTGAGTCCATATTATAACAAAGCCACGGCCAGTGGCTTGTACACACACTACCGGTGTATCGCGGACAGCGTCAGCATCCCGTTGATTATCTACAATGTACCTTCCAGGACAGGTGTAGATATCCCAACGGATGTATATCAGACCCTGTCCGATATTCATAACATTGCCGGTGTCAAAGAGGCTTCCAACGATATTACAAAAGTCGCAAGGATCCTTGCCCAATGCCCAAAGGATTTCACAGTGTGGTCCGGCAACGATGACCAGGCAGTTCCCGTTATGTCATTGGGCGGCAAAGGAGTGATCTCCGTTGTTTCCAATGTAATGCCTGTTGAAACGCAGGCTATGGCGCAAGCGGCGCTTGCAGGAGACTTTGATACGGCATCTGCAATCCAATGCCGATTACTGCCTTTGATCAATGCCTTGTTCAGTGAGGTTAATCCGATCCCTGTAAAGGCCGCCATGAAGCTGATTGGCTATGATTGCGGAAACTGCCGGCTGCCGTTGACAGACCTTTCCAGTCAGAACTTAGAAAAGCTAAAGTCTGCATTGCTATGAAAAAGAGCCGCCCAGTGGGCGGCTCTCGTATTGATTTTATGCCAAAGTAGCTTTGTGGAAGATCTTCTTGCCTTTGCGGAGTTTGACACCATCTTTCAGCATTTCCTCAGTAATGGCAAAGGTATGATCGGGCACTTTTGCATCGTTGACAAACACACCGCCCTGCTGCACCAGACGGCGGGCTTCACCGTTGGAAGCTGCCAGACCGCAGGCAACCATCAGGTTCAGAATACCGATCTTTCCGTCAGCCAGCTTATCAGCACCGATCTCCGTGGTAGGCATATTGGCATCGTCACCGCCACCGGTGAACAGCGCCTTGGCGGCAGCCTGCGCCTTATTGGCCTCCTCATCGCCATGGACCAGCTTGGTCAGTTCAAACGCCAAAATCTCCTTGGCAGTATTCAGCTGGGCATCTTTCCAGGAGTCCATCTCATTGATCTGCTCCAAAGGCAGGAAGGTCAGCATACGGATGCACTTGAGCACGTCGCTGTCTTCCACATTGCGCCAGTACTGGTAGAACTCAAAGGGAGTGGTCTTGTTGGGATCCAGCCACACAGCGCCCTTTGCGGTCTTGCCCATCTTCTTACCTTCGGAATTCAGGAGCAGCGTGATGGTCATAGCATGAGCGTCCTTCTGCAGCTTACGGCGGATCAGCTCAGTGCCACCGAGCATATTGCTCCACTGGTCATTGCCGCCGAACTGCATGTTACAGCCGTAATGCTGGTACAGGTAGTAGAAGTCGTAGGACTGCATGATCATGTAGTTGAACTCCAGGAAGCTCAGTCCCTTTTCCATACGCTGCTTATAGCACTCAGCGCGGAGCATGTTATTGACAGAGAAGCATGCGCCCACTTCACGCAGCACGTCAACATAGTTCAGATCCAGCAGCCAATCGGCATTATTGACCATCTGCGCCTTGTCGGGGCCAAACTCGATAAAACGCTCCATCTGCTTCTTGAAGCATTCGCAGTTATGGTCAATGGTTTCCTTGGTCATCATGCTGCGCATGTCGGTACGGCCGGAGGGGTCACCGATCATAGCGGTACCGCCGCCGATCAGAGCAATGGGCTTGTTACCAGCCATCTGCAGGCGCTTCATCAGACACAGTGCCATGAAGTGACCAACATGCAGAGAATCAGCAGTGGGGTCAAAGCCGATGTAGAAGGTAGCCTTGCCGTTATCGATCATTTCGCGGATTTCTTCTTCATTGGTCACCTGGGCAATCAGGCCTCTGGCAACCAGTTCATCATACAGTTTCATATTCATTTTCCTTTCTTATTACGCTGCGTTTTCAGAGATAAAACCAATCAGCCGATCACGCAGAATCATTACATTCTCTTCATCAAGGATCGTATCGCGCCATGTGTGGATACGTCCGCAGTATAAACCAATACCCTTTTTCTCGTGGAAGGACATGATGGCAACACCCAGGGGGAAATTCTTATGGTCAGAAGAGCCGCCGTAGAAGCCCTTACTGCGAAGACGCAGTTCTTTGTCGCCAGCCTTACCGCAGACCTTTGCCAACCCGTCAAGAAGAGCTTCGTCTTTTCTTGCTTTCTTCACGGGAGTCAGCTGAATCACATCGCCGTCGCCTACGCAATCCAGATTCAAAACAATCATGTTCTCGGTAGCGCTTTTGTGTGTCTTGCGGAAGATCGCAGAACCAATCAGGCCGCCTTCTTCCATATCAAACAGCACAAAGCAAACACGGCCGCGCAGGTTATGGGGAATCTTTGACAGGATCTCCAACACTGTAACGATGCCGGAAGTATTGTCGTTGGCATTATTGCGGTTAGCAGGGCCCTTGAGCATCAGCAGAAATACGGCAAAATATGCGCCATAGCCGATTAGAAAAGCGACTCTTTCATTCTCAACAACCGGATACGCCAGAAGACCAATGCCCGCAGCAACAGCGATCAAGAACGCAACCAGTAACAGCTGAATGCCAAAAAACAGCACCGGATTATTGGGCACAATAAAATTCGGCAGGCCAATAGATGCCGGTGTGTCATAGTGGGCACTCACCAAATATTTGGCAGAATTCAAATCGCCGATGACGATGTTTCTTGCTCCCCGCTTATTGTCTTCTACCTGCACAGAATAATTCTGTTTCTTTGCGTATTCCGTTACGGCATCTTCAAAAGCTTTCTTTTGCTGTTTTGTTTTTCGTACGGGAAAAAGTTTCAGTACATCAATTGGATCTTGGATCATATATATCTCTCCTTTTGATCCGAAAAAAAGCCCTCTGTCCCAAAGGACAGAGGGCGTAAAAACGCGGTACCACCTCATGTTCAGACACATCTTGCAATGTATCCCTCATAGCGTCAATCAACGCTTTTCGCTGTTTCGGGCGAACCCGTCATCCCCTACTGTAGTTTCAGGAAAGCCGCTCCGGGAGGTATTTCAGCAACGATCCTTTCTGCCTTGCACCAACCGGCAGTTCTCTGGAAGTGATTTGGCTGCTTACTTCGTCCCATCCATGCGTTCTATGAAGTTGTATGTATCCTAACAAAAACAACTGCTTTTGTCAAGTAATGCAGCGCTTATTTTCTCTTTTTAAGCAAATATACAATAGAAAAAACAGACGTTTCTATACACAAAGACGCTAAAAAGAAATATAAGACACATCTGCCTAATTCCAAAAACCTTACAGCTATTGCAAATTGGATCGCACATATGCTCGCGCCAATCACGCTTACCACTGCAAGTACCACATTCAAAGCCAGTCTCTGCCGCTCATTCATATCGCAGCATCTCCTCAGCACTCTTCAATGTGGTTTCGGTAATGGTCGCACCACCAATAATTCTTGCCAATTCGTGCTTTCGGCCCTCCAGATTCAAAGGTTCTACAGAGGTATATGTACGTCCGTTGCGCTCGCTTTTAGCAATCAGCAGATGCGTGGTAGCCAACGCAGCCAATTGAGGCAGGTGGGTCACGCAAAGCACCTGCTTGTTCTTTGCAACACTGCGCAGCTTCTGTGCCACCTTTTGGGCTGCCCTGCCGGAAACACCGGTATCGACTTCGTCAAAGATCAGCGTAGCCACCTTATCCTGCTCCGCAAGGACATTCTTCATCGCCAGCATAATTCTGGCCAACTCACCGCCGGAAGCCACCTTACTCATCGGCTTCAGTGCTTCGCCGGCATTGGCAGACATATAGAAAGCAACACTATCCGCGCCGTTACCGGTAAGCTCCAGTTCGGCAAATACGCAGCTGAACTGTACTCGTGGCATATCCAGTTGTGCAAGTTCTGTAAGGATTCGTTGGGACAGCACCTGTGCTGCCGCTTTGCGGTTTGCACGCAGGGCATAAGCCTTTTCCCAAGCCAGCTTCTCTGCCTTTTCCAGTTTTCCCTTCAATCGCTCCAGGTGATCATCCGCAAACTCGATATCATCCAATTCCTGCTTGGCATTTTCAAGATAGGCCAATATATCGACGCAGGTAGCGCCATATTTACGGCGCAGACGGTGGATCACATCCAGCCGGCTTTCGATACGGTCCAGTTCATCAGCACTGTAGGAAAGCGTGTCACGAGCATCCCGTACCGCTTCCGCCACATCCTGAACCTGGTACATCAGGTCAGCTACACGTTCATGAATCTCAGAAAACGACTCTGTGTACCTGCCCAGCCTAGCCAATTCCCGTTCCGCTTCCGCCAACAAGGATGCAGCGCCATCCGTCTCATCACTACCATACAGGCATTCTACCGCAGCATCCATACCACTGCTGAGCTTCTCAGCATTTTGCAGCAGTTTGCGCCGCTCTTCCAGCGCTTCATCCTCTCCGGGCTCCAGTTCCGCTTTGGATATTTCTTCGATCTGATAGCGCAGCGTTTCCATACGCCGCAGCTTTTCACCTTCGTCCATCGTCATGCGGTCGATCTCACGGCGAAGAGCGGTTACCTTTTCATAAGACTCCCCGTACTCTGCTCGAAGCTGCTGATTCGCAGCAAAATCATCCAAAAATTGCAGATGGTTATTTTCATCAAACAATGATGCGGAATCATGCTGCCCATGGATGTTGATCAGCTGGATTCCCAGCTTGCGCAGAATAGACACACTCACCAGCGAACCGTTGACACGGCATACATTTTTACCATCCAAATAAATCTCTCTTTGAATCACTGTTTCCGGATCGTACTCCACGCCGTTCTCTTCAAACCAGGGGAGCTTTGCCACATCCGTAAATACTGCCCGCACAGAGGCTTTCGCCGCGCCGGTGCGAATCATATCCCGGTAGGCCCTCTCACCTAATATAGCGGAGATTGCATCAATCACGATGGATTTACCCGCGCCGGTCTCACCGGTCAGAATATTAAAACCGTTATCAAAGGAAATATCAGCGCATTCGATAACGGCAATATTTTCAATGTGCAAAAGACTCAGCACAGGGATCCCTCCTTAATGATTGATCAGGTTTTTAATCTCGCCGCAAAATGCTGCCGCTGCATTGTTGTCACGCATAACTACCATAACCGTATCATCACCGGCCAAAGTACCTACGATCTTATTCATCTCCATGGAATCAATGGCGGAGCCGGCTGCAGATGCCAAGCCGGGCAGTGTGCGAATCACAATAATGTTTTGTGCGTAATCAAATCCGGTAACGCATTCCCGGAAGATCTTATTCAATCTTGCAGAGAAAGTGCCGGAGGGTTCGCCTACTGCTGCAGTGTAGCGGTAAGTGCCCATGCTTGTCAGTTCTTTGACGATCCTGAGTTCCTTGATATCACGGGAAATCGTAGCTTGGGTTCCCCGGAAACCTTCCTCCTGCAGGAGGGCCAACAGTTGCTCTTGCGTTTCTACATTTCTGTTAGAGATGATCTCCATGATTTTGGCCTGTCTGAGATTTTTCACAGTCGGTTGCCTCCATTCTTGAATTTCGCGTTTACCACATCATAGAAGCTGCGCTCTTTCAGCCGGATCAGCTTGGTTGTCAAATTAGACCGCTTCACGGTAACCACATCACCCATATTCAGCTTTTGAGCTCTGCCACCGTCTACAGAAAGATACGCATTCTTGTGCGGGTTCAAAGTCATATTCACGGTAATGACCCGATTCTGGGATGCCACGATGCAGCGGCTCAGCATGTCATGGGGGCAAATAGGCGTGATCAGTATATTCTGCGCTTCCGGCTCAACAATGGGGCCGCCGGCACTTAAACTATAAGCGGTAGATCCGGTGGGGGTTGCAATGACCACACCGTCACCGCTGCACTCCATAGCCTCCACACCGTCACACATGACATTCAAATGAACCACACGGGCAATGGCTCCCTTGGTGATTACAGCGTCGTTCAAGCCGATCTCATGGAAAATAATATCTCTTCCCCGGTGCACTGTGACGTCCAGCATCATCCGTTTATCAAGCGTATAGTGATCTTCCGCCAACCGGGATAAAAGCGACAGTTCCGAGCTTTCGAGCTCTGCCATGAAACCCATTGTGCCGATATTCGTACCTAAAATAGGGACACCGTGCCGGGTAGCTGCCTTTGCCATGTGGAGGATCGTACCGTCACCGCCAAAACAAACCACAGCCGCAGCGGTAGGCAATTCCCGATCCAGGCGGGAAAAATGCAGGTCCTTTGGCAGTTCATAAGCTCTGTCCACCTCAAAAGGCAGGCAGATCTTCGCTTCCATGCCAGCCTGCTTCAAAACTTCCACCGCTTCCCGAACGGTTTCAAAATTCTTGTCCCGATAAGGATTGGGGGTCAATATGATTTTTTTCATTCTATCACCCCTTCAAGGTTTCATGGGCATCACTGACAACTTTTCCGGTATCCGGCCGGATGCCGGACACATCATCCAGTGACAGGTGCCCCAAAAATTCAATATTACCCTCCGGGCCTTTCACGGGAGAGAAAGTAAGACCCAGGATTTTAAATTCCAATTCATTGGCCAGGGCCACAAAGCTATCCAGTACCTCTTTGTGGATGGCAGGATCACGGACAACACCCTTTTTCCCGACCTTATCCTTTCCCGCTTCAAACTGCGGCTTGATCAGGCACAGCACTTGGCCCGTAGGCTTCAAAAATGTCTTGATCACCGGCAAAACGATCTTCAAGGAAATAAAGCTGACATCCACAACGGAAAGGTCCAGCGGTTCTCCAAGCTGTTCCGGCGTTACATAACGAACATTGGTGCGCTCCATAACCACTACGCGGGGATCAGAGCGGATTTTCCAATCCAGCTGGCCGTAACCGACATCAATCGCAAATACCTTCTTGGCACCTTGCTGCAGCAGGCAATCGGTGAAGCCGCCGGTAGACGCGCCGGAGTCGCTGCACACATAACCTTCCGGTTTTACGCCAAAGTCCCGCAGCGCCTTTTCCAGTTTCAAACCGCCGCGGCTGACATAGGGACATGCCGCAGTGCGGACTTCAATATCCACCGTTTCTTCATAGGAAACTCCCGGTTTATCTGCCTTCTGTCCGGCGACATATACCTGACCGCTCATAATGATTGCCTGAGCCTTTGTACGGTTGTCCGCAAAGCCCCGCTCTGTCAACAAAACATCAAGGCGCTTTTTAATTTTCATAATAGATCCCCCTTGCCGCCTCTGTGACAGCGGACAGTATGATGCCTATAACAAAACAGCCGCCCAACAACCTGTCATCAGCTGATTGGCATACAGCTGACAGGACGCAGCAAGTCAGACGGACTGAATGTGAATTATTTTTTACTTCCGAGACGGATAGTTTTCCGAAAACGGAATATGACCCTGCCAACCAAATGCACAATATTGGTACAGGAGCCTATGGCAAAGGTCTTTCCCACCGCCTTGCCGCCAACTGTTAAGCCGGCAACAAGCGCAGACATTAAAAGAGACACAATCTGCGGCCATGTAAATTCAAAGTTTTGCAGGATCTGGGCAGCAATAGTAGCAGAGGCGCTACCGGACACAACGCCGCAAATATCTCCCACAACATCATTGCAAATGGAGCTGACCCGTTCGGCATTCCGAAGAAGCGAAATGGCCTCCTGCGCACCGGGCACTTTACGGGCAGCCATAGAGTGAAAGGGTTTTTCATCAGCGGAAGTCACTGCGACACCAATAATATCAAAGATAATACCCACCAGCACAATAGTAAACAGTATCACAAAAGCAACGGTCATGGAACTTTGTGCCATGATCTGATCAGAGATCATGGTAATCATTCCCGAAACAAAAATAGTAACGAAGAAAATCGTAACGACCCAACGGATCGTCTTATTGCGTTCTTTCCTTTGTGAACTTGGGTCTGCCTTTGACACGGTGTTAATCCCCTTTAGAATTATAGTAAAAAGACGGTAGCAGGCAGGATAAATCTTACGGCTTAGGTCGGGTTGTTTTTCACCGGACAGAACCTGCCGTTGCCGCACAGGCCGTTTCCATTTGATCCGTCCGCCCAAGTGTTGCCAAAATGGGTACCCGATTGCCACTGAGACCGTACTGTAATCCCCTACCTGCCCAATTACGACAGCCTAGGTGTTTTCCACTGCGAAATGTTCCGATTCTTAGCCTCTTTTGCAAGTAAGATTTCCAGAAGCGATAACACCGGCTGTATGGCCACTACGCGCCGATATTTGTCCTCTTTCCCAACATACTCACTCAAGGCAGGCTACACTGCACGTAACACACGATTCTGTGCATCACCTTGCAGGTTCATACCAGGCTCGTACGCGAAGAGGCTTCCGCAAAGGAGTTCTCAACTTCGTCGCACAACACCCGGTCTCCACGGAAACTGGGTCGTATGCTCCATGCCATTGGAGCGCGCCCTGAATCCTTAACCCCCAGCACCCACCCTAAACTGGGCGTAAAAAGCAGGCACCAGGGACTTCATCGATATGCCCTTCATAGGATTTTTAGGCCCTACCTGGGAATCGGTCACTTCGACTAGGATACTGCACCGTCGAAGTGTATCATAGCATAACATTCATGAATATACAAGTATTTTTTCATATTATTCATTATTTGTTTGTAGAATACACAAGATTACAGGGGCGTGCAAAATGCACCCCCTGTCACACAGCATCAGGATCTCATGCATCCCTGTTTAAAAACCAATCCGCAACGATATCGCTGTGGGTCACCACAATATCGATATTTTGAACCTCTTCTCTTGTAAAGAAACGCAGGTCTTTGGATTCCGCACTGATGATCATTTTCGGTTCTTCTTTCAGTTCCAGGCCGAACACCACAATCACCATTCGCCAAATACTGCCATCCCGGTAGGCTGCGATGCGCCCCGGCTCACCGTATACCGCCAGCTTTTGAAAACTTTCTTTTGGAATACGGAGTCCAAGTTCCTCATATACCTCACGGGCGATTGCCTGCACTTCCGTCTCATATTTCTTAACACCGCCGCCTACAAGACCCCAGGTGTCGCTATCCCGACGCTTTTCCAGCAGAAGCCTACCTCCGCAGGTAATGATGGCATTTGCCCCTAAGTGTGCCGGCATAGTAGTTTTTGGCGCATTGGGGTCTCCCCGATAAAATTTGACGATAGACATGGTATCCGCCTCCTTTTTTGTGATCGTATCATATTTATCGGCAGCTTTCCACTCTAAAATTCCTTAGGCACCGGTTTTGTCACACCGGTGCGCCGTTCTTTGTCCAGTCCGCCCATCATGTGACCCTCCGGATTGTCCGCAAATTTTCCCCGGCGTATGATATCTTCCCCAAACTTATCCCGCAGGGCATCCACCGTTTCATCCAGTTTCAGCTTCCGTTCGTACCTCTGGGGTGTCAGATCGGAAAACAGATCAAACTGCTGATAGGGTTCCCGGGCCAAATGGGTCATTTGTACACCTAACTGCCGCAAAGGCGTCACGCCATCCCAGGCTTCATCGAATACCCGGCAAGCTTCCCGGAACAACTCTTCCGTAATGTTGGTCGCACCGGGAAGCCGGGATTGGTGAGAAAAGTTATGAAATTCCGTAGTCCGCAGGTGCACCGTCACACAGCCGCCGCACATACCGTCCTGCCGCATACGGGTAGCCACTGTTTCGCATAGTCCCATCAGCACTTTGTATGCCTGTTCATAGGTAGTCACATCGCTGGCTGTTGTAATAGAGTTGCCGTAGCCTTTGTTTGCCTCCTGCACCGGCTTTACCGCATCGGCATTGCGCCCATTGGCAAAATGCCAGATGGTCTGCCCATGCTTACCCAGTTTCTTCTGCAGCAGATGCACATCCGCTTTTGCCAGATCTCCGATGGTGTAAATGCCCATGCGGTTCAGCTTTACCTGGGTAGCACCACCAACCAAAAAAAGATCCCGCACCGGCAGCGGCCACATTTTTTCTTCGATCTCTTCCGGAAAAAGAGTATGAACTTTGTTGGGTTTTTCAAAGTCTCCGGCCATTTTCGCAAGAAGCTTATTGGATGAGATACCCACATTGACCGTAAAGCCCAGCTCTTCCCAAATACGCTTGCGCATGGCTTCTGCCGCCAGCCTGGGAGCACCCCAAAGGCGCTCTGTACCGGTCATATCCACCCAGGCCTCATCAATGGAATACTGCTCCACGCAGGGGCTGAACTGCCGCAGCATCTCCACAAAATGCCTGGAAGCCGCCACATACAGCTGATAGTCCGGCTCCACCACTGTAAGACCGGGGCATTTTTCCAACGCTTGGAACAAGGGTTCTCCCGTTTGAATTCCGTACTTTTTTGCCGGGGTGCTTTTTGCAAGCACGATTCCCTTTCGGGATTCCTTATCTCCCGCCACAACTGACGGAATCTCCCGTAAGTCAACCGTTTCACCCAAGACTTTAACACGGTAGGCTGCCGTCCAGGAAAGAAATGCCGAATTGGCATCTACATGAAAAATTACTCGATCGGCCATTTCAATATACCTTTCTCAGTAGGCACCAGGTATGGGTGCGCACCGTATAACGCAGTTCAAAGAGCCACCGCTTGTCCCTTACTGTGGCACGACACAAAAAGATAAAGGCCTCAATGCCCACATACTGCACTTCCTTGCAGCTGACGATTTCATCAATATCCACGCGCATCAGCTGGTGGGTTTCATCCTCCATACGCAGCCGCAATGGCTGGATCTTTCCGCTGGCACTGCACATAGAGATCACATCCACCGGGCATATCTTCTGCTCCATTACGGCCACCTCCTGTCGTTTCCTATATTATAGTACATTTGTTCGTTTTATGCAAGTGTTATTTTTTGGTTGCACGCCGGGAAGTTTCTTGATATAATGGTAAAAAAAGCAAGGAGAACCGATATGCTGAAATATCGCTGCCTGGTTTTGGACCATGACGACACCGTGGTACAAACAGAAAAAACCATTGGTTTCCCCTATTTTCGAGATTTTATTGAACGCATTCGTCCCGGCTGCTCCTTGACCTTTGAGGAATATGTCAAAGATTGCAACAACATGATTTTTGCCGATATGTGTACCCAACGCTGGCAAATGACCGAGCAGGAGCAGCAGGAAGAATATTTAGGCTGGAAGGCCTACAGCCGTGAAAACATCCCGGAAGTTTGTGAAGGCATTCACCGGGTAATCAAGCGGCATAAGGAGGCCGGAGGGATTCTGTGTGTGTCTTCCCTCTCCACCTGGGAAATCATTGAGCGGGATTTTCTGCACCACTTTGGAATCCTTCCCGACGCTATCTTTGACTATGATCTTCCGCCCCACCAAAGAAAACCAAATCCTTACGCATTACATCAAATCATGGAACGGTTTCAATTAAAGCCGGAAGAGATTCTGGTGGTAGACGATATGAAACTGGGTTGTATGATGGCGCAAAGCGTAGGTGCGGCTACCGCCTTCGCAGCCTGGAGCAAGCAGGACTTCCCCGCCCTGTGTGAAAAAATGAAAAGCCTTTGTGACTATACCTTCCTTACTGCAAAGGACCTGGAAGGATTTCTCTTTGAAGACTAACCAGAAAAAGGAGGTTGCTATGAAAAAGCTGATCGTCGTTCTTTTGGTCACTGTGCTGCTGGCAGGCTGTGCAGAAGCGCCAGTCGAAACCACAACACCCAGCAGTTCTGTGCCAGTAACTGCACCAATCGATCCTTCTCCAACCACTGTGCCTACAGAGCCTGCACAAAAAGCACCTATGTTCTACTTTTCCAATGCATTGGAGATGGACCGGCTTTACAGCGTCCGCACTGATGGTACCGACTTAACACTGGTACTGGACACCCAATGCTATGATGTGACCCAAGCGGGTGACAGTATCTATTTTATAACCGCCGACGGGCTTTGCGTCTACAACATCCTCACCGAAGAACAGATGCTGCTTGCAAAGGATGTACTGCAATATACCATCGACGGCAATGACCTGGTATATTCTTCCGAAAACTACGGTCGGCCAACAATGTCCTTTCGCCACATTGATCTGACCACCTTGGAAGATCGTCTGCTGTTTGAAACCGGCTACTGCCCCTTTGATCTATGTAACGGAAAGCTCTATTACGTAGAGTATAGAGACGATTATTCCATAGTGATGATGCTATTCCAGCTCTCCACCGGGCAAACAACACTACTGAGCAACAAAGCCCATTATTACTCTCAGCTTCATGCTGTGCCTGGCGGCATCTACTGCCTTGCCAACGAGGACTATTGGGTCTTCATTTCCGATGAGGGAGACTACCGGCGTGATAACCGGATTCCCCGCCATGGTAATCTAATCCACGCGGATGAAAACGGTGTATTGTACGACAGGTTCATCATCAACAGCAGTTATTCCGTACACTATGCGGATGCCGCAGGTACGGTCACAAATATTCTGCGCCGTACCGACCTAGACGGCTGCACCGTAGCGCCACTGCCGGAGGGCAACTGGCTGCTGCAAGGCTATGCCAGCGAGCCTTGGGGCGGGAAAAACGAATTCGGGTCTTATGATCACTATGCTTACCAGGCAGATTACACCGTTCTCAGCAGCCAAGGAACTCTGAATTTTTTGGATTTGACCGGTATCGTTGGAAGCATGTTCCCAAATGGCGATTTTCCGGTTTTGGACAGTTCTACCGCGCGTCAGCCCGTAACCACTGCCCTCTATAACCTGTTTGTAAAGAACTACGGCTACGAGGGGACAGAACCTCTCTGCTCCACTACCCACGGCGCCTGGCTGAACATCGCAGACGGGACGGTGGATCTTGCCTTCCTGGCTGCCCCAACAGATGAAGAACAGGCATATCTGAAAGAAAAAGGTGTGGAGGTTGAGATGAAGCTCTACGGCGGCGACGGATTGGTGTTCATCGGCCACAAGGACAACCCCGTCACCAACCTCACCCACGAGCAGATCATCGCCATCTTCCGGGGCGAAATTACCAACTGGAAAGAACTTGGCGGTCCCAATCATCCCATCCATGTCTATTACCGGGATGACCAATCCGGCAGCCAGCGTCTGTTTGAAAAACTGGTGTTCCATGATCGGGAGGTCCCCGATTTCTCCGCTTTGGGTTTCCGGGAGATCGACACTATGAGCTCCATTGTAGGTGAGATTCTGAATGATCCCTACGGTATCGGCTACAGCATCATGACTTATCTCAGCGATGTCTATAAACATGAATCTTTGCGGGTATTTTCCGTAAACGGCGCTATGCCGTCACCGGCCACCATTCAGGATCGCAGCTATCCCTACAACACACAGGGTTATTTGGTAATCCGCAAGGATGAGCCAATCGACAGTCCGGCACGGCGGCTGTTCAATTGGTTTGGTTGCGCTATGAGTGACGATCTGCTGCTGGCTAACGATGTAACTCCGCTCCACGGCGATTAACTTTACATACAACGAAACTGCCACCAAATCGGTGGCAGTTTTTTGTAAAAAAGATTGACAAACTCCTTCTACACTTGTAGAATATAGGTAGATTCTACAAGTGTAGAAGGAGGTAATTGACATGATCAAGAAACTGCCTGATACCGAGCTGGAGGTCATGCAGGCGTTATGGGCATGCACATCCCCTGCCACGCGCATGGATGTGGAAGCCCTTCTGACCACAACGCATCCCATGGCCCCCACCACGCTGCTTACCCTGTTATCCCGATTGGCGGAAAAAGAATTCATCCAAATCCAAAAGGAAGGCCGCACCACCCACTATATCCCCCTGATCACCCGGGAAGATTACCTGGCCACCCAAAGCCGCCGTTTTATTGATACTCTTTGCGGAGGAAAAATCTCCACCTTTGCAACTGCCTTGTGCCACAGCGGCATCAGCAAAGAAGAATTGGACGAGCTGCGGCGTATCCTAGAGAGGGACGTAAAATGAAAAAGAAATGGTATGTACTGATCCTTTACATTTTACTGTTAGATTTCATCGTTGTTTTGGGCCTTTTAGGTGCTGACCACTGGTATGTTAAATTACTTTTTTACGCATTACCCGGCTGCGCAATCGCTATCCGAATTTTGGTGGCTGACAAACGAGAACGGAACAATGCTTTCAGCAACAAGTTAAACACCAATGTTTCCCCCTATGTGGAGCCCTGGAGTCTGCCATTATTTCTCATACTTCTCATAGTGCTGTTTCTACCCCTTGTTGGTCTTGTAGCGGCCATCGTTTATTTCTTCTCTAACTTTGCTTTGGTATTTTTACATATCAGCATTTACAACACAGCCCTGATATTACTACTGCCGTTTCTCAGAAAACACTTCAGTTCCAGAGTCTGTGCCGCCCTTTGGATTCTGCCTAACGTTATATATATGGCCTTCATACCCCTGGTGCAGAAAAAACAGCCTCTTTTGGTTATCCCCATTGATGTGACCGTTGGTAATTGGCTGGTATCCATTTGGTTGATTGGTTTTGCCGCTACTATGCTGTATCAGATCATTAACCATCTTCTGTATCGCAGAAAGATTCTAAAAAGTGCCCAAAGAGATTGGAATATAGATTTGCAGCGGATATGGTCCGATATTTTAGAGAACAATCGTTTTAAAAAGCAATATTATCCCGTTATGCGCTCCGTTGAAGTCACTTCCCCTTTGAGCATTGGTATTTTTCGAAAAACCACATGTGTGGTCCTTCCCCAAAAAGAATACACACCGGAAGATCTTCAGCTCATCTTACGCCACGAAGGCATTCACATTGCGCGCCATGACAGTTTAGCAAAATTATTCATGATATTCTGCACCGCTGTCTGCTGGTTTAATCCTTTGGCATGGATCGCGCTTCGTCATTGCAGCGCGGATATGGA
>JAZNLC010000216.1:0-1842 GCA_045578895.1 Faecousia sp. | reverse complement strand
AGCCTTTGGATTAAACAATATGCGGCTGTTACTTTGAAAAACGAGTGGCAGCCGTTATTTTCAAAGAACATATTGACAAATTTCGATTTGATGAATACAATGATAACAGATCGATGAACTTGAATGTGAGGTGAACCGCATGGTATCTGAATATGTTGAAAATGCGAAAGTATTTAAGGCATTTTGTGATGAGAACCGTCTGCGTATTTTAGAGCTGCTTCGTAGCGGTGAGAAATGCGCTTGTGTACTGTTGGATGATTTGCATATTACACAGTCTACGCTTTCGCATCATATGAAGATCCTGTGTGATGCCGGGGTTGTTCAAGGCAGAAAAGAGGGCAAGTGGGTACATTACTCCATTGACTCGGACGGTGCTGATAGAGCTGTAGCCTTACTGAAACAGCAGTTAAAGATTGATACGCAAAGTCAATCAGAAAGACCTTCTTGCTGTGCGAAAGATACTTGAGCCATCTGAAAAGGTGGCTTCTCTTTCAAATAATATATCGATATTTTTGAATTTATCAATATGAAGGGAGACTTGTTATGGAAGTCTTACATTCAATCTGGTTGTTCATCCAGAATCAGATTCTTGGTATGAAATGGCTAAATGAGGTTATTGGAAGTGGCTTAAGCAGTCTTGGGATTGACACAACTTCTCGCTGGGGCGGCAGCATACAGTTTTTTATCTATGATGTAATAAAGATCATGGTGCTGTTGGGCGTGCTGATCTTTATTATTTCCTACATCCAGAGCTACTTCCCACCGGAACGCACCAAACGCATCCTTGGTAGATTCCACGGTATCGGTGCAAACTGTGTGGCGGCTTTGTTGGGAACGGTGACACCTTTTTGCTCCTGTTCTTCTATCCCTCTGTTCATTGGATTCACCAGTGCAGGATTGCCCCTTGGTGTTACCTTCTCTTTCCTGATTTCCTCTCCCATGGTGGATTTGGGAAGTCTGGTGCTACTTATGAGCATCTTCGGTTGGAAGGTTGCGGTTGTCTATGTGGTACTTGGCCTGGTGATTGCCGTTGTCGGCGGTACTATGATCGAAAAGCTGCATCTGGAAAGCGAAGTGGAAGAATTTATCCGCAAGGGTAAGAATGTGGATGTTCCCCAAGATGAACTGACCGTGAAAGATCGTTTGCATTATGCATGGGAACAGGTGGTATCAACCGCCAAGAAAGTAGCTCCGTATGTCCTTGTTGGCGTTGGTATCGGTGCATTCATTCACAACTGGATTCCGGAAGAGTTTATTGTGAAGCTGTTGGGAACCGGTAATCCTCTGGGGGTTGTGATTGCAACCGCAGCGGGTGTTCCTATGTATGCCGATATTTTTGGCACGATCCCTATTGCGGAAGCACTGCTGGCAAAGGGAGCTCGGCTCGGTGTTGTGCTGTCCTTTATGATGGGAGTGACTACACTGAGTTTGCCGTCCATGATTATGCTCCGCAAGGCTGTAAAGCCAAAGCTGTTGAGCATTTTTGTTGCCATCTGTACCATTGGCATCATCCTTGTTGGCTATTTCTTTAATGCAATTCAATACATCATTATTTAACGGAGGTATCATTATGGCACTGTTCAATTTTGGAAAAAAGAAAGAAGAAAAGAAAGCTCCCACTTGCTGCTGTGGCAGCACTGAAAGCAAAGTAGAAGAAGCGCCTTCCTGTTGCTGCGGTAAGCCTGTTGAGGGTATCTGCTGCATCAAGGTTCTGGGTGCAGGCTGTAAGTCCTGCCACGATCAGTATGAGTATGCGAAGAGAGCTGTCGGCAATCTTGGCCTTGGTATCGAGGTGGAGTATATCACCGATATGGAAAAGGTCATGGAATATGGTGTGATGTC
>JAZNLC010000215.1:0-9093 GCA_045578895.1 Faecousia sp. | reverse complement strand
CCCGAAGGGCTTCCATAGACCCGGCAGGGGCTAACAATTCCAACATAGCAATTTCTCTCCATTATGGTATACTTACAAACATTATAACACAAACCTTTTTATAACGCTACCCTGGTAATAAAAAATTAAGAAAATATATCACAAGCCAGGCTGTATTTGCGCGGTTAATAACCGTTTGCCGTATAAAAAACACCGGGAAAGCGTTCCCGGTGTTTGTTGTTGGTTTAATAAGCGTAGGCCATGGCTGTGCGTGTGCCGCTGCTGTTCTTGGCGTGGAAATAAATAAATGCCCGGTACTGGTAGCCTGCCTGTCCCTGGTAGGTGATGCTGGAATTAAAAGTGAGACCCGATCCCATCATCTCCGGATGATCCGATGCCCAGTAGGTATCGCAGATCTCCCAGTTGATCCCGTCGGTAGACCGCTGGACCCGGATCATACTGGCGCCTAGTTCGCTCATAAAGTCAGTTCCTTCGATAGAAAAATATACGGTAACTAAATTACTGGAGGACACGGCTATATGGCAGTCTGTACTTTCTATATGTGAACTGGCTAATGGCATGATCCCTATGGCACTGACCGGAGCGCTTAGAATGAAGACCAGTGCTGAGAAGAAAGCGATATGTTGCAATAATTTCTTCATTTATTCAATCTCCTCATAAATAGAATCGACAATACAGAAAAGTGTTTCTTTGGAGCAGGACGTGCTGATTTTGCATTCCAGTCCATTGACCTCCCAAACAGCGACCCAGCGACCAGCGTTGGAGAAGATATAATGGCTGACACCTGCTACTTCATACACAAAGGGTATCATATTATCCTTGCTGTAGTTGCGAGGGCTTTTTTCGCGATATTCAGTAAAACTGATACTGATACGATGATCGCCCGATGTTAAAAAACTGTAGACCGCGTGGGAGAGATCCCATACACCCAGTTCTTCCTGCGTATAGCCTTCCGGGATCCAGGTGGGCACGATACGCTGCTCCCCAAATTCCTGCACCACCAGCGCATAGATTTTCTGCAATTCGGGACGCTCTGTGCGGAACACATAATCAGCGGGAACGGGTACGGCGGCATCCGGGTGTCCTATTAAATGAAAATAATCGGCTGACCAACTGCCATACACACCTCCCGTGCCCAATGATACGGTTGCTATCGCTATCAGCAAGCAAACCGCCACAGCAGTGGCCAAAAGCGGACGCAAAGGCCGCCGCAGGGGACGCTTTTCCGATTCCGTGATCTGCTGCTGCGCCTGGAGGAATTCCCGGTAAGCGTCTTGCTCTTCCGGTGTCAGTTCCCGCTGCTGCCGGACGCGCCGGTGCTGCTCGTGCAGGTACTGCCCCGCGGCATCCCAATTGGGTTTTTTAGAAGACAGTTCCCGGTGCAATGCCTGCTCCAGTTCTTCTCCGGTCATGGCAGTGAGCGCCCATTGACTGTTATGTGTTCTCTTCACAGGAATGCACCTCCTTTGCACGGTATGTTTTCCACAGCTCCACCAAGGCAGCAAGGGCGGCAATAAACTGGGAGTTGGATGGCGCTTTGCTCCATGTTTTTTCGCAGCCGGGGAAAAACAGCGCCCATACTGCTGCGTCACGGTGCTTCCAGGCGGTGTGTACTGCCCGGCGGATGGTAACCTCTACCTGATACTTGCTGCATCCTGCGCCGGCCCGCCTGGCAACCTGCTGGTAGACACCGTCCACCAAAAGCTGTTTGGGGTCATCACAGTAGATTTGCACGGCTTCTTTCAGATAACAGCGCCCATAACCCCGCCGGGAAAACCCCAGCTCATGCAAAACAACCTCCAAAAACACAGTCACATCATAGCCGCACAGATGCCGCGCCGCAAAGAGGACATAGGGAATCTGCGGTATATTTTCAGTTATCATCCCTATGCCTCCTTTGCGGGTAAAACTTTTATAATGCCATAGATATTTGCGCCGAAAGGACAGAAAACCCTTATTTGATCCGGTCACAGCATTCCGGCGCAAGGCCTTTTTCTGTGGAACACATTGCTGATAGATGAATGTTCACGCTTTGTCGTCAGAAATCGGGAATGTGAAACAGTATTCCATAACCAGTTCTTCGGAGTCCAAGGGGATGCGGTAAAGGGTACTGGTATTTTCTATCCCGTAAAATGTCTCTTCATCCCGCGCGTAGAGTAGAATACTGTCAGAAGTGATTCCCAGTACATGGAGCCATTGGGCCGAAGTTGGATTCTGCCATTCTTCCGGTAGCCGGACGCTGCGCCAGCTTTCTCCGTCAAACACTTCTATTTGTACAGGGACTGAACGCTTCTCATAGGTAAAACCAAAGGCATTGGATTCGATCACACAGTTAGGCGCCAGGATAAATCCGGCGCTGTTTTTTATCCGGTTATCCGCTATCTTTACCTGTTTTCCTGTGGTCACATCGATATCAAAGTAACCCTTATTTTCCTTGAAGATCCGCAGCGTCGTACCAGAAATAAAACCTCCGGTTTCCGGCAAATATTTCATATCAAAGCCTACCAGCTCATCTCCCTGGAAACGCAAAAACTTGTTATTGGAGAAGTTACCGCACAAAAAATAGGGATCACCTCTCAGAAATGCAATATCACTGCCCCGGTACATGCTGACAGTTGTACCATCAGGTACTTCCACTTCCTTTTCACCGTTTTCATCGAGGATAAATAACCGAGTTTCAATATTTCCATATTCGTTGGCAGATGACTTCATATACAGCCATTGCCCACCAATAAACCTGCCACCCGCGGTACCTGCTGAAAGCAATAACGAATCCTCAATAACATAGGCAAGCTTTTTGTCCGTTCCATCCAAGGCGGTGCTTACAATTAGATTGCCCATGCCACTGGTTTTAATAGGAAGTTCAAATTCTCCACGGGCCTCGGCGTAGTAAAGCCTGCCATCTTGCAAAACGACCCAATCCTCGTCAAGCTTGGCGTTACATAGGTAATCATTTTCATAATGAGGACAGTTCGGTTTGTTGCACACCAAAACCCAGTTGGTCAAATTTGTTTTATCGGCATAATATAAATAATGGTCATGTACGAAATAATATCCGTTTTCCGTTTCAGCCATAGCATTGGCCATAGTGGATTCACAACGGCCGGAATTCCAAGGGAGTACCTCCAGCTTATCAGCCTCAAATACACCATAAACCAGTTCGGCCTCATAATCGCTGGTGGCTACGGTGGGAACATCATCCTTACCACAGCCGCTCAACAGAAGAACTGCCAGGCTAATACAGATTAAAATACGGCGCATACGGTTCGACATAGCCATTTCTCCCCCAATGAATAATCTTGATACAACACCAACTTATGCTTAGTTAGCATCTACAGGAATCGAACTTCCTGCCACTGTACCATTAATGTAGCAAGTGCATTTCATGCTGTACAGTTCCCAGTCACTACGTCCAGAAATGCTCGTAATATGAGTCGATGGAGTACTCCACTCCGGGTATTCCTCTTGCGTTGTACCGTTGGCACGCTGGGTCCTGCGGACCAATTTTATCTGCAAGGCATAGTCCGAAGGATCTCCGGAATCGCTGTTCTGATACTCCATAACGGCAGAATAACTGACAATTGCACACTCGCCTGATATGGCAACAGTACAACCACTGCCGGTACGGGTTGCCCACATAGTCGCAGCCGAAGCGGGAATCGCCATGGCCACGATCAGCATGACAGCCAGGGCAAAAGACAATATTCTTTTCTTGAGTTTCACGATAAAACCTCCTCGTAAATGGTAATGTGTGTCAGTAACGAATGAATTGCGGGGCAGGTAATTATGTGGGGAACCGATGGATACGGCGATCCGTCGGCGCGCGTCCGTTCCCATAGAGCGCGCACCCTTCGAGATTTCAGGCCCATCGTCTGCAGTTCCCGGGCCGTAAGCGTGTCAGAAAGAAGATTCTATTTGCTTACCATAATTTTACTATAAATCTCTACCGCAGCAAAGAAAAACTTTTCGACACTTTTTGCGGAAACTTTCCGGCAAGGCCGGCTTTCGGAGAAAGGTTGCTTTGATTGTATGATCATGGGGAACATCTGCGGCCCATTTCCGTTAACCGGGTAAATGATCGTTTAGCGGCGAGCCGCCGCGGCCATTTCGTGCACGGTGCAGTACTAGTCGTTACACCATTGGGCACCGCTCGGTATCGTTACTGCTGTAAATAATCGTTTAGCGCACTATCCAAGGTCCCCTTGTGTAAAGGGTAAGCGAAGCGCAGTCGCGGTAGTGAATGACAGCCCGATGGGCTGTCAGAGCCGCGACCGGACGCCCGCAGGCGTTGGCAAAAATCTCTGATTTTTGACTGGGGGATTCCATGCTGCAAAGCAGCATATCGCCCTGTGGGCGATGAATCCCTCCACCGCTTACGCGGTCCCCCTCCCTTTGACAAGGGAGGCTTTGCACCGCTAAACGATCATTTATCTGCTTGACAAATAGCATTTTCTTACCCGGCTTTGGAATATTCTTGCATATACCGGGACAGAATCAATCTATAGCGCCTACCAGCGTGCCAGGCAGATTCCGGAAAGCAGACAGCACTTCCACCGTGATGCCATGCTTTTGCGCCAGCTCTACGCTGCGGTCATGGAGCACCTGGGCGCCCTTAGCGATCAGCGCCAGCATATCCGCATAGGATATGCGATCGTATTTCACCGCATCGGGATACTTCCGGGGGTCCCGGTCATAGACACCGTCTACATCGGTAAAGATCTGACACAGATCTGCCTTTAAAAACGCGGCCAACGCCACCGCTGTGGTGTCGGATCCGCCCCTGCCCAGGGTCGTGATATCCCCCGCGCTGTTGACCCCCTGAAATCCGGCTACCACTACGATTCTGCCCTTTTCCAGTTCCCGGCTGATCCGCCGGTCTCCCAATCCCCGGATCTGCGCATTGGCGTGGACGCTGTCCGTCCAAATTCCGGCCTGCCACCCCGTAAGGCTTACCGCGGGGTAGTCAAAGGTCTCCACAGCCATCGCCATCAGCGCCGCGGAAAGCTGCTCCCCCGCCGCCATATAGGCATCCATCTCCCGTTTGGAGCCGCCGGGGTTGATTATCTTAGCTGCTTCAATCAGTTCATCCGTGGTATGCCCCTGAGCCGACACTACGATTACCACCCGGTTTCCCTTTCGGGCCAAAGCTACCGCCCGTCGGGCAGCTGCTTTTATCTTCTCCCCGTCTGCCAGGGAGGTTCCTCCGTATTTTTGCACGATCAGCATACCCATCTCCTCCCAGGGCATTCTATGTCAGCCGACAGCCGTGTGTGCTGAAAGAGGGCGAAAAAAGTGCCGCGGTTCTCTCCGCGGCACTGTATACAGTTTGATTAACCTGCCAAAACTTCTGCCTTGATCACACCACTGCTCTGTGAAAGAAGGCGCAGCAGCTCGTCGGGCGTTCCCTGCATACCGGAAGTCTCCGCTGTAATGGTTACCATGGCGCAGCCACCGGAAGGGATGGTCTGATTGATGGTCAAAATATTCGCAGCTTGCTCCGCAAAGGTCTTAAGAATCCCGGAAAGTACGCCCGGTTCATCATGGAGCTTCAGCTGATAGGTAAGGATACGGCCGATCATCATATTATGAAACGGCATTACCGTATCCCGATACTTATAAAAAGCGCTGCGGCTGATACCCGTAGCACGAGCCGCGTCATTAACGGTGGACACTTCTCCTGTAGACAGCAGGCGTTTTGCTTCCGCCACTTTCAGAAACACTTCCGGCAAAGCCGCCGCTTCTACGATATAGTATTTCGGCTTGCTTCCCATTTGAAACACCCCACAATCGTAAATTTTCATAATTTCTGTCTCCGCTGTTATCTATTTTATCATGTTTATCACAAAAAGCAACCCCAAAAAAGGAGGAAAACATGCCGCACATGAACAAAAAGAATATCCCGTTTCTGTTGGCCGGTCTTGGTCTGGCATGGGTAAGCATCCGTTTTCTGCTGCCGTTACTTCTTCCGTTCCTGTTGGGATCTGTTTTGGCTTTGGCCGCGGAGCCCATGGTCAGCCGCTTGTCCCGGAAGATCCCCCGGGCCGCCGCCACGGCCATCGGTGTCGCGGCCACATTGCTCCTGCTTGCCAGCATTTTGGTTTTTATCACTGCCGTTGCAGTGAGGGAGCTGGGGATCTTGGCTGCCGCCGTACCGGATCTGGGAAAAGCCGCCCAGGGTGGATTGGATGCGCTGGAAGGTTTTCTGCTGTCTTTTGCTGAAAAAACGCCGGAAGGCGTCCGGCCACTGCTATCCAAAAGCGTTACCGGCCTGTTCAGCAGCGGCAATGCCATCGTAGAGCAGCTTCTGCAGCGGCTTCCCTCCCTGGCTTCGGCTTTTTTGGGTTGGATCCCCGGCAGCGCAGTGGCCCTGGGTACCGGTATTCTCTCCGGGTTCATGGTATCCGCCCGGTTTCCAAAGATCCGGGCCTGGTTTTCCCGGCTGCGTTCCTCTGCCCGGCTGCAGCGGTATCTGCCCCTGCTGAAACAGATCCGTGCCGCCTTGACCGGGTGGCTGAAGGCACAGCTGACGCTGATGTGCCTGTGCTTTTTGATTCTTTGTACCGGATTTTTTCTGCTGCGTGTGCCTTATGGGCCTGTTTGGGCTTTTTTTATTGCTTTGGTGGATGCCATTCCCGTTCTGGGTACCGGCACGGTACTGATCCCCTGGAGTCTGATCTGTCTGCTGCAAGGGCAAAGTGTTAAGGCGGTCGGTCTTTTGGGTATTTATGTGGTGGCTGTGCTGTCCAGAAGCATCCTGGAGCCCCGTCTTGTGGGTAAGCAATTGGGGCTGGATCCCTTGGTCACATTGGTAGCGCTGTATATCGGCTTTCATCTCTGGGGGATCCTGGGGATGCTGCTGTCTCCCATGGTCTGCGTTGTCTGCACGCAGTTGGCCCGTGGACAAAATTAAGATTTCGGCATTCTTTCCGCATCCGTAAGTCCTTTCTCAAATCCGGTTTTTCAAACTTTTTCCCCAACGGCTATTGTACTTCCGGGAGCTTTTTGTTATAATATTGGGAAAAGTTATAAAATGGATGTGTATTGCTTTGAAGTACGAGATATGGAATGTGTCCCAACCGGCACCGGAAGCCGTCAATTCCCTCTCCGGCTGCGGTTACAAACCTCTGACCGCCATGATCCTGGCCTCCCGGGGGATCACCGGCGAAAAATCTGCCCGGGAGTATCTCTCCTGCGATGCGGCACTGATAGATCCCTTCTATATGAAAGATATGGATCTGGCCGCCGGCCGTGTGGCCCTGGCCATCGAAAATGACGAAACCATTGCGGTTTTTGGCGACTATGATGTGGACGGTATTACCGCCACCTGTCTGCTGACGGACTTTCTGCGCAGCTGCGGTGCCAGATGCATTTCCTACATCCCCGGACGGTTGGAGGAAGGCTACGGCTTGAATCCCATCGCCATCCGGCAGCTGCACAGCGAGGGTGTCAGCCTGATCATCACCGTCGACTGCGGCATTACCGCCGTGGAAGAGGCACAGCTGTGCAAAGAACTGGGAATCGACCTGGTGATCACCGATCACCACGAATGTAAGGACCAGCTGCCGGAAGCCGTTGCCATCGTGGATCCCCACCGGCCCGATGACCGTTACTTACACAAAAATCTTTCCGGCGTGGGTGTGGCATTCAAGCTGGCAGCGGCACTCAGCGGCAGCCAGGAAGATGTACTGGATGCCTACGCGGATATGGTCTGCCTCGGAACTGTGGCCGATGTAATGCTGCTGCAGGGTGAGAATCGCGTATTCGTAGACCGGGGTCTTGCTTCTTTGCAGAATGCCCCCCGGCTGGGTCTGGCAGCGCTGATGGCCGAATGCGGTTGTGAGTGTTCCTCCCTCAGCGCCTCCTCTATCGGTTTCATGCTGGCCCCCCGGATCAACGCCGCCGGACGCATGGGACAGATCGACCTGGCGGTCAATCTGCTTTTGACCGATGATCCCGTAGAAGCGGCAGAACTGGCCAAGGCCCTGTGCGACCTGAACCGGCAGCGCCAGGGTGTGGAATCGGAGATCTACAATCAGGCGATTGCCATGCTGCCCGAGGGCAGCGCTCCGGAAGCCATCGTTTTGGCGGATGACCGCTGGCATCAAGGTGTTGTAGGCATCGTCGCCAGCCGGATCGCCGAAGAATATTGCTGTCCCACTTTCCTGATCTGCCTGGATGGGGATCACGGTAAGGCCAGCTCCCGCAGTTACGGCGGTTTCAATTTGTTTGCCTCTCTAACCGCGCTGTCTCCCCTGCTGGAAAGCTACGGCGGCCACGAGCTTGCCGCCGGCTTTACCATTACCCGGCAGAATATCGACCGTTTCCGGGAAGAGATCTGCGCTCTCGCCTCAGCGTATTATTGCGGGGATATGCCCAGAACCTCTTTGGATATCGACTGTTCCGTCTCCCCGGAACTTATGACCGTTCCCAACATCGAATCACTGGATGCGCTGGAGCCTTGCGGCAACGGCTGTCCCAAGCCGGTTCTGATGATGGAGAATCTGACGGTAGACCGGCTGCAAAGTGTCGGCGGCGGTAAGCACCTGCGGCTTCGGCTGCGCCGGGGGCGTACCTCCATCAATGCCATTTATTTCTCCGCCACCGCCCAATCCGCTTCCGTTGCCCAAGGGGATACTGTAGATGTGGCGTTTGTTCCTCAAATCAACGAATTCCGGGAAGAACGCTCCGTGCAGATGAACATTCTGGACATCCGGCCTGCCTGCCAGGCTGTTTGCAGCAGCGATCTGGGAGGCTATTCCCGTCTGCACGCCGGAGATCTGAGTCCATCCATGGCGCAGGCGCTTCTGCCGGACCGGGCCACCCTGGCCACCGTATGGCGTTATCTGGCATCCGTGCCCTGCGAGGCCATTGAAGAATCCCCTATGTGCCTGTGCCGCAAGATCGTTCGCTGGTCAGGCAATCCCTTGAGTTTAGGCCGTTTGATGGTTTGTTTGGATATCTTCTCCGATGTGGATCTGATCCGAACCCAGCGGCTCCATAAATATTTGTCCATCCGTCTGACTCCCGGTGCCGGAAAAACCGACCTGAACCGGAGCCAGACCATGCAGCGCCTGCTGCAAATGAAAGAGAGTT
>JAZNLC010000214.1:0-3852 GCA_045578895.1 Faecousia sp. | reverse complement strand
CGGGATCACCATGGGAAATCCTCCGCCGGGACCCTGCTCGGCGGACTGGTCCCGGAGCCATTTGTCATAGAACCGGCTCATATCGAAGTTGAAGCAAGCGGTGGAGGCAAAAACTGCCGCATCGCCTGTCCAGCCCATCCGTTCGTCCCGCTGGGGGCAGTCCGTGGGGATGTCCACGAAGTTGGATAATCCGCCCCAGCAGATATTTTCGTTCAGCTTGTTCAGCAGTTCATTGGAGCAGGCAAACTCGCCGGTGCGCTCCAATTCACTGTGCAGCACCAAGGCAGTCAGTTCCAAATCCTCCGGTTCAATGCCGGAAACACCTGCATACCGGAAACCCATGTATGTAAATCGGGGTGAATAAGTTTGTTCACCCTCTTTGCAGATATAGATCACAGTTGCTTTGGCGGTACGGAGCGGCTTTACAAACAGTTCCCCATCCACCAGCACTTCCGCATGTCGAACGGTTATCGTCTGTCCCTTGACCGTATTTCGGATTTTCAGACAGACGATTCCGGAAAAATTCTGACCAAAGTCATAGATCCATTCCCCACTGGGCGCTCTGATGCAGGATATCGGCTTCAATGTTTTGCTCGCCCGAACAGGCGGGCCGTACTGAGCCAGCAGTTTCGGTTCGCCCTGGGGGACGGTAATGGTGGCATTTCTCCAGATTGCTTTATCTGTATTGAAGGTAGCGTCAAAAGTTTCACCATCGTACCACTCCGCCAGAGAGTACGGGGAATCCTCTGTCACCTGCCAGCTTTCATTTGTGCCGATAATCTCGATTGATCCGTCCTCGTATTCCACATGCATCTCACCAAGGAAGGCCTGCCGATCGCAGGAAATATGGCTTTTGCGCTTCATGGTAAAAACCCCTGCTGCCCAGCCGCCAGCCACAGTGACGGAAAGCTGATTCTGCTCCTGCAGAAGCTCCGTCAAATCGTAGGTCTGATACTGGATTTGGTGTGCATAGCTGGTGAAGCCGGGAGCGAAATAATCCTGCCCCACTTTCTGGCCGTTCAGATGCAGCTCATAGATGCCCAGCGCGGTGGAATTGATCCACGCTCTGCGCAGCGGCCGGCGGATGTGAAATTCCTTCCGGAACACCATCGGCAACGGAGAGGTTCCCTCCGGGAATGAATAGGTCTCATCTGTGACCCACTTTCCCAACCAAGGTGTGTCCAGGCGGCCCGTGGCGAAGGTAACTTCTCCCTCTGCCACGTCACCGCTGGTTCCGAAGGCTTTGATGTGGACATTATACTGCGCAAAAGGTGCCCATTCGCCTCCATAGATATTATTCAGTTGGTCGTTAGTTTCGATTGACCAGTCGCCGCAGGAGATTACGGCATGATCCAGCGCTTCTCCCGGAACATCGGATTCCAGAGAAAAGCGAATGTTGGGCCGTTCATCGGTAATACAGTGTTCCTTGCTATGACCGATCCGGATGGAAGAAATACGCAGCATATGGAATCCCTTTCTATAAGGAAAGGACGCAGGGAAACCCGGAAAGGGCTTTCGCACTGCGTCCTTTGCTAGTCTTAATCACTCTTTGCCCAGTGCTTTCTTCATGTCGGCACGGACTTCATCCGTAACGGGGTATTTTCTCATAATCAGCAATGCGATACCGCCGCATACGCAGGGAATCACAGCCAGGATAATGATAAACCAATTGAGCAGAGAGGGCATTGCAGCCAGATCACCCAGATAAGTATCGGTTGCGGAATCCACAACATAGCCAACAGCAGTCAGCGTAGCACCCACAGCAGCGGTGGCAAATGCGGACTGGGCCTTGGACAGCAGCTTACCCATGGTGTTGATGGTTGCAGCACGGTCACGGCCGTTCTTATACACTTCGTAGTCCATAGATTCCATGGTCAGAGCACCGCCGGGAACAAACTCCGTGCCCAGAGCTGTTGCACACAGGGCCAGACTGATAAAGAAAGGAATAGGAGTCAGCAGACCGGTGAAGTGCAGAACTGCAATCAGACCACAGCAGGTAGCTTCTGCCGCAATGACGAAACGCATCATGCGAATGGGAGATCCAAATTTATTCATCAGCGGTATAGAGATGGCCGTGCCGACCAAGATAGGAAGGAACATCATCATGGAGCTGATCAGAAGGAACACGCCGTACTGTGCGGTATCCACCGCACCGGTGGTCAGATCGGCACAGAAACCCCATTTGATGTAGTAATTGGTGGTGGCAAACACGCAGGTATAAATAAAGCCTGCAAACACACCGGAACATAATCTGTTGCGCAGGGAGTCATTGCGCTTCAGAACATCAATCACGTCGGTGATCTTGACGACCTCTTCTTTATCCCGCTCCACAATATGGCGCTCCTTGAACACGCTGATACCACTGAGTGCAAGGACTGCCACCAAAGCCAGGAAAACCAGTACGGTAACACCAAAGGCGGTGTGGTAGTTGTTGAAATGGATATTGACTGCTGCAACGATGGAAATCAGAGAAGAGACGATCATGCCCATAAACATGGTCAGAATACGGGGAGCGATCATCAGCTTTGCACGTTTGCCGTCATCCATCGTCGCAGACCGGTACATGACTTCAGGAGAGAAGAAGGAATAACCGATATCATAAATCAGATAGAACACGATAACCCAGATCGCTACCGCAATCTTGCTCTCAAAGGTAGGAATAAAGAACAGACATGCAACACCGATGGTCTGCATGATAATGCTCAGGAATACAAAGGGACGGTATTTGCCGAATTTGCCGGGTTTTGCGCGGTCCATGATCCATGCTTCAAAGGGATCATTGATGGCATCAAAGAAACGGGCAAAGACCAGCAGCGCACTGCCGAGGCTTGCCGCCCAGGAA
This sequence comes from Faecousia sp., assembly GCA_045578895.1. Classification (GTDB taxonomy): domain Bacteria; phylum Bacillota; class Clostridia; order Oscillospirales; family Oscillospiraceae; genus Faecousia. The sequence goes on along the minus strand of JAZNLC010000214.1, from coordinate 1,010 downwards.
CCCAGACCGGAATAGTCCGTCAGGTACATCATAAAAAAGCTGCTCATCAAAGAGGATGTCAGAGCTTCGGTTGCACCCATGGTTGTTGTGCCATAGTAAGTGCGGAATCCCAAGCGTTCTGTATCGTTTGTTTTCTGTTTCATCACGAAGGCTCCTTCCCATATTCATCGCGCTTATAATCCACGATATAGTGCTATTGTATCATGGGGAGAATTGTGCATCTATAAGGATTATACTTGATTTTTGTAATATTCTACTATAATATTGAAATTAGAGTATAATTTTACTTTTGCAAGGGAGCTGATTCCGTGAATATAGAGCAATTTATCTCTAATCTCGCAAAGAACATGGATTTATCAAGTGAAGATGCAGCAGCATCCATGTTCGATGCATTCCAGCATTTCTTTCAAACTGACAGAATACAAACTGATATGTCGGATTCTCAAGAAGATCCTGCCTATGACATGAACCACGAAATGCAGCTGATCGATGCCCGGTATCGTGCGGAAAACACTCTGCTGGAGGCAATTGCCAGCGGCGATGAAGCTGCCGCATTCAAGGCAATTCTTGACTACGGAACACTGATGCAGTCTCCCACACAGAAAGCCGCACCGACCACTTCCGATGTGGTTCGTGACTTCAAAAACAGTGCCCATACTATGAATACCCTGTTCCGAAAAGCCATTGAAAACAACCATGTCCACCCGATCTATATTCATGAATCCTCTTCGGATTTCGGTACCCGGATCGAGCGCGCAGAATCTCTGCAAGAGCTGGCGTTGCTGATTGGAGAAATGATCCAAAGATATTGCTACCTGGTTAGAAAGTATTCTGTGGCTGTATACTCAGAACCGATCCGCAGAGCCATCCTCTTCATCGATCTGAATCTTGCGACTTCCATTTCCACCAAGGACATCGCTGCCGACCAATTCTTGAGTCCCAATTATTTGTCCGCCCGATTCCATGAAGAAACCGGCAAAACGATTTCAGACTTCATTCTGGAGAAGCGG
>JAZNLC010000213.1:0-6803 GCA_045578895.1 Faecousia sp. | reverse complement strand
TCCGAAGGCCTGCAGGACCAGAAGTACATTGATGAGCGTACCGAAGGCTATGAAGAGCTTAAGGAAGTCGTTAAGGACTACACCCCCGAGGTGGTTGCTGAAATTTGCCAGATCGATGCAGAAGAACTCAAGAAGGCCGCCCGCCTGTATGCCAAGGCTGACAAGGCCGGCATCTACTATGCTATGGGTGTTACCCAGCATTCCACCGGTACTGAGGGCGTTATGGGCACCTCTAACCTGGCTCTGCTGTGCGGCAAAATCGGCAAGTACGGCTGCGGTGTCAACCCCCTGCGCGGTCAGAACAATGTTCAGGGCGCTTGCGATATGGGTTGTCTGCCCGGCGATATGCCCGGCTACCAGAAGATTTTCAACGATGCCGTTCGTGAAAAGTTTGAAAAGGCTTGGGGTGTCAGCCTGTCCGGCAAGCCCGGTCTAACCGTGACCGAGATCATGAATGCTGTGGAAGAAGGCAAGATCCGTGGCCTGTACATTATGGGCGAGAACCCCATGATGTCCGATCCCGACCTGAACCATGTGGAAAAGGCGCTGAAGGCTTGTGAATTGCTGGTTGTTCAGGACATCTTCCTGACCGAGACCGCTGCTTTGGCAGATGTAGTTCTGCCCGGCTGCACCTTTGCAGAAAAGGACGGCACCTTTACCAACACCGAGCGCCGTGTACAGCGGATTCGCAAGGCTATCAACCCCATCGGTCAGAGCCACGCAGACTTTGAGATCCTCTCTGATGTGATGGCTGCTTTGGGTTACGGCAACAGCTTCCGTACCGCTGAAGAAGTCTTTGCTGAAATCGCATCTGTCACTCCCTCCTACGGTGGCATGAGCTATGAGCGCCTGGAAAAGGAAGGCCTGCAGTGGCCCTGCCCCACCGCCGATCATCCCGGCACTCCCATTCTGCATGTGGGTAAGTTCAGCCGCGGTGAGCGCGCGCTGTTCAAACCCGCTCCCTACCGTCCCTCCGCAGAAACTCCCGACAGTGAATATCCCATGATCTTCACCACAGGCCGTATTCTGTATCATTATCACACCAGCACCATGACCGGCCGCGTCGAAGGCCTGAAGAATATCGCTGGCCGCTCCTATGTGGAAGTGAACCCTGCCGACGCTGCCAAGCTGGGCATCGCTCCAGGAGATGATGTGAAGGTCTCCTCCCGCCGTGGCGGAGTTGTCGTGGAAGCAAGAGTTACTGACATCGTACCGGAAGGCGTGCTGTTTATGCCCTTCCACTTTGCAGACGGCCCTGCCAACCTGCTGACCAACACTGTCACCGATCCCACCGCAAAGATCCCCGAGCTGAAGGTCTGCGCCGCCCGGATCGAGAAGGCGTAACCGTGAATACTACAAGCGAAAATCCCGGAGCGGAAACGCTCCGGGAGGCTCTTCCTATGTTTGGAACCGCTGCCATCCTGGCAGGAGGAAAATCCTCCCGGATGGGTTTTGATAAACAGCTCCTAATGGCAGATGACCGCCGAATTCTGGAAAACATCATTCGAACCCTGAAGGAAGAATTCTCTGACATCCTGATTGTCACCGCCAAGCCTCAGCTGTATGAAGGTATTGATGTCCGGCTTTGCAGCGATATCTATCTGGGTAAAGGTCCTTTGGCCGGTGTCCATTCGGCACTAAACCACGCCCGCAGTCAATATGTGTATCTGCTGGCTTGCGATATGCCGGTAGTAAATTTGGATTTCGTTCGCCATCTGAAAAATAATCTTTTGAATTCCGGAGCAGATATCTGTGCCGGCAAATTTCAAGATCGGCTTGAGCCATTCAACGCCTTTTATTCCCGCGCACTGTTGGACGAGGTGGTTTACCGGCTGGAAACCGGAAACAGTTCTCTGTTCCGCTTTATTTACGCAAGCCGGGCCTGCGTGATCTCCCAGGATGAGGCTGCCAGTTTTGATAAGGAGCTTCAAATGTTTACCAACATCAATACCCGCAGCGAATACGAAAAGTACTTAGGCACCACCACAGAAGAACCGGAAGGGGAAGCCAGAGCCCTGGTGGATAAGCTGGAAATCGTTCGCTACATCCGGGGAGAATATGTTCCCATGCGGGATTTGATGGTCCACGAAACCGCTTTGCATGTAGAGATTTCCGGAAAAACGGACAGGACACTATACTGTTCTCCCAGTGAGCGAAAAGAACTACTGATAGGATATCTGTACACACAAGGTTATATCCGTTCTCTGGATGACATTATATCCCTGGAGCTGGATGAAGACGCAGGAAGAGCTTCTGCCCAGCTTGCACAGTTCGAGCCTCAGTCCCGGACGCCTCTGTGTGACAGTGCCGTATTTGACCCAGAGATCCTGCTTGACAATCAGCAGAGGTTCTACGATAATTCTACGCTGCAAAAAGCTACTGCCGGAACCCATTGCTGTGCGCTTTGTGACGACAGTGGCACTTACTTCTCCTGCGTGGATATCAGCCGTCACAATGCCATGGATAAACTGGCAGGAAAGGCGCTGCTCCGTGGAGTTTCGCTGAAAGATAGGTATATCCTTACCAGCGGCCGGATCCCCATGGATATGATCCAAAAGGTGGCCGCCATCGGTGTTCCTATGATCGTATCCCGTTCCACCCCCACTATTGCGGCTGTGGAAACTGCCCGTAGCGCCAATATTACACTTCTGGGTTTTTCCCGGGAGAACCGTTTCAATATCTACAGCGCTCCCAACAGATTAAAAGGCTGTAATTTCGCAATTACCTCAACTGATGCAAATCGGGAATGATGAACGCAAAATATTCTATAGTTAATACCTATAGATCGTTTTTCGCAAAGTACTGGTGCATCACTTTACATTGCTTATAACGCACTGCGCATTCCCCCTTATCCGCAGATACGCGTTATTTTCACTCCTTGGGGCCCCCGATTTGCCCAATCGTCGGGGTCCCTCCCTAAAACCGCATCACTTTCGTGATGATTTTAAAAGTGCGACATGGAAACCATGTCGCACTTTTCCTTTACTTCTATTTTAGCGTATTATTTCCGGATAGATGCAATGAGTCTGCGGAAATCCTTTCTTGCCCAAACCACCGGCACGGGATACAACGGGTTTGCCTCCTTCTTGGCCCAGGTGATCATCTGGTCGATATCCTCGTCCTTGATCATATCAAAGCCGTCGGGCAGCCCCATCTTGGCATTGGTCTGCTCAATCCAACGAATAAAGGCATTGGCCTTCTCCGCTTCATTGGCACCGCCAATACCGCAAACATCCGCCAGTTCTGCCAGGCGCTTGTGGGCAGAAGCACCATACTCCCGCATCACATGGGGCAGCAACACTGCCATAGCAAGACCATGAGCAACACCGTACAAACCGCCTAAGGTATGACCGATGGCGTGGACATAGCCAACGCAACCACGGGTAAAGGCTCGGCCGGCATAGAAGGCACCCCGCTGCATATTCTGCCGGGCTTCCAGATTGCTGCCATCTTCAAAGGCCACAAGAATGTTGTCATGAATCAGCTTAACAGCTTCTTTTGCCAATCGATTTTCCAGCTTGGTGTTATATGTCTTGTTAGTGTATGCCTCTACCGCATGGGCAAGAGCGTCCATGCCGGTAGTTGCGGTTGTGTAAGGAGGCAGTCCAACCGTCAGTTCCGGATCCAGAACCGCGTACTTGGGAATCAGGGATGGATCGTTGATAGCAGCCTTGCGATGGGTGGCAGAATCCGTAATAACTGCCGCAACCGTGGTCTCAGAACCGGCACCGGCGGTAGTGGGGATCGCAACAAAGGTGGGGATAGGCCAATGGACCTTCAACAGACCTTGCAGCTGTGCCACTTTCTTTCTGGGATGCACCGCCTTGGCAGCGATACCTTTGGCGCAGTCGATTCGGCTGCCGCCGCCCAGCGCCACGATGGCCTTGCAGTCATTTTCCTTATAGGTCTTGTAGCCGGCCTCCACATCGTCGGAGGTAGGGTCGGTGGTATCGTAAGTTTGCAGGGTATAGCGTATGCCGGCAGCGTCGAAGCCATCCAGCATAGGCTTGACCTGACCCCGGCGAACCATACCGGAACCGGTAACTACCAAAACATCGTTGATTTTCTTTTCTTTCAGGAAATTACCCAGCTCAGCGATTTTGCCGGGACCTTCCAGATAGTGGGGCATACGGTAGCCCATGAAGTAGTTACCTACCTTCAGAACCGCCTGAAACGTACGGCACCACAGAACGTCCAGTTTGTAAGCGATATCCATATTGCTCCTCCTTCTTATCCGCTTGGCGGAAATCATTTGATCTTCAGCCGCCGCAGGGTAGCTTCGGTGGGGATACCGTTCTTATCCCATCCCCGGGCAGCGTAGTATGTCTTTTTCATCTTTTCCAAAGGAATCTTTGTTTTGGGATTCTTGGGATCCTGCGGTACATCTGTCAGACGCTTTGGCAACTTGTCTTTTGCCTCGGTAATGCCAAAGCGTGTATTGATCAGTCGCTCCATGGTGTAACCCCGCTCACCGATCTGTAAATACCGTCCCAAATCCATCTTCATCCCCAGCGCATACTTAATCATCTTTGTATGATGGAACACTGGCAGATGAAGCATAAGAACACGGGGATATTTGTTCATCAGCCGTACCGCCCAACCGATGTGAGTAGCCACGACATTAATGGATTTGGTAATGACACTGTTGGGCTTGGTCAGCAGGAATCCCGGGAAAAAGGCATAGGATGTAAACAGGCACTGGCCGGACGCGGAGATGGTTTCCATCAGATCCTGGAACATCATGGTGAAATCTGCCTTTGCTTTGGGAGTTTGTGTGTCCACATGCAGACCCAATCCTTCCAAAATCACCAGATAACCGCCATTCAAATGGCAGCCACCCCGGTTGGAAACCGCATAACCAAGACCTTGGCCTACAGCCTTACGGGGCTCATAAGCGGCCAGTTCCAATCCCTTGGAATGCATAGCGAATTCCGTGCCGCCGTATTTTTCAGAAAGGCGCTTGCTGCCCTGTGCCAGCTCATCACCGACACCCCGGCGATATGCAATATCTTCAAATACGGCAGACAGATTGTCGGCATTGCCAAAGTTGAGGCCATTGTCCCACAGCCCCTTCTCGTTTGCCTCCATAGCCCAGGCGATGGTGTTGGCAGTGGAAATGGTATCCATGCCCAGTTCATCCAATTCATAGTTCCACCGGATGACCTTTTTCAAATCGTTGTTGCAGAGGTTACTGCTCAAAAGGCCCAAGGTTTCCAGTTCGGGACCCTTTATCTGCTTGCCGTCGACCTCCACCGTTCTGGCACAGCGGATGGGGCAAGTCTGACACCCCTTGTTGGTGATATTGAATTTTTCGGCCAGATGCTCACCCGAAACCAGTTCGAAATCTTCGAACTGACCGGAAGAGTAGTTCTTAGTGGAAAGCAATCCGTAGGCCTGCATAGGTTTTACCAAACCTGCAGTGCCCAATTTGGGAAGCTGGCTGCCGGTGAGGGGATGCTTTTGCAAATAGACAAACCACTTTTTGATCCATTCCTTGCTCTTTTCTTTGTCATAGACCTCTACAGTATGCGTACCGGAAGCAGTAATGGCTTTCAGGTTTTTCCACCCCATAACCGCACCCAGACCGGCACGGCCGGCTGCACGCTCATCGCTAAAAATTCCGGAATATAGCACCTGGTTTTCACCGGCAGGGCCAATGCAAAGCTTACCAAACCTTTTGGTGCTGACCTTGCCCGCCAGCAGCTGCTGGCATTCACTGGTCTTGGTCCCCCAAAGGTCATCGGCATCATGGAAAATAAACTGATCATCCACGATTTCCAACCACTTGGGACTTTTGCATCGGCCTTTCAAGATCAGTGCGTCAAAACCTGCCCGCTTCAGATACAGGCCAAAACTGCCGCCGCAGTTGGATGAGGCCAGAATCCCGGTTTGAGGGGACAGACCGGAAACATTAAACCGGGCAGAACTGGGCGCGCCGGTGCCGGACAACGGGCCTGTGGAGATAACGAGCCAATTTTCCTCGCTGAACGCTTTTTCCTTGCCTGTCAGGTGATCGCACAGGATTCTGGCAGCCATGATTTTACCGCCTAAGTACAGTTCTCTGTCTTCATCGGACCAAGGATATTCGCTGATGGTTTCTGTGGTAAGATCTACCATCACAACCTTACCCATATAGCCTGCGTATTTGGATTTCATAGGTGATCCCTCCCTTTCGTTCATTATAAATTGCTTTAAATTAATATGCAACAACAGAAACAGAAAAAGTGCAATTTATCCCTCTTTTGGCTATTATGATAGAATCTTTGTAAGCCTCATAAAATAGCTCTGGGTAGTGGAGCGCATCAGTTCCTGTAGACCTTTTCATCGGCAGCGATATTTTTGCCGCGGATGGCCCAGATGCTTGTTCCAACTTCCAGTTTTTGCAAGTCATATGGATAAAAAGACGCAATCGTTGCACCCTTCATACACAAGCGTTACCATTATCCAAAATTATTCTTTCCTTTTTCTCTAAATACCTATATACTATCAAGGAGAATACAGAGGGAGGTTAGCTATGCGTATGCGTTCAGAACAGCAGACAGATCTTCAACCAAAAAATCAAGAAGCCCGATGCTCTCAATCAAAGAGCATCCTCTACCAAGTTCTCCGCTTTATAAAACTGACAATTGCCGCTGCGACAATTATCTTTCTTGTAGTAACATTGGCGATAGAAATCTTCCGTATGTTCACGGTAGAAGGGTATCTGTTTGATACAAACAACCACCTTCGCAACGTGTTAACCTTTGCTGTGGTACTGAAGTTTATAAGAATGCTCATAAATACTTCCCTTGGAAGTATTTTGG
>JAZNLC010000212.1:0-2285 GCA_045578895.1 Faecousia sp. | reverse complement strand
CTGTACTCCGATAACTTTGCCGACGGCTTCGCCGCGGAGGACCGTGTGGTGGCCGGCGACATTCTGATCTCCCACATCAAAGCCGCAATGTAAATTACGGAAAGGAGACCTCCCTATGGGTAAATTCCTGATCAAGAAAGTTCCCACCGGTTTTAAGTTCGACCTGAAAGACGATTTTGGCGATACCGTCGCCACCGGCGAGGTCTATACCACTAAGGCCGCCTGCCTGAAGGGCATCCAAAGCATCATCACCGCTGCGCCCAAAGCGCCGGTGGCGGCAGAAGGGGAGGAGATCCCCAATCCCAAGTTTGAGACCTTTCAGGATAAGCGGGGGCAGCACCGCTTCCGGCTCCGCTCCCGCAACGGCAAGATCATTGCCGTTTCCGAGGCCCATATGACCGCCTACGGCTGTGGCCGTGCCATTGCGTCCGTCCGGGACTGCGTCCCCACGGCAACCATCGAAGAAGCATAAGGAAAGCGTCTTCCCGTTTTGGGAAGACGCTTTTTTGTCATACCTTGATAATATATCCTTCTTTTCTGGGACTTGCGGGACGCTTACCGCCCTCTGCGCCGTAGCCCAGGATGCAGTTACCGATGCCCACGAAATGCTCCGGCACACCCCACTGCCGCAGAAGCGCTTTACCCTCTTCCGTCTCAAATACTTCCTTGGCCCGGAAGATGTAGCAGCTGTCCACGCCCACCGCGTGGGCGGCGTTCATCAGATTGCCCATGACCAGGGCACCGTCATGCAGATATGTCCGCACTGCCGGGTCTGCCAGCACTACCACTACCGTGGGCGCGCCGTAGAAAGGGTCGGTGTCCGCGCCCAAGACGGCGGCATTCAGCCTGGATACCAGCTTTACCGTGTCCGGATCCTGAATGGCCACGATCACCGGAGCCTGCCGGTTCATACCGGTGGGGGCATAAGTGCCTGCCTCCAGAATGGCATCCAAAACATCCTGCTCCACCTGCTTGTTAAGGAATTTACGGCAGCTTCTGCGCTCTTTCAGTGCTTTCAAAACTTCGTTCATAGGAAAACCCTCCTCACTTTTCTTTGATCATACCACATGACAAAGGGGAAAATCAACAAAAAACCGCAACTACTTGCGGATAATTGTGATATATGTTATACTGTCATTGGTTAACTTGCAAACACGAAAGGAGTCCGCCATGCGCTGCGAAGAAGTATTTTTTGAGATCTACGGAAAAGAGCCGGAAGGTGTCAGCTTCTGCCCTTACCGGATCTGCCCCATCGGCGCCCATTCCGACCATCAGTACGGCAAGATCACCGGTCTGGCTGTGAATAAGGGCATTCACATGGCCTACCGGCCCAAGACCACCGGCATCGTGGAGATCCGCTCTCTGAATTTCCCCACCCGGGCCCAGTGGCATGTGGGAGCCATTCCCGACCAGTGCCAGAATGACTGGGCGGATTATCTGCGCGGCGCTACCTGGGCGCTGGCCAAGCGCTACCCGCTGACCAAGGGCGTGTGCGGTGTCATCGAGGGCAGCCTGCCCATCGGCGGCCTGTCTTCTTCCGCTTCCGTGATCATTACCTTTTTGGGTGCTTTGTGCAAGGTCAATGGCATTCACCTGAGCCAGCACGAGCTAATCATGACCGCTTTGGACGCGGAAAATAACTATGTCGGCGTATCCTGCGGCAAGCTGGACCAGTCCTGCGAGGTCTATTCCAGAAAGAACCATCTGCTGTACCTGGATACCAGGGACGATTCTTTCGAGCTGATCCCCCAGCATCCGGATATGAAGCCTTATAAGATCGCCATTTTCTTCTCCGGCATTGAGCGCACCCTGGCAGGCTCCGCCTTTAATATGCGCGTGGATGAATGCCGCAGCGCTGCCTATGCGCTGAAAGCCTATGCCGGCATGCCCTACGGCAAATTCCCGGATACATACCTGCGGGAAGTGCCTTACGAAGTGTATCTGCAGTATAAAGACCGGCTGCCCGAAAACTTTGCCAAGCGTGCCGAGCACTGGTATACCGAGTTTGACCGGGTACAGAAAGGCGCGGAAGCCTGGCGCCGGGGCGACTTGGATACCTACGGCCGGCTGTCCTTTGAAAGCGGCCGCTCCTCCATCTACAATTGGGAGACCGGCTCCCCCGAACTGAAGACCCTCTACGAGATCATGACCGTCACCGACGGCATCTACGGCGGTCGGTTCTCCGGCGCGGGCTTCAAGGGCTGCTGCATGGCCCTGATCGACCCCGCTTATGAAGAATCCGTCGTCGAGCAGGTAAGCGCCGCCTACCTGAAGGCATTCCCCCA
>JAZNLC010000211.1:0-2769 GCA_045578895.1 Faecousia sp. | reverse complement strand
GAAACCAAAAACACACCCAGCACAAAGATCATGGGCGTCATGGTATATGTTTTAAAGAGAGATTGCAGCAGCAGATTGACACCAAAAGCGCCGCACAGCGTGACCGCCGTAAATATGCTGTCCGCAAGGATCTGTTTTTTGTCTCGCATGCCATTACACCTCATTATCATTATAGCAGATATCCGAAAAAACGCATACCTCTCGGGATTAAGAATCGGTAAAGATCGCAGGGGGAGGCGTTCGACCCGGGCGGATGTGGGCATCCGCCCCTACGGCCATGTTTGAAAGACCGTGCGGTAAATGATCGTTTATGCGGGCAGTGCCCGCAGACAATTCGTGCCCGGTGCGGTGCTTGTCGTCACTTCCCTGAGCCCGCTCGGTATCGTTCCTGCGGCAATTATCGATAGAATTTTTAGGGAATCCCCCTAAAAACCTATCGAAAACCACTGCAAAGGCGATACCGGGCAAGGCAAGGCACTAACGACGAGTAGAAGGCCTGGTGCGAATTGGGAGCGGCGGCTCGCCGCTAAACGATCATTTACAGCAGAAGCGATCTGTGCTAAAATAAGTAAAAACAGCAAGGAGGAAGCGCGTATGAATACCTGCATTATTTTCTGCGCCGGTGGTTTTGAAAAGCTGGTCAGGCCCATTGACGCTTCTGATTATCTTTTGGCTGCCGACGGCGGTCTTCGCCACCTGCAAAAGCTGGGTCTGACTCCCCACGGCATCATCGGTGATTTTGATTCTTTGGGATACATCCCCCAGGGCGCTCAGGTATTCCCCGTGGAAAAAGACGACACCGATTCCATGCTGGCTGTCCGCAAAGGCCTGGAGCTGGGCTTCCGCCGGTTCGAGATCTACGGTGCGCTGGACGGTGACCGGCTGGATCATACCATCGCCAATCTGCAGACTCTGGCATTTCTCAGCGAGCACGGCGCTTCCGGCTATCTCATCGGTCTTCGGTATATGGCGACCAGCTTGCAAAACGGTGCCCTTCAGTTTTCTGCAGATGCCGTCGGCGTTCTCTCTGTCTTTTGTCTGGGTAGGGACGCAAAGCGTGTTTCCCTGCGGGGTCTGAAATACCCCCTGGAAAACGGCACACTGACCGGAAGCTTTCCTCTGGGTGTCAGCAATCATTTTCTCGGTCAGGCAGCCACCGTATCCGTCGGTGAAGGGATCATCACCCTGCTCTATGACGCTGTCAACGGTTTCCCGGAGGAAATATCATGCTGACCTACGAGATAAAAAAGCAGCCGGGTGTCCCGCTGTACGAGGCACTGTACCGCTGCATCCGCTCCGACATTCTCTCCGGAAAGTTAACGCCAGGGCAGAAGCTTCCTTCCAAGCGGGCTCTGGCCCAGCACCTGGAAGTCAGCAACATCACTGTGGAGGGTGCCTATGATCAGCTGTTGGCCGAAGGCTATATCCGTTCCCAGGAACGGGTGGGCTATTTCGTGGAAGCAGTTCGGGAGCACGCCCCGGTAAAGCGGACGCCAACACCCCCGCCGGAAGTCCCCGGCTGGGAGATCGATCTGACGGCTAACGGCTCTACAGATTTTCCTTTTTCCGTATGGAGCCGCCTGCAGCGGCAGGTGATGCAGGATTTTTCCCGGGAGCTTCTGCTGCCCATGCCCAACCTGGGTCTGTGGGAACTGCGCTGCGCCATCGCCCAGCATTTGGCAGATTTTCGCGGCATGCAGGTATCCCCGGAAAATATTCTGATCGGTGCCGGAACGGACTTTCTGTACAATCTGCTGATCCAGCTTTTGGGCCGTGACAAGGTCTATGCCTTGGAAGAACCGGGCTACGGTAAGATCCGGATGATCTATGCCGCCGGCGGTGTCCAATGTATTTCCGCACCCATGGATTCACAGGGTGTGATGCCTCAGGCGCTGGCTCACGCCCAGATACTGCACATTTCCCCGTCCCATCATTTTCCCACGGGCTTGGTGACCTCCCGGGAGCGCCGGAATGAACTGCTGTCCTGGGCTTACGCGCAGGATGACCGCTATATCATTGAGGACGATTACGACAGTGAGTTTCGCTTCAGCTCCCATCCGTTGCCTGCCATGGAATCTATGGATTCCCGTGGACGGGTCATTTATATGAACACCTTTTCCAAGACCCTGGCACCTTCCATCCGCATCAGCTATATGGTTCTGCCCGCAGAGCTGATGGCCCGTTTCCAGGCGCGTCTGGGATTCTACAGCTGTACCGTTCCCAGCTTTGAGCAGTACACCCTGACCCGCTTTTTGAGCGAAGGCCATTTCGAGAAGCATTTAAACCGGATGCGAAAGGCCTATAAAGCACGGCGCAACGCGGTGGCCTCTGTCCTGCTGGAAAGTCCTTTTGCCCATCGGATGCGTCTTTTGGAGCAAGACGCAGGCTTGCATTTTGTTCTGCAGATCGATACCCAGTTGACAGAGGCCGCGCTGATCCGGCGCTGTGCCGATGCCGGCATTCGGGTGCGGACTTTAAGCAGCTATTATCATGGCGTTGTTCCGCCCCAGGACCAAAACTGTCTGGTAATCAATTACTCCGGCCTGCAGCCGCAGCAAATTTCCCTTTTGGAGAAAAAATTACACTCGCTGTAAAAACATCCCCCGCCGCTAACGGCGAGGGATGTACCAGTCTGTCAAAGAACTTGCCAGTCCGAAAGTATCGGAGGGAAAGATAGTGTGAAAGAAAACCGTCAGGGTTGTCTTTCGCGTCCAATCAAACCGTTTTTCAAACTTTTTTAAAAGTTTGAAAAACGCAGGCAGCTTGTCA
>JAZNLC010000210.1:0-2557 GCA_045578895.1 Faecousia sp. | reverse complement strand
TCAAAGCCTGCGTTGCAGAATGCGGAAATGGAATGAAAGGCCGCCAGCCAGATGCCTTTTACGCCGTACTCTGGGATAAATACGGTCATCAGCACCAACGCACCCAGCAGTTCAAAGAGGAAAATGCCTTTCAGAATAAAGCCGGTAAACCGGACAATTCCGCCCACCTGATGAGCAGAGATGGCATCCTGCATGGTGCTGCGCTGCATTAAAGAGATCTTCTTGCCGGAAGCCATTGTAATGGCTGCGGCAACGGTGATCACGCCCATGCCGCCAATTTGGATCAACAGTAGAATCACAGTTTGTCCAAATCCAGACCAGTAGGTTGCCGTGTCCTGCACAATCAGTCCTGTTACGCAGACAGCAGACGTTGATGTAAACAACGCGTCCCAGAAGGATGCGCCTTGACCGCTTCTGGTAGCAAACGGAAGAAGCAGCAGCAGTGTTCCCACAAGGATCACCCCGGCAAAGCCAAAGAGGATGATCTGGGACGAGCTGAGCTTTCGTTTATGTAAAACCGCCCACATGGCGATACCTCCCAACACTTTTCTTACTGTAATCCTATCAAAAAAGGTATAAAGGGGGTGTTAAGGCTCATGCAGGCGGTGTTAAGATTGTATAAAGATGTTGACGGCTATATCCGGGAAAACTATAATACTGTTAGAGGTGAAGCACAATGCAGTATGTTGAATACGGTGCACACAAATTGCAAACCATCATCCTCCTCCACGGTGGTGGTCTGTCCTGGTGGAACTACCGGGATGTGGCACAACTTTTATCAGGCCGTTTCCATGTGGTTCTTCCGATATTGGACGGTCATGCAGACAGTGATGCTCCCTTTAATTCCATTGAAGATACTGCCGCAAAGATCATCTCCCATATTGACGAGCATTTTGGCGGGAAAGTCCTGGCAGTTTGTGGCCTGTCTCTTGGTGGACAGATTGCCGTGGAAATGCTGACGCAAAGACCCGATATTTGCAGATTTGCTTTAATCGAGAGTGTCCTGGTTAAGCCTATGAAGCTGACCCATGCGCTCATCAAACCAACCTTCGGTATGAGTTACGGCCTAATCAAACAGCGATGGTTTGCTAAGCTGCAGGCTGACTATTTGGGTATTCCACAAAACCTTTTTGAAGATTATTACCGGGATACCTGCGCCATCACCAAGGCAGATATGATTGCATTTCTGAAAGCTAACTGCGCCTATTCCATAAAACCTGCTCTCCGGGACACGCAAGCCAAGGTACATATCGTTTTCGGAAGCAGGGAGCAATTTTCAATCCGCACATCCGGAAAACAGCTGAATCACACGATCCCAGACAGCACTTTGGAAGTCCTCCCCGGATACAGACACGGCGACTTAAGTCTGAATCATCCGGAACAATATTCGCAGATGCTTTTGACATTGATTTCATAAGGATGGGTTGTCTATGTTTTTGAGAATGTTCGGTATTGGTGTTAGCGACGCAATTACTGGTGGGCAGACAGAAGGTGTGATCACAGATGTCAAAACCTGCTGGTGGCTTAAAGTCAACACCAAGCCAGTCCGCCGAAACATGTTCGACGGTGCGTTATTCCCTCATATCATCCATTTTACCTACTGTGTAAATGAGCAGACCTACACAGGAAAACGGTATGTAAATTGGAACAAGCAATGTCCTATGAAGGGTGAGAAAATCACCGTATATTATGAACCGGACAGGCCTGATAAATATGCTGTTATCGTTTCTACACCGTTAGATAAGAGACTTTAAAGGAGGTTCTGCTATGCCTGCGTTTATTGTTTCTGCCCTTGTTGGCATCGTATGTATCGTTCTTGGTGTTTCAAATATGAAAGGCAATATATCATCGTTGCACTCATACCACAGAAACAGAGTTTCTGAGGAGGATCGAATTCCTTTCGGAAAAAAGGTTGGTCTTGGAACTATCATTATCGGCGTAGGAATCATTATGTTTAGCGCCTTGTCTGTTGTGACACTCTACACGGATAACGAGGTGTTCACATTGATTGGAACAGGAATCCTCATTGCCGGCATCATTGTTGGTTTAGTGATTAGTTTTAAGGCAATAATAAAGTATAATAAGGGAATCTTTTAACCCAAAATCTCGTTATAAAACGCCGCCCTGGAGCATAGCTTCAGAGCGGCTTTCGTTATGAGTTGATAATCTCCTGCATGAGATGCGCACCGTATTGCAGACCGTCAATAAAGGCTTTGCGCTCGTAAGCAGTACAGAGGCTACAGCAAAGATTGAACACAGCATTATTATCATTCAACGGCAACGCACATAAAAGTTCATCCATTTTCTTAAAGCCATCTCTGATCTCCGGTGGGTCGGATTCGTGGGATTCTGCATAGGCTTGGTATAGTTGATCCAGGACGGTTTCGCAATCGCTATCACCGAGATCAATGGGGTGGGTATCTATGTATGCTTTCAGCCGCTGGGCAATCTTATCCATGTCGGCCCTCCTTGCCTTTTGTAATTTGATTAGCAGTTCGTCCACCGCATCCGTGTATCTGCCTTGTTGGATCAGCTTATTACGAAAATGTAGCATTCC
>JAZNLC010000209.1:0-3561 GCA_045578895.1 Faecousia sp. | reverse complement strand
ATGCTCTTTTGCCGCTGTTCGTATTGCTGAATCGTCCGCACCGGAACGCCGGACTGCTCTGCCAGCTCACTCTGGCTCATTCCGGCTCGCTGCCGAAGCTGTTTCAGTTTCGTCTCCGGGTTGGCAGCGCGGTACAGCTCGTTCATCCGATCACAAAACTGGCGGATATCCATCTCGTGATAGGGTGAGTACATACGAATGATATCATCGAGGGAAACACATTCCAGGATATCCAGGAACGACATGGCGGTCTCCCACTGGTAATAAGCCAGTGCCCAACCTGCCCAGTATTCCGGGCTTCTGTCTGCCGAATACCTGGGCTGCGGATCCTCCACTTGATGATTGGTCAGCTCCAAAACCCGGTATGCCAGCTCTACACCGGACATTCCAACGGTTACGTTAAACTCACCCTTTTCGAACCGCTTAGCCAAACCGGAATTCATAAACAGATCAAAAAAGGTACAGGGATCATATCCCAAGTCATAGGTGGCAAAATCCAGCATACGCCCCAAATTGTTGCGGGCCTTTTCCAAATAAACCTTATGATAAGCGCGGATCATTTGGCGTCATCTCCTCATCCATGATCTGCATAATGTACAGATCCCCACGTTGGCGCTTAAAGCGTTCCACATCAAAGTATTGCCGCCGAGCTTTTTGATCCCGGGACTGCTGTTTTGCGTACCATTCCTCTCGTTCGGCCACTTCTGCACCGATAAAGCGGATCCGATCAAAAGCCTTTTTGCTCTTCAGCACGAACTGTTGTCCCAGTTTACCCAAATGCATAGCATTGTTCAGCTGTCGGTAGGAAATGGTGCCGTTGATAAAATCCTGGGCAAAGGAAAAGTAGCTGTCATCTGCCCGGTATCCAATGATGGCATCATAGTCCTTATAGTCAACAGCAAAGTTCTTCAAGATATATTCTTTCGCTTCCAGAGCCAGAGCAGAAGGCACATCAAACTCCCGGTTTTCCAGCAGTACTGCCAGCCAGTGGAGAATGCAGTATTGCGGGTCATTCAGGTCTAAGATGCGCAGGCCGTCACAATCCAATTCGTAGCAATTGGCATAGCCGTCCTTATCGTGGGACACGCCCCATTCCTTCGCCATCTCCAAACTGTCGGTACAGTAAAACCCTATGCCGTAGTCGTTATATCGCTTTCCCTGCCCAAAGACAGGCTTTTCAATAATGCTGCAGGAACCGTGATAGAGTTTTCTTACCATAGGTATCATCTCCTTTCTGTTACATATTATACTCCTAAAGGAGTATAATAGTCAAGAGTAATTCAATATATTTTTGTTATGAAAAAGTCCTCATCAGGTGCAAAAGCACCACCTAGCTTGCGAAAGCCATAAAGATCTTTGCCCTCGGCTGTGCCTGTGATATCATGTGTTACATCCATGTTCCACCAAAATCCGTCATAGTACACGCGGTTCCAGGTGTGCTGAACGGTGCTGTCCTTATAGGATATTCCGTCAACTGCGTAACAAGGAATGTTCTGACTGTGGCAAAGTGCTGCAAACAGATGAGAAAAGTCAAAGCAAACACCTTTTTGGGCACGCAGTGTCTTGCGAACATCGAAATACTGGAAGAGCGCATTATAGTTGTAATCATATTCAAGATTCGCTACCATCCAATTGTAGATCGCCTGTACCTTTTCGGCATCGGTATCACAGCCTGTGCAAATTTCGTCAGCAAGTTCTTCCGTCTGCGTATCCCACAAGGTTGTGCCGCCGTTGAGAAGATAAGGAGTCTCCGGTTTGCTGACGAAATTATATGAGACGAACAGCGTCACTGCAATAAGTGCCGAAACTGCCAAAACATATATTTTCGTCAGCGATTTGTCTTTGCCGGAGCTGTTATCAAAGATCGCCAGATACATCATTTCAGCGGCAGTCGTTATCATTGTTATGATTGGCAGAAGTCTGCGGCATAAAACAAAGCTAAGGGTGCTCATAAGAAGAACAAAAAACAAAACGATGTACACAAATGCACGCATAGGTGCAGACCGTATTCTGATGACGAAAAGCAAGGGCGGCAAGGCAGAGAGCAAATAGAATGTG
Organism: Faecousia sp.; assembly: GCA_045578895.1. Lineage (GTDB taxonomy): Bacteria > Bacillota > Clostridia > Oscillospirales > Oscillospiraceae > Faecousia. The sequence continues at coordinate 1,503 of JAZNLC010000209.1, read as the reverse complement.
ACAAGCATAGGCGAAAGCGCAAGAAAGTCTTTCAGATACACACCCAACAGCAGATTATATACCGCCAAAACGGCAAAGAACATAAGTGCGGATTTCGACTGCAATGTAAGTGCAAATATTTTGGACATCATTTCAGGCCCTCATAAATTTTCGCCAGATATTCCAGCACGTGCAAAGTTTCTGCGCTAACATCATTTACATTGCACAGTCTTTCAAATTCCTGGCAGAGCTGTTCCATCTGATTCTTGAGCGCCTTATGCACTCGCGGATTGCCGGTCACCACGACGTCCCGCTGCAGCATACGGTTGATGCAATAGTCCTGTTTGGTCATACCGGACAAGGCCACCAATGTGTCCAGCTCAGCATTTTCTTCGGGGGATATACGGACGCCGACCGTCTTGCTGCGCCAGCGTCCCTGTCCGTCACGAGCTTTAGCTGACATTTGTATCACCACCTTCCTGCAATGCGTTCAGATCCGTAGCCATTTGCCGTTGCACCGTGGGAAACAGATGAGCGTACCGATAGGTGATATCGATGGACTCATGGCCCATTCGCTCTGCAATCGCCACCGCACTGTATCCCATATGAATAAGCAAGGACACATGAGAGTGCCGCAGATCATGCACCCGAATACGCTGAATACCCGCCTCCTTGCTGCCTTGCTCCATCTTGCGGTAGAGATAGCTCTTGGATAAGTGAAACAATCGGTCGTCGGGTTTCGGCTCATACAGTTTTTCAATGTAGTACTGTATCTCCTCCACCAAAAATGCCGGCATTTCCACGATTCGGTTGCTCTTTGGTGTCTTGGGTTCGGTGATTACATCCTTTCCTTTCAGGTGCTGAAAGGTCTTTGTGATGGAAACGGTCTTCTTTGCAAAATCAAAATCGTCGATGGTCAATGCCAGTGCCTCACCCTCACGGAGACCGCACCAGTAGAGCATTTGAAAATAGTAGTAACCCACAGGATCATCCATCATATATTCCGAGAATTTCAGATACTCCTCACGGGTCCAGCATTTCATTTCAATTCCCTTTTCGCTACCCATATTTCCAACCGTTCTGGCAGGGTTTTCCGAAAGCTTGTGGTAACGGACCGCATGGTTGAAGATCGCGCTCAACTGGTTATGAATCGTTTTCAGGTACGATTTGGAGTAGGGCTTTCCATCCTTGGGATCACGGTAAGTCAGCAGCTCGTTCTGCCAAAGCATAATGTCCTTGGTGGTAATCTCACGCATACATTTTTTACCGAAGTAAGGGATAAGCTTGGTATCAATAATGTTGTCCTTCATTGACAGTGTACTCTCTTTGATCCGGGCACCCCGTTCTTCTCGATAGACCTGGACGAAATCTGCAAAAGACATATCCAGATTGCCGCTCTTACGGGCCAGAAAGTCACGCTCATACTGCAGCGCTTCCCGTTTGGTTGCAAAACCTCTTTTGGTAACCCACTTGATTTGACCGAAGTCGGAGGCCAAGCGGTCTTAGGAAGACAACATATTAGGA
>JAZNLC010000208.1:0-8412 GCA_045578895.1 Faecousia sp. | reverse complement strand
CCTGGTAGTCGGACAGGCGCTCACGCATATGGTTGAGCACGTCCTTAGCGAAGGCCTGGGTCTTTTCGTTGGTCAGGTCAGCACGCAGCCACTTGGCATTCAGACCCACCTCGTTCATACCGATCAGACCGATGGTGGAGAAGTGGTTCTCGAAAGTGCCCAGGTAATGACGGGTGTAGGGATACAGGCCGGCGTTCATCAGCTGGGTGATGACGGTGCGCTTGGTCTTCAGGCTTCTGGCAGCAATGTCCATCAGCTTATCCAGGCGGCTGTAGAATTCCTCGGGGGTAGTGGACAGGTAGGCGATCCGGGGCAGGTTGATGGTAACAACGCCCACGGAGCCGGTGGACTCACCGGAGCCGAAGAAGCCGCCGGACTTCTTGCGCAGCTCACGCAGATCCAGACGCAGACGGCAGCACATACTGCGCACATCGGAGGGCTCCATATCGGAGTTGATGTAGTTGGAGAAGTAGGGGGTGCCGTATTTGGCAGTCATTTCGAACAGGAGCTTGTTGTTTTCGGTCTCGCTCCAGTCGAAGTCGCGGGTGATGGAGTAGGTGGGGATGGGGTACTGGAAACCACGGCCATTGGCATCGCCTTCGATCATGATCTCGATAAAGGCCTTATTGACCATGTCCATTTCCTTCTTACAGTCGCCGTAGGTGAAATCCATCTCCTTGCCGCCGACGATTGCGGGCTGGTCAGCTAGGTCAGCAGGGCAGACCCAATCAAGGGTGATGTTGGAGAAGGGAGCCTGGGTACCCCAACGGCTGGGGGTGTTGACACCGTAGATGAAGGACTGGATGCACTGCTTGACTTCCTTCTGGCTCAGGTTGTCCACCTTGACGAAGGGAGCCAGGTAGGTATCGAAGGAGGAGAATGCCTGGGCGCCTGCCCACTCGTTCTGCATGATGCCCAGGAAGTTGACCATCTGGTTGCAGAGGGTAGAAAGGTGACCGGCGGGAGAAGATGTGATCTTACCGGGAACACCGCCCAAGCCTTCCTGGATCAGCTGTTTCAGGCTCCAGCCTGCGCAGTAGCCGGTGAGCATGGAAAGGTCGTGCAGGTGCAGAGCGGCGGTACGGTGGGCTTCGGCGATCTCGGTATCGTAGATCTCGCTGAGCCAGTAGTTGGCGGTGATGGCGCCGGAGTTAGAAAGGATCAGACCGCCCACAGAGTAGGTGACAGTGGAGTTTTCCTTGACACGCCAGTCATTGATCTGCAGGTAGTTGTCAACCAGATCCTTGTAGTTCAGTAGAGCGGAGTTGACATTACGAACCTTCTCGCGCTGCTTACGGTACAGAATGTAGGCCTTTGCGATGTCGGCATAGCCGGCAGCGGACAAGACCTTTTCCACGCTGTCTTGAATGTCTTCCACAGCGATGAAACCGTCTTTGATCTTGGGCTCAAAATCGGAGCTGACCTGCAGAGCCAGCATGTTGATAACGGTGGGATGATAGTTCTTGTTCTGTGCTTCAAAGGCTTTGATCATAGCAGCGCTGATCTTGGAAATATCAAAATCCATGGTGCTGCCGTCGCGCTTAAGGACCTGGTACATGATGCTTACCTCCATAGAAATAGAATAATACAGGCATGGGTTTTCTTTGCCTGAAAAACCGCAGTGCCTGTATTATAACTGAGGGTTATAAAAAAGTCAACACCAAAATTCAATATATAGTGGTTAAAATTTGGTTACAAACACAATATGTTGTGTTTTAAACGCCCCGAAGGGCAATTTGCTCTACATATGGCGTTAAAATTTCGACATATTTTTCAAGTGTTTTTGTCTCAGGGGCATGAAGACCGCTTTGAAGGACACTTTCACGATCGGCAAAGCATTGCAGAAACAGTTTTGCCGGCTTTTTGGCCGTAGCCAGGCCGGAGAGCCACCGGCCCATTTCCAGGATGGAATCTTCGCTGTGGAGTTCTTCGACTACGGTGGTCCTGAATTCGTGGGGAAGATCTCCTGCCATCAGATAGCGCAGACTTTGCTCGATCAACAGCAGATCCATATCGGGACGACTGACGGTGGCGGGATAGGCAGACGGGCCGTTCTTAATATCCATGGCCACATAATCCACAAGACCGGTTTCCGCTAAACTGCGCAGCACTTCCGGCCGGTAACCGTTGGTATCCAGCTTCACAAGGAAGCCCATATCCTTGATACTTTTCAGGAAACGGGGTAGTTCCGGCTGTAAGGTAGGCTCACCGCCGCTGACACATACGGCATCCAAAAGGCCGGTGCGTTTTTTCAGAAACGCCAGGAATGCCGCGTCATCCATCAACGCTTCTGCCTTTCCATCCAATAGATCGCTGTTATGACAGAAGGGGCAGCGGAAATTACAGCCGCCCAAAAAAACGGTACAGGCGACCTTGCCGGGATAGTCCAGCAGGGTTAGTTTTTGCAATCCGGTAATCTTCATAGGCGGCCTCCTTTTTGACAGCAGATAGATTATATCATATTTTGTCTAAGACGCAACCGGAAAATTTAAGGAGAGGCTGATTTCAAAAAACGGGAAAGCCACTTGTAACAGCGGCTTTCCCGTTTTTGAATCCATATAAGATTTTAAAGGGTTACTGTTTTCTGAAAGTGACGGTTCCTGTTTCGGCATCCATCGCATCAACGATCGCCAGGGACTCGAGATGAACACCCAGGTTCCGGATCACCTGACCGCCGATCTGGAAACCCTTTTCGATTACGATACCGATGCCTTCCACTGTTGCGCCGGCGGATTTGGCAATGGCGATCAGGCCCTGCAGGGCACAACCGTTGGCCAAAAAATCATCAATGATCAAAATACGATCATCCGGATTCAGGAATTTTTTAGAGACGATCACATTGTTTTTATTTTTGTGCGTAAAGGATTCTACCTCTGCGACATAAACTTCGCTGTCAATATTGACGGAATGGGATTTTTTGGCGAACACCATGGGAACACCAAATTCCTTTGCCACAAAGCAGGCAATACCGATGCCGGATGCTTCGATGGTCAGCACTTTTGTGATGCGCTTATTCCCAAAGCGGCGGTGAAATTCCCGACCGATCTCTTCCATCAGGGAAATGTCCATCTGATGGTTCAGGAAACTATCAACCTTTAAAATGTTGCCCGGCTTTACGATTCCGTCTTTCAGGATGCGTTCTTCCAGAAAATTCATTACGGATACCTCCAATGTTTTTTATGGGAGCAAACAGACCGCTTATCGGTCTTCTCTGAAGTAGGGCAGACCAAGAGACTGGGGCGGCTGCTTATCTCTCTGATTCCGCAGGGAGGAGATGATCAGCACGATGATGGTAACCACATAGGGCAGCATCTTGTACAGCTCTTTCACCGCCAAATTCATGCCGGAGGGGATGTACATGTGCAGAATATACAGGCCGCCAAACAGGAAGGATGCCAAAACACCGACATTGGGCCGCCATACGGTAAAGATAACCAGAGCAATGGCAAGCCAGCCTCTGTCACCAAATGCGTCATTTGCCCAAATGCCGCTTGCGTAGTCCATAACATAGTACAGACCGCCAAGGCCCGCGATCATGCAGCCGAGACAGGTGGCCAAATACTTGTAGCGGTTGACATTGATGCCCGCAGAGTCCGCGGTAGCGGGGTTTTCACCAACGGCCCGCAGATGCAGACCGGTACGGGTACGGTTGATGATGAAGGCGGAGATCAGGGCAACGGCGATGGCCAGGTATACCAGAAAACTGTAGCCCAGCACAAGGTCACCGAACACACCCAGCTTGTCCGCGATGGGCAGGGTCTTCTTGAAGCAGTTGGAGGTGGCGGAGAGAGCCAGGAAGGGCATATCCGCGCCGGAAAGCTTGACCAGAGAACCACCGAAGAAGTTGCCGAAGCCGACACCGAAGGTGGTCATGGCAAGGCCGGTCACATTCTGATTGGCCCGGAGGGTCACGGTCAGGAAGCAGAAAAGCAGACCCATCAAAAGAGAACCCAACAGGCACAAAAGTGTGGGAATCAGCACGGCCAGCAGAGGATTCATAGCATCGGGAGAGGGAAGACTCTGCTCATACAGGAAAGCGCCGATCACACCGCAGATACCGCCAACATACATGACACCGGGGATACCTAGGTTCATGTTGCCGGACTTCTGTGTAATGATCTCGCCGGTGGAGCCATACAGCAGGGGAATACCCTGGGCGATGGCACGGGGGAGGAAAGAAAGGATAGCTTGCAGCATGGTTATTTCTCCTCCTTTTTGGCAGTCTTCGTCAGGCTGAGCTTATAAGTGATGAAAAATTCGCCGCCGATAATGAAGAAGAGAATGATGCCGGTCAGAATATCGCCGAAGGAGGAGTTGAGACCGAAGTCGGTGGCGATTTCTCCGGCGCCTCTGTCGAGAAATACCAGCAGCAAGCTGGTCAGCACCATCCAAATGGGGTTAAACTTTGCAAGCCAGGAGACCATAACGGCGGTAAAGCCTCTGCCGTCTACGATGTCCGCATTCAAGGTGTGGTTGGTGCCGCCTACCAGCAGCAGACCGGCCAAACCGCAGAGCGCGCCGGAGATCAGCATGGTGCGGACGACGACGTTTTCCACCTTAATGCCGATGTATCTGGCGGTACGCTCACTTTCACCAACTACAGAGATCTCATAGCCGTGCTTGGTGTAGTTGAGATAGATGTACATACCGATGGTTACCAGCACAACAATGATGATGTTCAAAGCATACTTGGAACCCAAAATTTCTGGGAACCAGCCCACTTTGCTCAGGGGGTTGATAACACCGATATTACCGGAACCCTTGGGATTTTCCCATACCACCGAGAAGTAGGCCACCAGCTGGATGGCTACATAGTTCATCATCAGGGTGAAAAGGGTCTCGTTGGTGCCGAATTTCGCCTTGAAGAAAGCCGGGATCGCGCCCCAAATGGCACCTGCCAGCAGGCTGGTGACGATCATGCAGGGGATGACCAGTGCATTGGGCTGGTTTTTCATGAGGATCATACAGGCCGCTGAAGCCAGGGCACCTGCAAGGGCCTGACCTTCACCGCCGATGTTCCAAAAACGCATACGGAAAGCCGGGGTCAGGGCCAGGGCGACACACAGCAGCATGGCGGTATTCTGAAGAAGGACCATGAACTTGCGGCTGGAACCGATGGAGCCGTCAATGATAGTGGCAAAGATCTGAATGGGATCTTCAGATGTGACCAGGGTGGTGATCAATCCGCAGCATACCAGGGCGAGAACGATGGAGACCGCTCTGACGCACCAGCCAAAATACCAGGGCATTTCGCCGCGCTTGACAATATGAAAAAGAGGCTCTTTGATTTTATGCATTGCTGTTACCTCCAAGACGGGTCATCATCATACCCACATCCCGCTTATTTGCACCTCTGCCGGGGATGATACCGCTGACCTGGCCTGCGCAGAGCACCAAAATACGGTCACACAGCTCCAAAAGCACGTCTAGATCCTCGCCCACATAGAGAACCGCGACACCGCTTTGTTTCTGCTGATTGATCAGATCGTAGATCATGTGGGAGGAGTTAATATCCAGGCCTCTTACTGCGTAGGCGGTCAGCAGGACCTTGGGAGCAGAAGCGATCTCACGACCCACCAAAACCTTCTGGACATTGCCGCCGGAGAGCTTTCTGACCGGAGTCTCGATGCTGGGCGTTTTGACATTCAGATCTTTTACAACCTGTTGGGCAAGGTTTTTGGGACTCTTGCGGTCGGTGAAAAAGCTCTTGCCTTTTCGGAAGGAACGGAGCATCATGTTATCGCTCAGGTCCATTTCACCAACGAGACCCATACCAAGGCGGTCTTCCGGCACAAAGGAGAGGGCGATACCCTTTTCCGCAATGGCCAAAGGATCTTTGCCCAAAAGTTCGTCGCGGGTGCCGTCGTCTTCAATATAGCAGATGGAGCCGCTTTCTACCGGCTGCAGACCTGCGATGGCTTCCAACAGTTCCTTTTGGCCGCTGCCGGAAATGCCGGCGATGCCGAGAATCTCGCCGCTCATGGCGGTGAAGGACACATCCTGCAGCTTCAGAATGCCGTCGATGGAACGAACGGTCAGACCGCTGACTTCAATGCGGGGCTTGGGGTCTACAGGCTCGGGCCGGGAAATGTTCAGGCTGACAGAATGGCCGACCATCATGTTGGTCATTTCCTGGGCATGGGTTTCTTTTGTGGGAATATCGCCGATGAAATGTCCCTGGCGGAGAATGGCTACCCGGTCGGACAGGTCTTCCACTTCGTGCATCTTGTGGGTAATGATGACGATGGCTTTGCCGGCATCACGCATATTGCGTAGCACGGCAAAGAGTTTGTCGGTTTCCTGGGGGGTAAGGACCGCGGTGGGTTCGTCCAGGATCAGGATATCCGCGCCTCTGTAGAGGACCTTTACGATCTCGACAGTCTGCTTTTGGGATACGGACATATCATAGATCTTTTGATTTGGGTCTACCTCGAAGCCGTAGGCATCGCAGATTTGGCGGATCTTTTCAGAGGCGGCCTTGAGATTCAGCTTGCCCTCAAGCCCCAGGATAATATTTTCCGCAGCGGTCAGCACATCTACCAGCTTAAAATGCTGATGGATCATGCCGATCTTGTGGTCAAAGGCGTCTTTCGGAGAGCGGATCACGACCTTTTCGTCGTTGATGAAGATATCGCCTTCGTCGGGGTAATAAATACCGGAAAGCATATTCATCAGGGTCGTCTTACCACTGCCGTTTTCGCCCAGCAGAGCAAGGATCTCTCCCTTATAGATGTCCAGTCTCACCTTCTCGTTAGCGACAACAGAGCCAAAGGTTTTTGTGATGTTTTGCATTTTAACGGCGGCAACTTTTGTTTCCAAAGGCTTCATCCTCCATTTCTGTGTGCTGATGTAATTACAATGCAACAAAGGGCAACTCAGCGGCTGAAGTGGTCACTGCGCTGCCCTTTACGGCATTATAGGGAAGCCCTGTGTAAACAGGGCTTCCCTGAAAGTTAATTAGGCGTCCAGGTTGGTGATGCCGTCGATGAACATATCGAAGTAGGGAGCGCTGCGGTATTCGGACTCATGGAAGTAGCCGTCAGCAATCGCTTCGGTCTCGGGAACGAAGTCACCCATGTCGTCAACGTCAGCCATGTAGGTGGTCAGGGTCTGGCCGTTAACGGTGAAGGTGGAGGTATCGAAGACCTTCAGGGAACCGTCCAGCAGAGCAGCCTTCACTTCTTCCAGCTTTGCGGCAGTGCCTTCAGCGGCGACAGACTCGTTCAGCTCCTTCAGGGCAACACCGCCGTTTTCCAGAGTGCCCACCCAGTCAGCAGCGATCTCTTCGCCGTTCATGGTAGCCTTCATGGAGTAGGTCATGTAGGGAGCCCAGTTGATGTAGGAAGCAACGATGTAGGTGTCGGGGCAAGCGTCCTTAGCGGAGCCGTTGTAGAAGACGAAGGGGACACCGTTGTTCTGGCACTCGGTGGGAGCGCCCATGGAGTCAGCGTGCAGGGAGATCAGCTTGCAATCGTTGTTGATCAGCTTGATAGCGCCTTCCTGCTCCAGGGTGGGATCGTACCAGGAGTTGGTGAAGGTGACATCCATGGTAGCGGAGGGGCAGACATAGCGAACGCCCAGGTAGAAGGAGGTCATGCCGGAGATAACTTCTGCGTAGGGGAATGCACCGATGTAGCCGACCTTGGCTTCGTCAGCGGTGAACTCGCCGGCAGCGATCATCTCGTTGAGCTTCATGCCGGCAGCGACACCGCCCAGGAAACGGCCTTCGTAGATGTTAGCGAAAGCATTGTGGTAGTTGGCAACACCGGCGGTGTGAGCCTGCGTACCGGTAGCGTGGCAGAACTGAACATCCTTAAATTCCTTTGCAGCCTGGAGCATGTAGGGCTCGTGGCCGAAGGAGTCAGCGAAGATGTAGGTGCAGCCTTCGTCAACCAGCTCAGCAGCTGCGTCGTAGCAAGCCTCGGACTCGGGGATGTTGACCTTGATAACATACTCAACGCCGAGTGCCTCGCAGGCTTCCTTGGCAGCGTTCAGGAAGTTCAGGTCGTAGGTGGAGTTCTCGTCATGCAGGAAAATGAAACCGGCCTTGAATTTGGTGGTCTCTTCGTTCTTATTGCCGCAAGCAGCAAGAGAAAGAACCATAACCAGAACGAGAAGCAGTGCGATAATCTTTTTCATTCTTTTTTCTCTCCTATGATTTCTTTGTTACTTTATCAAAACCCAAAATGGGCTAAGACACATGTTTCGGTCTGCCCGAACGCAAAATGCACCGATAAGGGCGCAGAATAACCCTATCGGTGCATGATCCCATTTTTGGGGAGCGACGCGATCGATAGTCCGGTTATTTACGGCATCCGGGCAGAGACTTCAAATCCATATCATTTGATATGTATCGAGCGTTTTTACAATATTCGACTTTACACATAGAATATCAGCGAAACCAGAAAATGT
>JAZNLC010000207.1:0-3712 GCA_045578895.1 Faecousia sp. | reverse complement strand
AGCGGCTTCCCGGTGGAATACGACTACGACGCGGATAAACGAGATTAAAAAAGAAAGGACGCTGAGCGTCCTTTCTTTTTTGCTTTAAGGGATACGATACAGCCGCTTGCCGTTTTCATAGGTAGCAGCATGGACTTCTTCCACGGAAATACCCCGGATTTCAGCCAGCTTTTCCGCCATCCGGTACAAGTAGCCGGGATGGTTGCGCTTGCCCCGGAAAGGCTCCGGTGCCATAAAGGGGCAGTCGGTTTCCAGCACGATCCGGTCCAGGGGGATGGACGCGGCAGTCTCTACAGCCTTGCGGGCGTTTTTAAAAGTCAGCACACCCGTAAAGCCGATGTACCAGCCCATATTTACCAGCTGCCGTGCCATTTCCGCAGAGCCGGAGTAGCAGTGGAACACGCCCTTGACTTTGGGAAATTCCTTTACAATGGTCATGCCGTCATTATGCGCCTCCCGCTCATGGACGATGACGGGCAGATCCAGTTCCTGCGCCAGGGCCATCTGCATCCGAAAGGCTTTCTGCTGGATATCCCGTGGGATATCTTCGTAATAATAGTCCAGGCCGATCTCGCCGATGGCCTTCACTTTGTCAGAAAGTTTACATAACTTTCTGTATTCCTCCAGTACTTCCTCATTTACTTCGGAAGCGGAGTCAGGATGAGAACCGACGGAAGCATAGAGCCAGGGATATTTTTCCGCCATTGCCACGATGTCCCGGGAGGATTCCAGGGAGCAGCCGGCATTCATCACAAGACCCACACCGGCGCAGGCGAAGCTTTCCATCAGCGCTTCCCGGTCCGGGTCAAAGGCGGGGTCATTCAAATGTGCGTGGGTATCAAAAAGCATCGTTACTCTCCTTTTTCGATCACGGCTACCAGGCAGCCATCCATTCTCGTCACCCTGGGATCATCCAGAGAAAAATTTGTGTGGTTGGGATACCCCTGCAAGCCGGTGCCGTCACATTTCGCCTGGGCTTCCTTCAGCACCCAAAAGGTCAGCAGCGCCAAACGCTTGTCCTGCGCGGCTTCATACCGGGCAAATTCGTTTTCGGAAAGGATCTTTTCGGACAGCCGCAACGAGATGTCCCGATCCAATTCCTCCGCGTCGATACCAATGGGCCTGTCGGAGATCCCGCAAAACACATGGCGTTTTGTATGGGAAATGGAAAAATGCAGCTCCCCGGATTCAAAATAAGGCTTTCCCCTAGGGCCGATGCAAATAGGCGGCATCGGCTTGCCGGTGAGCTTTTCGGTCATCTCCCGCAGGAGCGCCCGGCCTGCGGTGTGTCCTTCTCCGGGCGCGATGACCCGGAACTCCAGTGCCGGCATTACAGCACCTTGCCGCCGTTGACGGTCAGGCGGAACTGATAGCCCAGCATTTCCGCAGCGCCCCGGCACATAAGCATGCGGTTGAGGAAAATGTCGAAATATTCATACATGGTGCAGATGGTCTCATCAACCTGCAGATTCAGCGCAATGATCCTCTCATCTGTATTGACTTTTAAAGTAGAGCCGGTAACGGCGTGATTCACCCGGTCGTGGATATCGAATTTAGCCGTATCCTTGGTGCGGACACGGTTGCGGCGGACATCGGTCTTATCCGCCAGGATCAAGGCGGCGGAGATGGGATCCATGGAATTTCCGGTGGATTCGTCGTGCTGGCCGATGGCAGCAATGACAGCGATACGGTCAGCCATGGGCATATCGGTTTGCTTTAATATATCGTTTGCCAGCAATGCGCCAAGCTCCGCGTGGTGGGTGCGGTTGATCGCGTTGCCAATGTCGTGCATGAAGCCTGCGATTTTGGCCAGCTCCTGCTGGTGCGCGTCAAAACCAAGCTTGCGCAGAATATATGCGGCACGCTCGGCCACCAGCAGGCAGTGGGCTTCAGAGTGGTCGGTAAAACCCAAGACTCCCAAGTTTTGGTTGCCCCGTTCCAAAAGGGCGCATACTTCCTCGTTATTGCGAATTTGAGAAAAGGTCATCGATATCTCTCCTTTTAGAGCATTGGGGATATTATAAACAAAAAAATCAAAAACTGCAACTAAAAAAGGGTTATGCTTGCAATCCTCTTTGATTTTGGTATAATAAAAGCACGATATACGCTCGGAGGGAGGGCCGAAAATGGAGATCGATACCGCCGTTTTTAAAGGATGTTTATTGGGCATGGCCGTAGGCGATGCCATGGGTGCGCCGGTAGACGGAAAGAACTACCGGGATATTTGCCAAATGTACGGCCCTGCGGGTCTTTTGGGTTATGATTCTGCCAACGGTCTGGCAGAGATCACCTCCTACAGCCAGGTGGCGCTGTTCGCCGCCAATGGATTGCTGGTTGGCGCTGCCAGGGGCAGGACCGGAGCAGACGATCAGCTCCGTTACATTACTGCGGCCTTAAAGGAATGGGCCAGGGTGCAGCATCTGCCCGGCGCGCCGGAAAACCGGATCTGCTGGCTGCGGCACATTGCCCAAATGCGGCGCCGCCGCTGCATGGATCCCAGAACGCTGGACGCGCTGACCCGTGGTGTACTGGGAAGCCCGGAAGCACCTGCCAATCAGAGCGGTGGCCCCGGCACGCTGACCGCGGTGATCCCCATGGCGCTGTTCTTCCAGCCGGAACGATTGGATTTTTGGGATCTGGGTTTACTGGGCGCGCGGATCGTGGCGCTGACCCACGGCGATACCATGGCACATCTCAGCGGCGCACTGCTGGCTTACGCGCTGGCGGGTATTGTGCACGATCCTGCCTGCTCCATGGAAGATCAGTTTCTCCACGCCGCACAAGCCGTGACAGCCCAATTCCCGGGCACGGCCTCCGGAAGGCTGATGTCTTTGCTGCAAGACGCTGCGGCCATGGCAAAAGATCCGAGGATCAGCGCTGTGCAGGCTATGGAAAAACTGGAATGCAATACTGCCGCCCAGGTGCTGGCAGGCGCTGCTTACGCTGTGCTTTCCGGTAATGGGGATTTTGACACCTCTATGATCACAGCAGTAAACCACTCCGGCAAGAGCGCTGCAGTAGGCGCTGTCACCGGTGCGCTGCTGGGCGCGGCGCAAAGCGAGGCGGCACTGCCGGAATTTTATCTGGACTGTCTGGATTGTGACCATGTGATCCGGGAACTGGCGCAGGACCTGCATACCGCCTGCCCCAAGGGTTGGCAAAAGCGGCTGTTCGATGACGATTGGGACAGAAAATATACCCACGGCAGGGCTGCGGATACCGTCGGCTGATCAAATCCGTAAAAAAAGTTGAAAAAAGACGGATTTTTACCCAAAAACCCTCTTGCAAATTTGCTGCGCGGGTGCTATAATACAGCTAATCTAGCGTAGAGTATACGAAAGAGAGGGGCTCGCCCCTCTCTTTTGTCTTGAAAGAAGGGTTTTATTTTGAAAATTACCGAGCAAGTAGCAGCATTTGCCAAACCGGTTGTGGAAAGCTTTGGCTGCGAGCTGTGGGATGTGGAATATGTCCGGGAAGGCTCCGAGCGGTATCTGCGGCTGTATATCGATAAGGACGGCGGCATCGATATCGAGGACTGCGAAAAAGTTCACCGGGCTGTGGATCCGATTTTGGATGAAAAAGATCCCATTGCGGAAAGCTATCACTTTGAAGTGTGCTCCGCAGGTTTGGAGCGTCCTTTGAAGCGGCCTTCCGACTTTGAAAAATTCATGGACAGCCCCGTTTTGGTCAAGCTGTACCGGCCCAGAAACGG
>JAZNLC010000206.1:0-5339 GCA_045578895.1 Faecousia sp. | reverse complement strand
TTGACAACATCCACTGTAAAGGAATTGGCGCAGCGCAATTCCAGCGTATTGCCCCGCAGACCGCCCTGAACGGGAGCGTTGGGTGTGGGGGCAAAGAAGCCCGATACCGGCGGTTTCAGCTCCTTACGGATCTCCGACGCCAGATCCGGCCAAAAGCCGGGCGGTGTCTGATCGGGAACCGGCGCTGCGGGCGCAGGGGGTGCCTGCTCCTCAAAAGGCATGGGCGGCGCGTCATCGTCATCGGGCATGGGCGGACGCTCCTCATCCGGCTCCTGCTGCTTACGGGGTGCCGCGGCTGCCGTGAACGTGCCGTTTTTCAACTGCTCCTCTACCCTGTTCAGCCGGGCATTCAGACTTTGCGCATCCAAGCTCAGCTCCGGCTGGCACAGATTCAAAAGGCACAACTCCGTATCCATGCGGCGGGAAGCGCTTCTCGTAAAGGATGCCAATGTTTTTTGGATCGTGTTCATCATATACACCAGCTCACCGGCAGAGAACCGGCTCACCAGTTCCTTCACATCCGTATCGGAAGCCACACCGGAAAGCAAACTGATGCCTTCTTTGGGAGCGGACTGGAGGATCATCAGATCCCGGGTCAGGCAGGCCAGCTCGTCCAGCAGAGCGCCCATGTCCTTACCCTGGGAGTAAGACTCGTTCAGAAGGGACAGCACCTTTTTACTGTCATGGTCGGCAATGGCAGCCATCATGGCGCTGCATTCCCGGATACCGGCAATGCCCAAGCAGCTGTAGACCTTTTCCGCGGTCAGTTCCCCGGTGGTGGCGCTGGCGCACTGATCCAGCAAGCTCAATCCGTCACGCATGCCGCCATCGGCAAGGCGGGCAAGGACCCTGGCGGTACTGTCGTCCAGGTCGATATTTTCTTTATAGGCCACATATTGAAGCCTTGCGGCGATATCCTCCTGGCTGATGCGCCGGAAGGAAAACCGCTGGCATCGGGACAGGATGGTAGCCGGTACTTTATGAAGCTCGGTGGTGGCCAGGATGAACAGCAGATGCTCCGGAGGTTCTTCAATGATCTTCAGCAGCGCATTGAATGCCGAGATGGACAGCATGTGCACTTCATCGATGATATACACACGCTTCTTGACCTGCGAAGGGGTATATATAGCATCGTCCCGAAGGTCGCGGACATTATCGACACCGTTGTTGGATGCGGCATCGATCTCCAAAACATCCATACAGGCACCGGAGTCAATGGTCCGGCAGGCCTGGCAGACACCGCAGGGATTGCCGTCCTGGAGGTTTTCACAGTTGACCGCCTTAGCCAGGATCTTGGCAGAGCTGGTCTTACCTGTACCCCGTGAGCCGGTGAACAGATACGCATGGCTCAGCTTGCCGCTTTGCAATTGGGTTTTCAGTGTCGTTGTCACCGCACTCTGACCGACCACATCGTCAAAGGTCTGGGGGCGGTATTTTCGGTATAAAGCTTGATACATGCGCTCACCTCCGGTAAATACAAAATTCAAACAAGACCGGCTCATAACAAGATCGCACACCCACATTTGTGCCAGCTTAATACCCGGTAACCATGCAGCCAGCTCGGGAACGGCAACCTCGCGGCACACGGAAAGATCCGCTTAATGCTGCTTGGTTCCCCACCTGACATGGTTCACGGGATTCCGTTGCGCAAGACCAATCCTTCAACACCGCTTACATGGCTCAGACGATACTAAGACAAGCCCGGGTGTGGGAATTCATCCCTGCTGTAGCGGATTGCAGGTACAGAGCACCGCTAACTCCCCGACTAGTGCGACCTTGTTACAAGCCGGCCCGCCGCAACAAGGGTATAAAGTTTAAACTTTGGAGCTTTAGTTCAGCTTGGATTCGATAAACTCAGCCAGTTCACCGAAGGTAGAGATCTGCTGATCTTCCATCTCCAGTTCAACGCCCAGCTCGGACTCCAGATCCATGATCATCTCAACGATGTCCAGGGAGTCGATGCCCAGGCTCTCGAAAGTGCTGTTGGGAGTGATCTCATCCACTTCCAGCTCCAGCTGCTTTGCTGCGTAAGATACCAGTTTCTCGTACATAAAAACACCTCCATAATCGGTGATAATCAATACCAGTGGTTATTTTATTACAACATAGCGTTTTTGTCAATGCTCTGTTTTACAGGTGCCGTTGGCTGCTGCAAAGGCCGTCGCCCAGGCGATCTGCAGGTTAAAACCGCCGGTATAGGCATCACAGTCAATGATCTCTCCTGCGAAGTATAACCGGTCAACCAGCTTTGATTCCATGGTCTTGGGATCAATCTCGGAAGTTTTAATGCCGCCGGAGGTGATGATTGCTTCCGCTACCGGCCGTTTGCCGGTTATTGTCACGGTAAAGTTCTTCAGCAGTTCCACAAGGGCACGGCGGTCCTGTTTTTTCAGGGAATTGGCCTGCAGCTGCGGGTCAATGTTCAGCCGCCGCAGCACCACGGGGATCATGGATCTTGGCAGCAGATCCGTCAGGGCATTTTCCATGGTACGGTTGCGGTAGGTTTCCAGATCCCTGAGGATCCGGTCATTGAGCTTGCCTTCATCCAACGCAGGCTTTAAGTCGATAGCAAAGCGGCAGCTTCCCTTCAGATGAGCGGATGCCGACAACACCGTAGGGCCGGAAATGCCGAAATGGGTAAACAGCAGCTCACCAAAGTCCTTATACAGAACCTTGCCCTTTTCATTCACCAGCTTCACTGCCACATTACGAAGGGACAGACCCTGCATATCGGGGCAGTCAGTCCCCTCCGTTTCCAAAGGCACCAGGCTTCCTTCGCAGGCTGTGATCGTATGGCCCAGTTTTTGTACCATACGGTAGCCGTCGCCGGTGGAACCGGTAGTAGGATAGCTGAGACCTCCGGTGGCCAGGATCACCCAGCTGCATGAAAGCGTTTCTTTCTCGGTACGGACAGCACTGACGCGGCCCTCATTGGTCAGGATCTCCACTGCCCTGCCCGTGCGCACGGTAACACCGGCTTTGGCAGCAGCGCTTCTCAGGGCTTCCAGGACGCTTTGGGCCTTATCACTGACAGGAAATACCCGATTGCCCCGTTCGGTCTTCAGCAGGCAGCCCTGGGCTTCCAAAAAGTCCATCACAGCCCTGGGGGGATGATTCTCCATAGCGGAATAAAGAAAGCGACCGTTGCGGGGAATGTTCTGCAGCACCTCCTGGGCGGAGCAATCGTTGGTCACATTGCAGCGGCCCTTACCGGTGATCAGCAGCTTCTTGCCAAGCCGGTCATTGCGTTCCAAAAGCAGCACCTTGCTTCCAAGCTTAGCGGCGTGGATCGCAGCATAGAGGCCGGCAGCACCGCCGCCGATGACGATACCGTCAAGCATCATGCATCCCCCTGCTTTTCGTAAACATTGTACTTCTCCCACAAAGATTCCAGCTGTTCGAACTTCTGCTGCAGTTCCCGCTCACGCTTGGCCGCGATGGCCACGATCAGTGCGTTTGCGATGCTCAATGGTGCAGTAAGGGAGTCGACCAGGGAGATCATGTCGCTTTTTGCCAGCAGCACATGGTCACAGCTGCGGCCAAGAGGCGAGCCTAAGGAGTCTGTGATGCCGATGACCTTGGCACCCTTACTGCGGCAATATTCCGCGCCACGGGCGGTGGAAGTGGAATACCGGGGAAAGCTGAAAGCAATAACGGCATCCCGCTCATCCACACTGATCACCTGCTCAAAGACAGCGGAATAACCGGAAGATGTGACCGTATGAACTGTATCCAGCATCTGCCCCAGGTAGTAACCCAGGAAGTTGGCCAGGGATGCCGTAGAACGCACGCCCAAAATAAACACTCTGCGGGCGTTCAAAACCGCGTCTACAGCCGCGTGGAAATCCTTGCGGCTGACAATCTCCGCGGTCTGCCGCAGTTTTTCCATATCCGCCTGGATGACCATGGACAGCACATCCTGATTCCCCAGCCGGTCGCCCATGGCTTCGATTCGCTGTACGGAGGTAAGGCGGTTGACCACCATCTCCTGCAGAGCTTTCTGCATTTCGGGATATCCCGCATAACCAAGCTCCACCGCGAAGCGAACCACGGTGGATTCGGAAACGCCAACGGCTTTGCCCAAAGCATTTGCCGTCATAAAGGCGGCTTTGTCATAGGCATCCAAAATATATCGGGCAAGAGCCCGCTGGCCCTTGGAGAAGCGGTGGGATTCATTTTGCAGTTTGGAGAGTATATTCATTCTTTCTTTTCCTCCAAATTATCGGATTTGACTCTATCATACATGATCTCTGCCATTTTTGCAAGATAAGTCGCAATAAATTGCAAATCGATTTCGTAAATGATCGTTTAGCGGTGCAAAGCCTCCCTTGTCAAAGGGAGGGGGACCGCGTAAGCGGTGGAGGGATTCATCGCCCATAGGGCGATATGCTGCTTTGCAGCATGGAATCCCCCAGTCAAAAATCATAGATTTTTGCCAGCCCCCTTTAGGCAAGGGGGCCTTGGTTGGTGCGCTAAACGATCATTTACCGCAGTTATAGGACAGACTCCTGACTTCATCAGCGGACAAATAACGCCATTTTCCCTTGGGCAGGTCTCCCAAAGACAAGCTTCCCTCCCGGATTCGGATCAGGCGGGTGACGGTCATACCGGCAGCGGCGCACATACGGCGTACCTGCCGGTTGCGTCCCTCATGGATGGTTACCAGCAGCCGCCCCTCCCCTTCAACTTTGATCTTCGGCGGGCGGATGGTATAGCCGTCCAGCGTGATGGGCTGCTTCAGTTTCTCCACAGCATCCGGGCTGTAGCCGGTGACAAACGCGCGATACGTTTTATCCACTTCATGCCTGGGGTGCATCATCCCGTTGGCGAATTCGCCGTCATTGGTAAAGAGCAGAAGGCCCTCGGAATCCATATCCAGCCGACCCACGGGATAGACCCGCACGCCGCAATCGGATACCAACTGGGCAGCGTTCTTTCTGCCTTTTTCATCGGAAAGCGTCGTAACAAATCCCCGGGGCTTATGGAGCATGATATAGACATATTCCGGCTGCGCATCAATATCCACGCCGTCCACGGTAATGACATCCGTGTACGGGTCGGCAGTTTCGCCCAAATTGCAGACGATGCCATTGCAGGCAACCCGGCCGGCAGTGATCATTTCTTCTGCCTTGCGGCGGGATGCCACACCCCGGGCAGATAATATCTTTTGGATTCGTTCTTTCATAGAAACTCCTTATGTAAATGATCGTTTAGCGGTGCAAAGCCTCCCTTGTCAAAGGGAGGGGGACCGCGTAAGCGGTGGAGGGATTCATCGCCCGTAGGGCGATATGCTGCTTTGCAGCATGGAATCCCCCAGTCAAAAATCAAAGATTTTTGCC
>JAZNLC010000205.1:0-17361 GCA_045578895.1 Faecousia sp. | reverse complement strand
AATCGCCGTTTGCGGACTGGGTGTCAGCAACCGGCCGTTGGTAAAGCTGCTGCTGGAATTTGGGTGCAGCGTGATCGGCTGCGACCGCACTCCCAGGGAAAAGCTGGATGCAGATGTGCTGGAGCTGGAGAAAATGGGCTGCACTCTCCATTTGGGTGAGAACTACCTGAAGAATGTGGAAGCGGAATTGGTATTCCGCACGCCGGGTATGCACCCCAATAACCCCGACCTGGTTGCCCTTCGGGAAAAGGGCGCGGAAGTGACCAGCGAGATGGAAGTATTTTTCGAGGTCTGCCCCTGCAAGATCCTGGCTGTGACCGGCTCTGACGGCAAGACCACCACGACATCTCTGATCGCGGCGATACTGAAAGCTGCCGGTAAAACGGTGTGGTTGGGCGGCAATATCGGCACACCCCTGCTGCCTCTTTGCAGGCAAATGCGGAAAGATGATATTGCGGTTGTGGAGCTGAGTTCTTTCCAGCTGATGGATATGAAGCGGAGTCCCTCCGTTGCGGTGGTGACCAATCTGGCGCCCAATCATTTGGATGTCCATAAGGATATGGACGAGTATGTGCTGGCCAAGACTAATATCTTCCGTTTCCAAATGCCGGAAGATACCCTGATCCTGAACGCGGACAATGCCATTACCGATGGTTTTGCCGGTGTGGGCCATACCAAAAAATTCTCCCGGAAACAAAAAACCAACGGGGTGTGGGAAAAGAACGGCACCATCTTCCGGGGCGAAACAGCGGTGCTGGAAACAAAGGATATCCTGATTCCCGGTGACCATAATATTGAAAACTACATGGCTGCGATCCTGGCGGTGGACGGCCTTGCCGGTGACGAAGTGATCCGGCATGTGGCGAAGACCTTTGGCGGAGTGGAGCATCGGATCGAGCTGGTGAGAGTGAAGGATGGTATTCGCTTCTACAACGATTCTATTGCGTCTTCCCCAAGCCGTACCATTGCGGGCCTTCACAGCTTTGACCAAAAAGTAATTCTCATTGCCGGTGGCTATGACAAGAAAGTGCCCTTTGATGTGCTGGGGCCGGAGATCTGCGCGCATGTTCGTAAGCTGTTCTTAAACGGTGATACGGCGGAACAGATTCGTGAAGCTGTGGAAGTCTGCGAAGGGGAGAAGCCGCAGACCGTGATGTGCGAAAACTTTGAAGATGCTGTTCGCAGCGCTGCCGCAGCAGCACAAGCCGGCGATGTGGTGCTGATGAGCCCTGCCAGTCCGGCATTTGACCAGTTTAAGAACTTTATGGTTCGTGGAGAATATTTCAAGAAACTGATTATGGAGCTTTGAGTATGGACATTTCCAATGTGACCCGTTTGGGGCGAAAGCTTTTGAAACTGAAATACTGCGGCGCGGTGATCGTGGCGGCAGGCGCTGCTTCCCGTATGGGCGGCATCGACAAGATCATGGAGCCTTTGGAAGGAGAACCGTTGGTGATGCACTCGGTGCGCGCGTTTGCGCAATGCGATGCAATCAGGGAAATCGTTGTAGTGACCCGCCCTGATTTGATCGTGCCGATTATGTCGCTGTGCGCCGGGATCGAGAAAGTCAAGGCAGTGGTCGCCGGCGGCAGCAACCGTCCCGAATCGGTGGGCGCAGGGCTGAACGCACTGTCGGACAAAGTCAAGCTGGCAGCGATCCATGACGGCGCCCGGCCGCTGATCACCTGGCAGGTGATCGATCGGGCAGTACGGGCAGCCAATTCTTACGGTGCGGCCGCACCCGGTATCCCGGTAAAGGACACCATCAAGATCGTTACCGGCGGTGTAGTGAAGGAAACGCCGGAGAGAAAGAAGCTGTATGCCATTCAAACACCGCAGGTGTTTGATATTGCCCTGCTGCGGGCAGCGCTGAAGAAGGCGAAGGACGACGGCGCGGAAATCACGGATGATTGCTCTGCCGTGGAACGGATGGGGATGTCAGTGAAGATCGTGGAAGGCGACGAGCGGAACTTGAAGGTCACCACACCCATAGACTTATTGGTAGCAAAGCTGTTTTTGGAGGATAGAAAATGAGGATCGGACACGGATATGATGTCCACCGCTTGGTGGAAGGCCGGAAACTGATCATCGGCGGTGTGGAGATCCCCCATACGGTAGGTTTGCTGGGACACTCCGATGCGGATGTCCTGCTCCATGCGGTGATGGACGCGCTGCTGGGTGCTGCGGGTCTGCGGGATATCGGCTACCACTTTCCGGATACGGACATGCGCTATCAGGGCGCGGACTCCAGAATGCTGCTGCGCTGTGTCAGGGAAAAGCTGGATGCGGCCGGCTGCCATGTCAGCAATGTGGATGTAACTATGATCGCGCAAGCGCCGAAGCTGAAGCCGTATATTCCGCAGATGATGGAAAATATTGCGGCAGATCTGCAGATCGATATCAGCCGGGTCAATGTGAAAGCCACCACGGAAGAGCATTTGGGCTTTACCGGCAGCGGCGAAGGCATGGCTTGCCATGCGGTATGCTTACTTGAGGAATAAAATACGAACAATTTCGACCTCCCGGGCATAGGCTGACCCGGGAGGTTTTGCTGTATGAAGAGCTATTTTGTTACCTTTCGCTCGGTCACCTTTGCTCAGCGGGGAGAAAGCGTTCTGAATAAGGCCGGGGTTAGCTGCGCATTGCAGCGCACACCCCGGTGGATGGAGGCCCAGGGCTGTGGCTACTGCCTGCGTCTAAGCCTGCGGGATGGACCAAAGGGTGTGGAACTGCTGCGGCAGAGGCAGGTTCCAATGCGAAAAATCTATCTGCAAATGGAGGACGGGGATATCCAGGAGGTGCAGTTGTGATCTACCTGGACAACGGCGCCACCTCTTTCCGCAAGCCTGCGGCGGTAAAAAAAGCAGTGTTGGATGCCATAGAGCAATGCGCGAATCCGGGCCGGGGCGGCTATCAGGCGGCCATGGAGGCCGCCCGGCGGGTATACCGCTGCCGGGAATTGGCGGGACAGATGTTTGACTGCAAGCCGGAGCAGGTGGTGTTCACATCCAACTGCACCCATGCCCTGAATATCGCCATCCGCACATTGGTCAAACCGGGAAGCCATGTGACAGTCTCCGGCTTTGAGCATAACGCGGTGACACGGCCGCTCCATGGATTGGATGCCCGCATTACAGTGGCAGGGCGGCGGCTGTTTGACTGGGAGGATACGCTGGATGCCTTTGAACGGGCACTGAAAGCCGGGGCGGATGCGGCAGTATTTACCCATGTTTCCAATGTCTTCGGCTATTGCCTGCCGGTGGAGGAAATGAGCGCGCTGTGCAGAAAGTACGGTGTGCCGTTTGTCATCGACGCTGCCCAATCGGCAGGGTCGCTGCCGGTGGGATTGGAACGGCTGGGAGCGGATTTTATCGCCATGCCCGGGCATAAGGGTTTGCTGGGTCCCCAGGGGACCGGGTTGCTTCTTTGCAGAGACCGTGCCGAGCCTCTGCTGTACGGCGGCACGGGAAATCAATCGATTCTGCAGCAGATGCCGGAGGAACTGCCGGAGCGGCTGGAAGCGGGAACGGTGAATGTGCCGGGCATTGCAGGTCTCAGCGCAGGGCTGGAATACCTGCTGCACCAGGGAATCGGTCATATTGGGAAAAGGGAGAAAGAACAGATAAAAATATGCGCAAAGGGTTTGGAAAAATTGGGTATCCGTGTATTTGCCGGTGACCATCAGTGCGGCACACTGTCTTTTGTCCCCCCGGAAGACTGCGAGGAAGCGGCCGAAAAGCTTGCCCGCATGGGGATCGCCGTGCGGGCCGGTCTGCATTGTGCGCCACTGGCCCACGAAAGCGCCGGGACGCTGGAAACAGGAACCGTCCGGATCAGTTTTGGTCTGGATGCCTCCAACGCTCAAAGTATGTACCTGCTGCGCGCGGCAAAGAATTTGTGGGGCAGGAAATAAAAAAATCCACATTTCCTATTGCTATACAACGCGCAATCCGCTATAATAGTACAGATAATAGGGCGGCTATACGGATTGACCGGAAATGCTGCCGTTATGATACAGAAAAGGGGTAGACGCGCGTATGACTCAGATACAGGAAATGTTCCAGTCTTTTGGAAAAATGCAGTGGTCTGATTATTTGGATATTGTTTTGGTCGCATTTCTGATGTATAAGCTGATTCCTATGTTCCGCGCTACCGGAACCGGCAGAATCGCGCGGGTGGTGGTGGTGATCCTGGCATGTTCCTGGGTCACAGAGGCATTGCGGCTGCACACCATGAACTTCCTGATCGATCAGCTGCTGGCCGTCGGTTTGATTGCGATTGTGATCCTGTTCCAGCCGGAGCTGCGCCGGATGCTGGACCATTTGAGCAATATGAAATTGAAGAAAATCTTTGGCATACAAAAAGCGGAGCAGGAGATGGATCCTGTGATTACCCAAACGGTGATGGCCTGCGAAGCCATGAGTAAGGCCAGGGTAGGCGCGCTGATCGTATTTGAACGAGACAGCCACCTGGAGGAATATATGAAGACCGGCACTGCCATTGACGGTCAGGTGTCGGAACAGCTCCTGCGGAATATCTTCTTCCCCCTGGCATCCTTGCACGACGGTGCCATGATCATCCGTGAAGGCCGTGTGGCGGCAGCCGGCTGCGTATTGCCGCTGTCTGACAGCAACCGGCTCAGCGCTGACCTGGGAACCCGTCACAGAGCGGGCGTAGGTATCAGTGAAGTTTCCGACGCGGTAGTCGTAATCGTATCGGAAGAGACCGGTGCGATTTCGGTTGCCGTAGGCGGTATGCTCAAGCGCTACCTGGCTCCGCAGACACTGGAACGGCTGCTGCGCAATGAACTCTGCGCCAATACGGAACACAAGGAAGAAAGTCTGGTAGTCATGCTCCGCCAGAAGCTGAACAAGAAGGGAAAGGGGGAAGACAGCAATGTTCAAAAATAAGATCCTTCCCATGCTGCTGTCCGTCGCCATCGCTTTCTGTCTGTGGGCGTATGTGATCACCTTTGTCAGCTCTGAGCGGGAAGGTACCTTCTACGACATTCCCGTATCCTATCAGGGTGAGGCGCTGCTGGAAGAGCGTAATTTGATGATCGTCTCCGAGGAAAAGCCTGCGGTTACACTGACGCTGTACGGTAACCGCCGGGAACTGAATAAACTGGACAGCTCCAACATCACCGTGATCGCCGACCTGTCCAAGATCGGCGAGGCAGGTATCCATAACCTGCGCTATAATGTGTATTACCCCGGCGATATCCCCGACAACGCATTTACCGTGCAGAGCCAGTATCCCAGCATGGTAACAGTGGAGATCGAGCGCCGTATTACCAAGGAAATCCCGGTCAATGTGACCTATCAGGGTACGGTGCACAAGGACTATATCGCTGATAAAGAAAACATTGAGTTGGATCATCCCTATGTTACGATTACCGGCCCTGCCTCCTCGGTGGATCCGATCACCCAAGCTATCGTGGAGATAGATCTGCAGGATAAAAATGAATCCTTTATCGAGACCAAACGTTTCACCCTATGCGATGCCCAGGGCAATCCTGTGGATGCCAAAATGGTGCAGGCGAACATAGCAGAAGTGAGCGTCACCCTATACATCAAGCGGGTCAAAGAGATCAACCTGGTGGTGGAAGTTGTTGCCGGCGGCGGCGCGACAGAACAGACCAGTAAGATCACCATTGATCCTGCGGTGATCAAAATTGCCGGTAATGAGACAGCGTTGGCTGAGATCGATGAGATCCTCCTGGGAACCATCAGCCTGGGAGAACTGCTGAAGGATACAGAACTGGAATTTAGTATCCATGTACCTTCGGGCTTTGAAAATCTTTCCGGTAAGACCACCGCTAAGGTAAAGGTGGAATTCCCGGACCTGATGACCACAAGCCTGACGGTGACAGAATTTGCGGCGCTGAATGTTCCGGAAGGTCTTGAGGTGGAATTTATTACCCAGGAACTGGCGGTGAATGTCCGTGGTGAAAAGGATCTGGTCAAGAACATGACCGCTGAGGACATTTCCGTTACGGTGGACTTTGCCAACATAACAGCGGGCAACTACACGCTGAAGGCCAATATCATCATGGGCGACGGTTTCGGTGAAGTCGGTGCCATGAAAACCTACACCATATCGGCTGCCGTGAAGGAAATTGAAGAAAAGGACGCTGACAAATGACCCAAACAGTCCGTGTACAAAAGACGCTGGAAGACGGAACCGCCCAGGTCATCCACATCCGGCAGAGCGCCTGCTCCGGAGATTGCCATAAGTGCTCCGGCTGCGGTGCCGCCCAGGAGACTTTGCTGCTGACGGCGAAAAATCCCATCGGTGCGAGGGCAGGAGAGCTGGTAGTGATCGAATCTGAGTCGGGCCCGGTGCTGGCGGCTGCGGCAGTGCTGTATATGCTGCCGTTGGTGCTGTTCTTCCTGGGATACTTGGCAGGCAGCCTGCTGTGGGGGAAAGGCCCCCTGGGCGGATGCGTTGCCTTCGGTTTGGGAATTGCGGCTTCGGTGCTGTATGACAGACTCGTGACAAAGAAAAAACAAACGGTATATACAATTACAGGATACGCGCAGAAAGATCTGCACGGATTTTGAAAAAGGGGATAATCAATTTGATCAAAAGTATGACCGGCTATGGCCGTGCCGTGGAAACGGTAAACGGCCGGGAATTTACGGTGGAAATCCGATCCGTCAACAATCGATATTTGGATTGCTCCGTGCGGCTGCCTAGAATGCTGTCCTTTGCGGAAGAGACCGTAAAGCAGGCGGTGAAGGCTTCCATTTCCAGAGGTAAGGTGGATGTATTCATTTCCCTGCGTTCGGAAGCGGAGGGCGATGTAGCTGTCACTCTGAACAAGGCCGTGCTGGAAGGCTACCTGTCCGCCATGCGGCAGATGGTGGCGGATTTCGGTGTTAGAGATGACATCAGTGTATCCACTGTCTCCCGCCTGCCTGAAGTCTTTACCGTGGAGAAGCAGGAAGTGGACGAAGACCAGCTGCGCAGTGACCTGATGGGTGTTGTTGCAAAGGCTTTGGAAGGCTATGATACCATGCGCTGCGCCGAGGGCAAGGCTTTGGACAATGATCTGCGCAGCAGAGGCCGGACGATTCTGGAACTGGTTGCCCAGGTGGAAGCGGGGAATGCCCAAACGGTCATTGACTACCGTACCCGTCTGGAAAACAAGCTTCGGGAAGTTTTGGAAAATACCGCCATCGATGAAAGCAGAATCCTGACCGAAGCTGCTATCTTCGCCGACAAGGTGGCGGTGGATGAGGAAACCGTCCGTTTGCGCAGCCACCTGGAGCAGATGAACAATATGCTCACCGGCGGTGGCGCTATCGGCCGGAAGCTGGATTTCCTGCTGCAGGAGATGAACCGGGAAGCCAATACCATCGGCTCCAAGTGTACCGATGTGCGTCTGGCAAGAATCGTTGTGGATATCAAGGCGGAGCTGGAAAAGATCCGTGAACAGACCCAGAATATCGAGTAAGAGGTTACTATGACACTGATCAATATCGGATTTGGCAGTATGGTGGCAGCCAAACGCATTTTGGCCATTATGGACCCGGACTCCGCACCCATTAAGCGTGTGATGCAGGAGGCCAAGGACCGTGGCATGCTGATCGACGCTTCCTATGGCCGCAAGACCCGCGCTGTGATCCTGATGGATACGGATCATGTGATCCTGTCGGCAATGACTACAGACACCCTTTCTGCCCGGTGGACAGGAGAGAATAGGGAGGAAGAATAGAATGGGAAAATTATTTGTGATCTCCGGCGCTTCCGGTGTGGGAAAAAGCACGGTGCTTAGCAAAGTAATGGCTGCCAGGGACGATCTGTCCTTCTCTGTATCCGCTACCACGAGAAAACCGCGCCCCGGTGAGCAGGATGGCGTACATTATTACTTCATTACCAAAGAGCACTTTGAGACCATGATCGCCCAGAACGCTTTTTTGGAATATGACAACCACGCGAAAAATTACTACGGAACACCCATTGCCCAACTGGAAGAAAAAATGGCAAGGGGCCATGTGATTTTGGACATCGAGCCGGTAGGTGCCCGGAATGTAAAGGACAAGCGCCCGGACGCAACGCTGATCTTTATTTTGCCTCCCTCTGCCGAAGAATTGGAGCGCCGGCTTCGCAGCCGTGGAGATACTCCTGAAGACCAGATTCAAATCCGTCTGGAACGGGCAAAATGGGAAATGGACCAGGTCAGCTGGTACGACTATACAGTAACCAACAATCAGGTAGAAACCTGTGCGGAAGAAATTTTAAATATTATTGCCCAAGTGGCAAAGGAATAATTGGAGGAAATTACTATGCTTTACCCCCCCGTTGCTGACATGCTGAAGAATGTGGACAGCCGTTACCTGCTGGTCAATGTGGTGGCACACCGTGCCCGTCAGATCGCCGAAGAGGCAGAAGCCTTCCAGGAGGAACTGACCGACAAGCCTGTTACCCTGGCGATTCGTGAGGTTGCCGAGGGAAAGCTGACCGCTACCATAAAGGACGAGTACAAGAACTAAATTACCGCTGAAAGAGAAAGGAGAGGGCTGTATGATCGCAAGAATCGCCGTTGCCGCGGCTAACTTTGCTATTGACAAGCCCTATTCCTATCGAATTCCCCAGAATCTGGCAGTGCTGCCCGGCATGCGTGTTATGATCCCCTTTGGAAGAGGGAACAAGCCCACGGAGGGCATTGTGCTGCAAGTGGAGGACGGCAGCAGCGAAGGCTTGAAGGCAGTGGAACGCTGCCTGGACGCGGAACCGCTGCTGGACACGAAAATGCTGCGGCTGGCGGCGTTTTTGCGTGAGCGGTACTTCTGCACATTTTACGATGCCATTCGCACCATGCTCCCTGCGGGACTTTGGTTTCAAACCAAGGAAACCTACCGCCTGACCGAAGACACTTCCTGGCAGAATGCCGCCATTCGCCAGCCGGATGCGCTGAAATTGCTGAATGCACTTCAGAACCTGGGCGGCGAAGCGGAAGACCGGCAACTGCGGGAAGCTGTTGCTGAGGAGGAAGCTTTTCACAAGGCTGTGGGTTACCTGATCCGTAAAAAATGGATCTCGGCAACGACGGATTACCGCCGCCGTGCAAATGACAAAACAGAAAAAATTGCTTCTTTGGCGGTATCCGCTGAGGAGGCGATGGCATACGCGGACAGCAGACCCAAATCCGCAGCCATGCAGCGTTCTGTGCTGCAGACCCTCTGCGCCGTGGGCGCTGCTTCCGTAAAGGAACTGTGCTACTATACCGGTGCCGGTGTTACCACCGTTAACCGGCTGGAAAAGCTGGGCTATGTGGAACTGTCCGTGCGCCCCGTACTGCGCTGCCGGGAGATCAAACCGGTGCCGTTAGAAGGCCCGCTGGTGCTGAACGAACAGCAGCAAAAGGCCTACGAAGGATTATACAGCCAGCTTACCGCCCAGGAACCGGGAACGGCCCTTCTGTACGGCGTTACCGGCTCGGGCAAGACCTCGGTTTATATCCAACTGATACAAAGCTGCCTGCAAAAGAATAAAAGTGCGGTACTTTTGGTGCCGGAGATTGCACTGACACCCCAACTGCTGGGATTGATGGCTGCTCATTTTGGGCAGACAGTAGCAGTGCTGCACAGCAGCCTGCCGCCCGGAGAACGTTACGACCAATGGAAGCGGATCCGCAGTGGAGAAGCCAAAGTGGTGGTAGGTACCCGAAGCGCGGTCTTCGCGCCTTGCGTGGATCTGGGCCTGGTGATTTTGGACGAGGAGCAGGAGCATTCCTACAAATCGGAGAACGCGCCCCGGTATTCTGCCCGGGATGTAGCGCTTTGGCGGGGAATCAAAGAGAAAGCACTGGTGCTCTTTGGTTCTGCGACACCTTCCGTCGAGACCATGTACCACGCCAAAGAGGGCAGGTATCAGCTTTATACCCTTACAGAGCGGTATAACGGAAAATCGCTGCCCTCTGTTGAAATTGTAGATATGCGGGAAGAATTAAGAGAGGGCAATGACCTTTCTTTAAGCTGCACGCTTTTGGATGAGATCCGTAAAACCATGCAAGCGGACTCTCAAACCATTCTCTTTTTGAACCGCCGGGGCAACAGCCGTGCCCTGGTGTGTATGGATTGCCGCACGGCCCCGGAATGCCCCCGGTGCAGCGCAAGGCTGACCTATCACAGCGCCAATGAACGGCTGATGTGCCATTACTGCGGATATTCCCAAAAGGTAAGCGCCACCTGCGGCTGCGGCGGCAGCTGGAAGCGCATCGGCGCAGGCACACAGAAGGTTCAGCTGGAGCTGGAAGAAATGATCCCGGGTATTCAGGTGGACAGAATGGACACGGATACGGTCAGTGCTGTGAACACCCACGAGAAGATCCTGGAACATTTTAAAAATAAAAATATACCGGTGCTTCTTGGCACCCAAATGGTAGCCAAGGGCCTGAATATGCCCAATGTGACCCTGGTAGGCGTTTTGGACGCGGATTTGAGCCTGTATACGGACAGTTACCGCAGCGCGGAGACGACCTTCAATATGCTCACGCAGGTGGTGGGCCGGGCAGGCCGGGGCGAAAACCCGGGCCGGGCCATGATCCAAACCATGGTGCCAAGCCATAAGGTGATCAACCTGGCGGCACAGCAGGACTATGAAGGGTTCTATGAATTGGAGATCGGCCTGCGAAAGCTGCAGGGCGTGCCGCCCTTTGGCGATCTGACGCAGATCACCTTTACCGGCATGGACGAAACGGCTGTTTTGCGGGGCGCGGCTAAATTCCGTGACAGTATAAAAGCTTGTCTCAGTGACCCTGCGTACAAATGCGGCGATTACGGGCTTTTGGGGCCTGCCCCTTGCCCGGTACCGAAAATCAATTATCATTTCCGTTACCGCATTACTTTGCGCTGCCTGATGGACCGGCAGAAGCGGCTGCTGATAGCGCATCTGCTGCGGCAGTTCTCCATGGACAAAGCCAATCGGGGTATTTCCGCTTTCGCGGATATTAACGGATACGACTAGGCTGAGAGGACTCGAACCGAATCAGCCTCTCAGCAGCTCTTTTTGCTGCTTTTTGCCTTATCTTCCTTGCCTTGCGTCAGCAAGGCGGCGTCATCTGCACCAAAAATTAATCAAAAATTTGTTGCTGAGAGGTGTCAAGCAGTTTTCAGCTCCCTGCATTTTCCAAGACAAAGAAAATCCCGAAGACAATACTTGCTGTATTATCAAGGGATTTTCTGATGGATTGGGGAATGCAGGAAGCTGAAAACCTGGTTGGGTTCGAGTTCTCTCAGCCTAAGAGGAGAAAAACTATGGGACTTCGGAAAATCCTGACAGATAAAGAACCTGCGCTGCACAAGGTGTGCAAACCGGTAACGGCTTTTGATCAGAAGCTGCACAAGCTTTTGGATGATATGGCTGAGACTCTAGAAGAAGCCAACGGCGTCGGCCTGGCTGCACCCCAGGTGGGCATTTTGCGCCGGGTGGTGATTGTGGATACCGGCGAGGAGATTCTCGAATTGGTAAACCCCACATTGCTGGAGACCGACGGTGAGCAGGAGGGCGCAGAGGGCTGCCTGAGCGTTCCCGGTAAGTACGGCCTGGTGAAACGGCCTTACTATGCCAAGGTCCGAGCCCAGGACCGTTACGGCGATTGGTACGAAGCGGAAGGTGAGGAACTGATCGCCCGCTGTTTCTGCCATGAATTGGATCACCTGGATGGCATTATTTATACCGAAGTCATGGAGCGCTTCCTGACCGATGAGGAACTGGGCGCGGAATAATTATTTGGAGGAACGTGCATGCGCGTTGTGTTTATGGGTACACCGGATATTGCCGCTACCTGCCTGAAAAAGGTACTGGAAGAGGGCTTTGATGTGGTCGGTGTCTACACCCAGCCGGACCGCCCTAAGGGCCGCGGCATGAAAATGGTATATTCCCCGGTGAAAGAAGTGGCGCTGGAAAAGGGAATCCCTGTTTTCCAGCCTGAAAACTTCCGGGATGACGAAACGGTACAAACGCTGGCGGACCTGCAGCCCGATGTGGTCGCGGTGGTGGCATATGGCCGTATCCTGCCCCAGCGGGTGCTGGACATTCCCAAGTGTGGCTGTATCAATATCCACGCCAGCATTTTGCCCCAATATCGGGGCAGCGCGCCCTATCAGTGGGCAGTGCTGAACGGAGAAAAGGAAACCGGTGTTACCGCCCAGCATATGGTGCTGGAAATGGATGCCGGCGATGTGATCGATGTGGCAAAAACACCCATCGGTGAAAACGAGACCGCCGGCGAACTGCTGGACCGCCTTGCGGTTTTGGGTGCTGATCTGCTTTGCAAAACCCTGAACCGGGCCAAGTGCGGCGATTCCTGCTGCGGCTGTTGCCAGGACCCGGATTGCGTCACCTTTGCGCCCATGCTGGATAAGACCATGTGCCCCATCGATTGGAGCAAGACCGCCCAACAGGTGCACGACCATGTGCGTGGCCTGCACCCCTGGCCCGTTGCCACAGCGGAGATCGGCGGTACTAAGTTTAAAATTCACAGTACGGTCATCGTAGAGGGCACGGCAGGTGCAGTGCCCGGAACGGTTTTGGCACTGACCAAGACCGGTTTGCAGATTGCCTGCGGTGAAGGTGCGGTGGAGATCCGTTCTTTGCAGGCGGAAGGCGGTAAGCGGATGGCAGCGCCGGATTATTTCCGTGGCCATCCCTTGGAGATCTGACCATGGGCGCAAGAGAAACCGCGCTGAATGTGCTGATCGCCTGCCGGAAAGACGGTGCCTGGTCCAACGGTGTGCTGAAAGAATACCTGCAGCGGGACCGCCTGGATGGCCGGGAAGCGGCGTTGGCCACCCGGTTGTGCTACGGCGTGCTGCAAAATAAGCTGAAGCTGGATTTTTACCTCAAGCAGCTCCTGACGGGAAAGCTGAAGGATCTGCATCCGGTGCTCCACGACATTCTGCACTTGGGCTTGTACCAGCTTTACGAAATGGATAAGATCCCGGAGTCTGCCGCGGTCAACGAGTCGGTGGCTCTGGCAAAAAAATACTGCCCTAGGCAGCGCTTTGCTCCGGGCCTTGTAAACGGTGTGCTGCGCAGCGCGGTGCGGGAAAAAGAAAACCTGAAACAGCCTGCTTCCTGGGTGGATCAATACAGCCACCCGCAAAAGCTCATCGACCTGTTGGACGGCTATGTAGGTCACGGCAATATGGAGGCCATGCTGAAAGCCAATAACAGCGCCCCGGATACTGTTGTTCAGGTCAATACGCTGCGGACTACGACGGAAGCACTGAAAGAAATGCTGCAGGCTGCCGGTGTTGCTGCCGCGGATCATCCCTGGATGCAAGATTGCCTGATCCTTTCCCATGTGGGTAATCTGGAACTGCTGGATGCCTTCCGGCAGGGACTGTTCTATGTACAGGATGCTGCGGCCAAGCTCAGCGTGCTGTGCGCCCGGCTTCCCAAGGGGGAGGATGTGCAGATTTTGGATTGCTGCAGCGCCCCCGGCGGAAAGTCCTTTGCCGCTGCCGTTGCTATGGAAGGGCAGGGCACGATCCATTCCTGCGATATCCATGAACATAAGACTGCGCTGATCCAATCCGGTGCCCGGCGCCTTGGGTTTGAACATATCCATGTGTACCGGCAGGATGCGTCTCAGTGCCGCCCGGAATGGGTAGGGGCGATGGACGCGGTGATCGCCGATGTGCCTTGTTCCGGCTACGGCATCATTCGTAAGAAACCCGATATTCGCTACAAAGACCCCGCTTCCATGAAGGAACTGCCCGCTTTGCAGCTGGCGATCCTGCGCAATCAGGCCGGATATGTCAAGCCCGGCGGTGTGCTGCTGTATTCCACCTGCACATTGGTGCGGCAGGAGAATGAAGGTGTTGTGGAAGCTTTCCTGAAAGAGAATCCCAATTTTGTTTTGGAACCGCTGCCGCTGCCGGCGGCATTTCCGGAGAATACATCCGGGATGCTGGCATTGGTGCCGGGACAGTATGATACCGACGGCTTCTTTATTTGCCGTATGCGGAGGATGGCATGACCAAGCATTTGAAATCCATGACCCTGCCGGAGATCACGCAAGTGCTCAAAGACCTGGGACAGCCGGGTTTTCGGGCAAAGCAGGTGTTTTCCTGGCTGCACAAAGGTGTTCGTACTTATGACGAGATGACCAACTTGCCCCAAAGCCTGCGGAAGGCACTGGCGGATACTTATCCGATCCTGCCGCCCCAGGTGGTGCGCAAACAGGAATCTCAGAAGGACGGCACAATCAAATACCTGTGGAAGCTTTCCGACGGCAACTGTGTGGAAACGGTGCTGATGCGCTACCACTACGGCAATACTGTGTGTATTTCCACGGAAGTGGGCTGCCGCATGGGCTGCGCCTTCTGCGCCTCTACTTTGGGCGGTTTGGTTCGGCCTTTGGAACCTTTTGAAATGGTGGATCAGGTGCTGTTTACCCAGGTGGATTCCGGCCTGCCGGTATCCCATATCGTGCTGATGGGTATCGGTGAGCCACTGGATAACTTTGACAATGTGATGCGCTTTTTGGAACTGATCAACGACCCGGAGGGTATGAACATTTCCATGCGCCACATCAGCCTTTCTACCTGCGGCCTGGTGTCCAAGATCCGGGAACTGGCCAAGAGAAAACTGCAGATCACTTTGTCCGTATCCCTGCATGCCCCCAATGACACGGTGCGCAATACCATCATGCCGGTGAATAAGGCATATCCTACCGAGGAACTGCTGCGCGCCTGCCGGGATTATTATGCCGAGACGGGCAGACGCATCTCTTTTGAATATGCCATGATCGACGGGGTCAATGACCGGGAAGAGGATGCCCGGCTGCTGCTGAAGCGGCTGAAGGGCTTGCCTGCCCACATGAATCTGATCCCGCTGAACCATGTGGAAGAGAGTCCGCTGAAACCCAGCACCAAAAAAGCGGTTGCCAGGTTCCAGCAGATTCTGGAAGAAGGCGGTGTTCCCGCCACCGTTCGCAGAACCTTAGGAAGCGACATTGATGCCTCCTGCGGACAGCTGCGAAGAAAATACGCGAAAAGTCAGCAAACATAACGAGAAAGGAGTATGAGGCCTATGCAAAGCTGGGGCTTGACGGATCCCGGTTGTGTGCGTACACAAAACCAGGATACCTATCTGATCGAACAGCTTGACCGGAACACACTATTGTGCGTTGTGTGTGACGGTATGGGCGGTGCCAAGTCCGGAAACATTGCCAGCACATTGGCTTCCGACGTGTTCGTCCAGGAGATCAAACAGTCCTGGAATGCCAATATGAACCAGGAGCGCATTGACCAAATGCTCCACAGAGCCACAAAGCTTGCCAACTTTACCGTTTATGACCAGGCTGCTCAGATCGAGGATTTTTCCGGTATGGGTACTACCCTGGCGGCGGTACTGATCAAAGGGACCCATGTGTCTGTGGTCAATGTAGGCGATAGCCGTGTGTATGCAGTGAATACCGACGGTATCCGGCAGCTGACCAAGGATCATTCCCTGGTGCAGATGATGGTAGAGCGGGGCGAACTGACCCCTGAAATGGCAAGAACCTATCCGGGTAAGAATTTTATTACCCGTGCCATCGGTACGGAAGCGATTGCAGAGTGCGACCTGTTTCATTATACCCTGGAGCGAGGCGATTACCTGCTGCTGTGCAGTGACGGCCTTTCCAATATGATGGATGACCAGGAGATCCTGTTTGAGGTGGTCCACGGTGTCAGCAAGCAGCATTGCTGCAAGCGGCTGCTGGACATCGCCAAGAACAGAGGAGCGCCGGACAATGTGACAAGTGTTTTGATCCAAATATGATCCCGTCCGGCTGCGAAAGGAGTTTCACCCAATGGATAATGATAAATATATTGGCCGCTTGCTGGACAACCGGTACGAGATCCTGGAAGTGATCGGTATCGGCGGCATGGCCATTGTATATAAAGCAAGGTGTCACCGGCTGAACCGGCTGGTCGCCATTAAAATATTGAAAGACGAGTACTGCAAGGACGATGATTTCCGGCGCCGCTTTCAGGCGGAGGGCCAGGCAGTCGCCATGCTGGGGCATCCCAATATCGTGGCGGTGTATGATGTTTCCAACGTCAACGGAGCGGATTATATCGTTATGGAACTGATCGACGGTATCAGCCTGAAGCAGTACATGGAAAACAAGGGCGTTCTGAACTGGAAGGAGACCCTCCACTTTGGTATCCAGATCAGCAAAGCGCTGGAACATGCCCATTCCAGAGGTATCGTGCATCGGGATATCAAGCCCCACAATATCATGGTGCTGAAAAACGGCAGCGTGAAGGTGGCTGACTTCGGTATCGCACGGGTCATGTCCCAGGGCAATACCTTGACCAAGGAAGCACTGGGTTCTGTACATTATATCTCGCCGGAGCAGGCTAAGGGCGGCCGGGTAGATGACCGCTCCGATATCTACTCCCTGGGCACCGTCATGTATGAGATGATGACGGGCCGCCCACCCTACAACGGAGAATCTCCCGTGGCGGTGGCGATCCAGCATATCAACGGCGGCGCAAAGATGCCTTCTACCATCAACCCCAGCATCCCCGGGGGCATGGAGCAGATCATTATGAAGGCTATGGCCCATGATCCGGCAGACCGCTATGCTTCCGCAACGGCCATGCTCTACGATATGGATGAGTTTCGGAAGACCCCCAGCATCCTGTTCGACTACAACATTCCGCCTACGGATGCGGTGACACAGTTTAAACCTACGCCTGAGAGAAAAACACCTTCTACCGCAGAGCGTGTGGCAGCAGGAACAGGTGCCGGTGTCAGACGGCCGCCCCAGAGAAATACAGGAGACAAGCCGGCCCGCAGACCTGCGGATAACAAAAAAACGAATCCGCCAAAACGGCGTAAGGATGCCTATGAAGAAGAGGAAACCCGCAGCAAGATTGCAACCATCGCGGTAATCGCGTGCTCCGCGGTAGCGGTAATTGCCATTGTGGTGTTTCTGATCGCTCTGCTGGGCAGCGGCGGCAACTCTGAAGACGCGCTGATCAGTGTTCCGACTTTGGTAGGCAAGAACTATGATATGCTCCAGGTCAGCGACGACTTTATCATCAATCCGCCCAACTACGAGCATAATGACCAGTATGAAAAGGGTCAGATCATCCGCCAGGTGCCGGAACCCGGCAAGCAGGTAGGTGTCGGTACCGTGATCCGTATTTGGGTCAGCCTTGGACCGGAGCCTCAGGTAAAGACCATGGAGGATCTGGTGAATCAGGAGCGTACCATTGCGGAGAATTACCTCAACGGCCAGGGCGTACTGTTCCTGTGTGAGGAAGAAAACAGCGATACCGTAAAGGAAGGCTATGTGATCCGTACCGACCCGGAAAAGGGAGAAACGCTGGAAGAAGGCCAAACGGTCAA